>OMJP01000023.1 GCA_900299405.1 bacterium | reverse complement strand
TTGGCCATCCAGTCTGGGGTGGGAGTATGTTTGACGTTGGTGAGCACCACGCAGCTGATGCGGCGAGACAATTTGCGAGAGTTGTCGATCTTGGGTAGTGGCAGGAGTTGTTTGGCTGCCGGTTTGAGACTGGCAAAGGATAGTTTGCTGACTGCCAATTTGGCGGGCACGTCGAACTGAGGCAGAATCGCAGCGGCTTCACGAGCAATCCCCCGGACGCTCATGCTGTCGACTCTGTTGGTGGTGACCTCGATGTCATAAACGTCATCACCCTCGCGGCGCTCGATTCTTTCCACCGACGGACCAGCCAGCGACAGGTATTCCTGGATTTTCTCTGGTTTAGCTTTGGTTTCCAGCTGTTCTAGTAGCCACTGGTGTGGGATGAGAATATTCATTAGAACTGCTCCAAAAATCTGATATCTCCTGAATAAAAATAGCGAATGTCGTCGATGTTTAAACCCTCACGTAGGGTATAGGTACGTTCGACTCCCCAGCCGAAGGCGAAACCGGTGTATTTTTGGGGGTCGATACCGCCAGCTTTCAAGACGTTGGGATGAACCATGCCTGCCCCACCGACTTCATGCCAGCCTGATTTGCAGAAACTGCATTTTTTGCCTCGGACTTTACCAGTGCCGTGGCAGATATGGCAACTAAAGTCTACTTCGAATGATGGTTCGGTGAATTGAAAATGAAAGGGTCGGATGCGGCTTTTGACTTCTGGTCCATAGAATTCTTTAGCAAAGTGGTCCAGAGTGCCTTTGAGATGCTGTATATTGATGCCTTCATCGACCACCAAGCCTTCAAACTGGTGGAACATTTGGGTATGAGTGACGTCTTGCTGGCGGCGGTAACAGCGAGCGATGTTGATCATTCTGATCGGGGGTTTGCTTTTCAGCCGCTCCATTTCCCGCACCTGGCCGTTCGAGGTGTGAGGGGTTAGCACTACTTTCCCCTTTTCTTTGCTTTCTGGCAGATCGACGAAGAAAGTCTCCCATTCGTCTCTGGCGGGATGATTATCTGGCATGTTGAGTGACTCAAAAGCATAGTAGTCCCAGTCTACTTCTGGATAACGCACTCTGGTGAAACCGATTTTTTCGAAAATGCCAGAGATTTCCTCGATTGCTTGAGAAATGGGGTGCAAATGTCCCTGACTTGGTTGCTCTCCTGGTAGAGTGACATCTACCCAGCTGCCGGTAGTTTGTTGTTCCAGACTAGTAAGCTTGGTTTCTAGGTCGTTTTTCAGGGAATTCAGCAGCTTTCCGGCAGCTTTTTTATCCTCATTGGCGACGTTTCTGATTTCTTTGGAAAGTTCGTTGAACAATCCCTTTTTGCCCAGATATTTGGTGCGTAGTTTGTCGGCATCCAGTTCTTGATCATTGGCGAAGTTTTTGGCCAGTTGGTCAATGTCTTGTTGTAGTTTTTCTAAGGTTGTTGCCATGTTTTTCATTCTATCAATTAAAAAACCCCCTGTCGGGGGCGATTCATGTTGTTGTGTTTACTAAAAACCCCGACCGTTTAGGCTTGCTGCATAAAAAAGAAGCTAAAAAATGCTTGGTCGAAGCTTTGCATTGAAATCATTATACCACGCTCTCTAAGCGGCTCTTGTTCGGCCGGCGATGGGTTTGTTGTCATCGACTTTGCCTTTAAAAGCATTGATTGCTTTATCAAGAAAAGCAGAGTCTGCCCAGCGAGCATTGATTTCTTCAGGGCCGTTTGCCTGAGAAGCAAGTAACTCATAG
The DNA here is from genome assembly GCA_900299405.1 of bacterium. Taxonomy (GTDB): domain Bacteria; phylum Patescibacteriota; class Microgenomatia; order UBA1400; family PJMF01; genus UBA10119. Next base: position 1,954 of record OMJP01000023.1, on the reverse strand, counting down.
AGTCTTAATCTGGTTTCTGTCATGTCTCCTTTCATATTTTCCTTTTTTGACACAAAAAAACCCGCCTGTTAAAAGCGGGGTGATTTCTTGCGAAAAATGAATTTACTACGCCATCACCCCTTCCCCACCTTGCTTTTGAGCATTGCGGAAGTTTGCCGGGCTGATGGTCAACATGTAGTTAATTTTCATCGATCTATATTAGTTTTATCGTTATTTACTGACTTTGTCTACTATGGCTTTGAAAGCTTTGGCGTCATTGACAGCAATTTCAGAGAGCATTTTGCGGTTGAGCTCGATTTTTTCTCTTTTCAAAGCATTGATGAATCTGGAGTAGTTCAGTTTGGCGCCGATTTCGGTCAGGGCACCATTGATTCTCATGATCCAGAGTTTGCGCATGTCGCGTTTGCGCAGTTTTCTACCGATAAAAGCGTACTGCCCGGCATGTAAGGCGGCTTCTTTGGCGCGTTTGTATAGTCTGCTGTTGGTGCCACGGTAGCCTTTGTTGAGTTTCAAGACTTTCTTGTGGCGTCGACGACGAGTGGTTCCGGTTTTGGTTCTTGGCATGTTTGGTTTAGTTTATAGTTTATAGTTAATAGTTAGGCTTTTCCGAGCATTCGTTTTACTTTTCTGGCCCATTTTCCTTTGACTTCGACCATCACTTTGTAGTTGCGTTTGGCTTTTTTGCTTTTGTTGCGACGCAAGTGACGCTGATTCTGGACGCGACGCATCACTTTACCGCTACCGGTAATTTTGAAGCGACGACGGGCGCCTTTTCTGGTTTTTTGTTTAATTTTTCTCATGTTAGTTAGTTATTAGTTTATAGTTTATAGCTTTTATTTACCGCTCTTTTTGCTCGCTGGTGACAGCTGAGCTTGTAGTTTCCTGCCCATCATTTTTGGCTCGAGCTCTACGCTAGCGATTTCCTGAGTGCGCTCGATGATATTGTCGAACAACTCGAAACCAAATTCTTTTTTAGTGATCTGGCGTCCTTTGAACATCAAGCTCAAACGAACTTTGTCTCCTTTTTCCAGAAAACTAATTACTTTTTTCAATCTTGCTTCGAAGTCGCCTTCTGCCATAAAGGGGCTGAAGCGAACTTCTTTGATTTCTTGAGTGCGAGCGCTTTTTCTGTTTTCAGACTCTTTTTGCTGGAGCTGATACTTGTGCTTCGACAACTCAATAATCTTGACGACTGGCGGTTTCGCCTGGTCGGTGATCAAAACGAGATCTTTACCTGCCTCTTGGGCTTTTTTGAGCGCCTCTTCTGAACTCATCACGCCGATGGCTTCTCCCCTTTCAGCTAAGACGCGTACTTGAGGGTAGCGGATGTGATGGTTGGCTTTGACGTAATCTTTCGTTCTTCTGCCGCGCTGATATCTTTTGTTTTGAATCACTATTTTCTATTATCCTAATATCTGCTGTCCTCACCCGAGAACAACGAGAGATGATTATATCATTTCCTCGATAATTGTGAAATCCAGATTAGTTCGGTATAATTCAGACTCTGTGAGAGCTCGTAGCTCAGTTGGTTAGAGCGCTTCGTTGACATCGAAGAGGTCAGAGGTTCGAGTCCCCTCGAGCTCACAAGATCAGGAATTAAGGAAATTTTCAATTAAGCGCCCAAGTGAGCGTTTCTTTCGTTATGAAGTTGGTCGTGAGTTTTTTTACCCTGAATGGCTGCGTTTCTTTTACCCTGTCTTTCCTGCCATAACTCAAGGCCTTCTTTTGGAGCAAAGATAGCAATTGCAAACTGAGCGGCAGCGTAAAGTTTGTTGTATTCATGGCCCTCGCCTGGATCGACAACTTCGGCATCAAGAATTTTAGGAGCTTGAGCTTTGGGCATTTGTTTTTGTTCGACAGCCTGTTTTAGTTCCGATCTAACTTGCTCAAGAGATTGTTTGGCCTCCTGCTCTTTGGCGTCCATTATTTGTACCACTTGTTCCTGAGAAGGAGA
>OMJP01000022.1 GCA_900299405.1 bacterium | reverse complement strand
CAAAGAGGCCATGAGATTACGAGCCCAAGTGATGTTGACTTATTTTGAACTGATGCGGGTGAGCTTGATTGCTGCCGAAAACATTGATCTGACTTTGGAAACCGCCGTGCTGCAGCGTGTGTCAGCTCAGCAAAATTGGCTCAACACTCACCAGGAGGCTCTTTCTGCCGCGACCCAACGTGAAGAGTTTAACCAGCTAGCCGACACTTTTATCGCCAGAAAACCAGAATTTGAAGAAGTTTACCGAGAAGCCAACTCGCTGTTTTTACTAGGTGAGCTGCAGTCAGTGCACAACGAGTTGATAGCCGTGGCCGACGACATGACCGTCGCTGCTACCGAGTCAGGCAAAGTCAGTCCGCAGGCCTTCCGCGAAACCGAGCGTGCTGTGGATGCGGTTGCTACCGAACTAGATGAATTGTGGGGTAATTTGACCACTGCCATTGCCGAGCGAGACACCAGTTCTTTTTATCAACGATTAGCGGCTGATACCGAAGCTACTTACAGTGGCTTGAATAAAGTTATCTCTTTCTTGAAAGAGCTATTGAGACAACTATGACAGAAAATAATTACAACCAAAGTCAAACCCAGTTTGCTGCCGAAGAACCAATCTTGGAAAAACCAGTAGTGGTAGAGGAAATAAAACAGGAACCCAATCAATCGGTGCCGAAAAAGAAATTGCCCAAATGGGCTTGGTGGGTGATTGGCTGGCTGGCGGTGATGCTGGTGATTGTAGTGATTGCTTTCTTCAATCGTGCTCCACAGGAACAGGCTGAGCCGGAAGAAACCGAGCAACGAACGGTGGCGCCGGAGTACAGTCCTTTGGAAAAGAGACTGCTCGAAGCCGAGGCTCGTTTGCGCCAGGCCAATCCCAACAGCGAAAAACTGCCCCTACCACCACTTACCAATGAGCTTAGGATCGACAGCCGATGATCTGGGAGTATTTATTGATAGTTGGCGGACTTGCTTTGACTGCTATTTCCTGGTGGAAAATCGGACAGAAAAAATTTTACGAAGACACTCCTTGGTTATATCCCCTCAGCATCTATGTCTGGGGTGATGCTTTAGTGATTGGTTTGTTTTGGGCTGCGGTCGGGGTACTGGCTAGCTGGTTATCCTGGATGTGGTTAGTGAGGTTGCTGCTGCTGTTCTACGGTATGCGCTGGTTTTTCGAGACCATTTACTGGCTCAATCATCAGGCTCACGAAAAAACCTTTATCCCTTGGTTTTTGCAGAAAAGAAAATGGCTGACGGCCGATCAGGCAGCGATTGTTTACCAAGTACTGCATTTGTGCATGACGACTTTGGCTTGGTTTGGTTTGATCTTTAGCTTTTTCGCTTGGCCTGTTTAGACTGAGGTTTTGGCTGATTGTTCAGGGCTAATAAAATAAAGACACTCAAAGCCCAGAAAGCCACCGAGTACACTGGGAAATCCAGATTGGGATAGAGCCAGAAAGTAGCTCTACTCAAAATCTCCACCACCACTAATAGAACCAAAGTAAAACGCCAGCTCTCGCGCCAGCGAGTGATCAGTTTGCCCATTCTGGCAGGTAGATAGAGCAGGGTGGCGAAAACCAGTGACACAATCAGATGGCCGATGGTGAGCCCGATGGCCAACAAAGCTGGCAGGAACCAGCGAGCGAGGCGCAGCATTACTTCGACTCCCTGATCTAGGTATTGTTCGGCTACTGGTAGGGAATCTTTATCGATCGTCAGTTCGCTGGCCTCGAGATATTCTTGGATCGCTATTTCCTGAAGGCTGCCGCTTTCGGGATCAAGGTAGTAGAGTGATTCCTGGTCGATCAGTCCCTCCAGATTTTCTTCATCTAGCAGGGCGGCAGCCTCACTAGGACTCAGATCTTGGTTGAGATACAGCAGCGATTGGTTGGGAGCCGGTCTGCCTGGCAGTTCGTCAAAGAGAGCCAGTTCGCTAGGATCTATTCGTAGCTCGTGATATTCCTCTGGCTGGGTAGTGAGTTTTTCACCATCCCAATTGATTATCAGATCTTTTGGGTAAGTTGCCATCAGCTGATCGACACTTTGCTGAGCTTTCTCGCGCAGCATCGGTAGGCCCACCGAGGCTAGATAAACTCCGTGCAATGCTCCGATCAAGACCATACTAATCAAGAAGTGCCAAACAGCCATGCTGGTTTTGGAATTGATAAAGTCTTGGTAGACCTGAGGATTGTAGAAACTGCCAAAGAGGTTTTTGAGATATTGCATACTACTAGTATAACTTTTTTACTGTTAGAATAAAGCCATGATTAACAAGTCAGACTATCAAGACCAGTTTGATAAAGTACTAGACCATGTTCGCCATGAAATGGCTGGGCTGCGCACCGGCAGAGCCACTGTGCAGATGCTGGACGACGTGGTGGTCGAGGCCTATGGCTCCACCATGAAAATCAACGAGGTAGCCTCACTGTCCGCTCCTGACGCTAGTTTGTTAGTAGTTTCCCCCTGGGACAAAAGCTTGATCGCTGATATCGAAAAAGGCATCCAAGTCGCCAACCTCAACCTCAACCCAGTGGTCGATGGCGAAGTGATCAAAGTGCCCGTACCTCCTCTGACCCAAGAACGTCGGCAGGAAATGGTGAAGATGCTGCACCAAAAAGCCGAGAGTGGGCGAGTGATGCTGCGTACCGTTCGGGCTGATGTCAAACAACTAATCGAAGATCAGGAAAACGAAGATGGTGTCAGTGAAGACGATGTCGAGTTGATGCTCAAAGAGCTCGAAGAGGTAAATAAATCCTACATGGACAAGATTGACCAACTAGTAGCCGACAAAGAAAAAGAACTAACCACGCTGTAAAAACTGCTCATGACTATCTTAATCTTTATTTTAATTATTTCGTTTCTAGTGTTTATTCATGAGCTGGGTCATTATCTTGTCGCTCGGCGCCATGGTGTGCGAGTTAAAGAGTTTGGCATCGGTTATCCTCCGCGAATCAAAAGACTTTTTACCTGGAAAGGAACAGCCTTCACCATCAACGCCATTCCTTTTGGTGGTTTTGTGAAACTAGAAGGTGAGGATTATGATCCGCAGAACCCACCTGACAAGCCCAGCCCCACGGCTTTTTACGCCAAGCCTCCCAAATCCAGAATCGCGATCATGGTGGCTGGCTCGCTGGCCAATATTTTATTTGGCATGGCGGCTTTTTCGATGGTCTTTGGCGTCTTGGGCATTCCCCGTTTTCTCGAGGGTAGGCCGCGGATCGAGCAGGTGGCGCCTGGATCACCGGCGGCCGAAGCTGGCTTGACCGCTGACCAAGAAATTCTGGGTTTTCGTCTGCGCGAAGAATTTGTTGAGACTCCTCTGATCGATGACGTAGTGGAATTTGTTGATCTCAATCGGGGAGAAACCGTGACGGTGGTTACCACCGGTGCCTGTCAGGGTTATGAATGTCCGGAGATCGCTCACGAGGCTGAATTGACTCTCAGAACAGAGTCAGAAACCCCAGCTGGCGAGGGCTCGATGGGGGTGGTGTTTAGTGATTTCTTTCTGGAAAAAGGTCCTTGGGCGACCAGAATTTGGCAGGGGATTGTTTATGGTGTCAGAGAGGCTTTGGCTCTAGGTGTTTTAATCGTGGTGGCGGTGGTTGATTTATTCAAACAGATCTTCACGGCAGGCACAGTGCCTGCAGGGGTAGCTGGTCCGGTGGGAATTGTGCACCAAGCCAGTCAAACTAGCCTGCTTTCCCGCGGTTGGGCGCCACTGCTGGAGTTTTCGGGCATGTTGTCGATCAACCTAGGAGTGATGAATCTTTTGCCAATTCCCGCGTTGGACGGCGGGCGAGTGTTGTTCGTCATGCTGGAAAAAATCTTTGGCAGAAAAAGAATTCAGGCGATCGAAGGCTATGTTCATTACGGAGGGTTTTTACTACTGTTGGGGCTGATCATCTTGATCTCTTTCAAAGATATTTGGCAGATTTTTCAATCCTAGCGTCATAAAAAAAATCTGTTTATACTAAATTGTTTAAAGAAATAAATATGTTAGAAAGCTTTAAAAACATGGAAAAAAAACACCTGCTGATTGCTCTTGCTTTGTACGCCGTTTCGGCGATTGCCTCGTTTGGCGCCTTTTCTTATTGGGAAACTAGCAAGGTAGTACTCCCTGGGGGAGTTCAAGGAGGAGAGACTCTGCTTGGTGCTTTGCTGGAGATCGATCCCAGTGAACCACGTGATCAAGCCTGTCCACTGAATGGCAAGCTTTACACCCAAACCGAGCGTGATGCTTGGGAGACTCGTCGACCATTATTTGTGATGATCGAAAACTCGCCTGATGCCAGACCTCAGTCTGGTTTGAGCCGCGCTGACGTGGTTTATGAAGCAGTGGCCGAGGGTGGAGTAACTCGTTTCGGCGCTCTTTACTACTGTGCTGCTCAGATTCAAGATGTCGAAGTGGCGCCAGTGCGTTCTGCGCGGACTTATTTCGTAGACTGGGCTTCAGGTTACAACTTCCCGCTTTATGTCCATGTTGGTGGCGCCAATGTTCCTGGGCCAACTGATGCTTTGGGACAGATCATTGATTATGGTTGGAGTTTGGAAAATGACTTGAATCAGTTCTCGATTGGCTATCCGACTTTTGTGCGTGACTATAATCGTATTCCCGGCAGAGAAGTCGCTACTGAACACACCATGGTTTCCACGACCGAGAAACTGTGGGCGGTTGGTGAGGAGCGCGAATGGACCAATATGTCTCCTGACAGAGTCGTCAATCGCCGAGTGGTGCCAGGCACTGAGTGGTCAGATGGTTTTGAACCTTGGACTTTTGAGGAGAATGCCCCAGCCGCTGGAAGTGTTACTCAGGTAAGCCATGGTTTCTGGGATGGCTATGGTGCTTATTCTTTGGAGTGGAACTATGATTCCAGCTTGGATGCCTATTTGCGAGTGATGGGTGGTGAAGATCACATCGATCTCAACAATGATGAGCAAATCGCTGCCAAGAATGTGATCGTCTTACTTACGACTGAGCGAGGGCCGATCAACGAGAAAAAACACTTGCTCTACACCACTACCGGTACTGGCGATGCCTTGATTTTCAAACATGGCGAAGTGGTAGAGGCTACTTGGAGCAAAAAGTCTCGTACTGATGAGCTGCGCTTCGTAGACAGCAGTGGTGATGACATTCCTCTGGCTCGCGGTTTGACCTGGATTTCGGTAGTCGACACCTCCACTGACGTAGATTACTAATTGCATCCTGGTGGGATGTGGTAAAATTTGAGTACATAAATAACTCAAAAAATATTCTTATGGCAGATTTACAAGACTTAATGATTTCGAGAGTAAGGGTGAAAATGTTGGAGTTGTTCTTCAATAATCCTGACGAAATGTATTACGTGCGCGAGATTACTCGAGAGATCAAAGAAGAAATCAATGCTGTCCGACGCGAGTTAGACCGCCTACTTGGTGCTGGTTTGCTGAAAAGTGAGCAGCGGGGTAATCGGCTTTATTATTCCCTCAACAAGCGCTATCTTTACTACCAGGAGCTGCAGCAGATGATTGTCAAAAGCACTGGCCTGGGGGGCAAAATACGCCGCTTACGCCGCAAGCTGGGTGATCTGGATTTCGTGATGTTCTCGGGTAAATTCGTTCGGGGAACTACTCCAACCCAAGATGAAGTGGAAGTTCTTGTCGTTGGCGATGTGGTGTTGCCTGAGTTGCAAGCGCTGATGAAAGAAGAAGAAAAACGTCTCGGCAGGGAAGTCAATTACGGGGTTTTCAATCTGGAAGAATTCAATTTCCGCAAAGCCCGTCGTGATCCTTTCGTGATGGAGATCCTCTACAGCACCAGAATCATGGTGATCGGTAGCGAGGACGAATTCGCCCACCGCGAGCAGCAGGGGGTTTAGTCAGTTAATTTCTTCGCTTTTTCCAACAAGGTTTCTCTATTATTCAGTTCCGGATTTTCCAGCACTTCTTCGAACAGTTGATTGAGAATTTCGCCGATTTGTTTTCCTGGCTTGAGTCCTAGTTCCTCCATTAGGTCGTGGCCATCGATTGCCAAGTCACGGACATCCATGGGTTGGTTGAGTTGCTCGACCATTCGGTCTTTCATTTCTTCTAGGCGCCAGCTGGTTTTGCGCGCCCCGCTACCAAGCCGATCGGCTTCGCGCAGGTCGAGAATGTCATCGATGTTTTCCAGGCCGACTTTACGCATGAAGCGGCGGATCGAAGCGTCATTGTTTTGTGGCTGGTAGTAAAACATGTGATAGCGAACCAAGGTGAAAACCCGATCGGTGTCTTTTTTCGACAGTCTCAAGCGCTGAGCGATCTTAGAAGCCATCCGTGAGCCAACGATTTCGTGATTATAAAAAGTGATCTTGCCATCGATTTCCTGATAAGTGCGAGGTTTGCCGATATCATGAAGCAGGGTTGATAGTCTGACTATTGGGTCAGGGGATGGGCAAGACTGTAAAGCGTCCAGCGAGTGAGTCCAAACGTCAGTATCATGGTGACCACCTTGTTCGACGCCTTTACTCTCTAGTAGTTCAGGAAGCACAAACTGCAGCAAACCGGTTTCTTCCATTAGCCCTATCCCCCGCTTGGGGAGGGGAGAGATCAGCATTTTGAAAAACTCATCTTGAATTCTTTCCCAGCTGACATGTTCGATCAGCGGTGCATGATCTAGCAGAGCTTGCTTGGTTTGAGATTCGATTTCCATTTCCAGTTGTACCGCAAAACGCAGCGCCCGCAGCATCCTCAGAGCATCTTCTTTGAAACGCAGATTAGGATCACCGACAGCCTTGATTTCTTTGGCTGCCAAGTCCTGAATACCCCCGTGAGGATCAACTATTTCGTATTGAGTTTGGCCGAGTTCGACTACCGGTGGAAAAACTTTTTGGTCAAAGAAGTTTTCCAGAACACTGGGGACGATCTTGAGTGCCATGGCATTGATCGTGAAATCACGTCTTTCCAGGTCGTCCTGAATATTTTGCCCCCACTCCACGGAATCTGGCCGGCGATGGTCGGCATAATCGCCATCAGCGCGGTAAGTAGTGATCTCAAAAGGCTTGGGTTGAGGAAGCTCAGGCTCTTGGCCCTCAGGAATCTCTAGCGATTCATGAATTTTCGAAGCGCTAGCCAGGTCGATCAGCGTTTCTTTTTCTTGTTTGGCTAAATAATCCTGGTAAAGCTTGGCGAGATTGGTGCCCGGCAGCTGAAAGTGCTGCTTTTCCAGCATTTCCCAGAGATTTTCGTGAGTGACACCCACAGTGCCAAACTCATTTTCGTAAAAACTCTCGGCGAAAATTTTTTGAATTTCCTCTGGCTTGGCGTTAGTAGTGAAATCAAAATCAGTGATCGGCGAGCTGGAAAACTCTTTACCTAGAGCGGCTTGAATAATGATGTCCCGAATTGCTCCACCGACCAAGAAAGCCTCAAAACCAGCTTGCTGCAGTGTCCAGAGGATGAATAAAACCTCAAAAGGCAGTGTCAGTTTCATAAAGTCATTATAGAACAGGGCATATAGTCAAGTAAGTTGCATTTTCAGTATCGATTGGGGTAGGATGTAAGTAATGAAAAAACTAATCATTTTTTCGCTGCTATCGCTTCCCCTGTTTTTAGCTGTCACTCAGGTCAATGCTCAGCGCCTGGATAGAGCCAATTCTGTCAAAGTAGACCGAGTGCAAAAAGCCGACCAGGTCAGACCAGCCAATGCCACCAGACTAGCCGACCGCTGTGAGGCGGTGGCAGAAAAAATCGGTAATCATGTTGAGCGCTACCAAAATAATACTGACAAACATCAAACCAGATATGACAGAATTGTTGCCCGACTAAATGCCTTGGTTGTCAGGTTGCAAGAAGCCGGCATTGATACCGTCGAGCTCGAAGTGGCGATTTCCAATTTTGAACAAAAACTGATTCTTTTTGAAGCCGTAACGGCTGATTACTTGGCTCACTTGGCAGAAGTTCAAGGACTTGCTTGTAGTGAAACCGAGGGGGAGTTTAGAAGCGCCTTAACTCATCTAAAAGAGCACGGCCAGGAGGTAAGACTTAGCGCTCAGGATCTTAAAGCCTATTGGCAAGAAACTCTACGGCCCCTGATTACTAGTTTATTAAGTAATAATAATTAAAAATATGAAAAAACTATGGTTATTGATTCCGGTAGCAGCTGTGATTGGTTTGGCTTACTTGCTGACCAGACAACCAGCTCCAGTCGAAGCGCCTGCCACGGAAGAAGAGGCGGCGGCTGAGATAGAACAGGCAGAAACGGATCAAGAGGCAGCCGATATAGCGGTCCAGCAAATCGATCAAGAATTCTCGGCAGAGATCGAGGAAGATTTTGCCGCCGATGATCTTTCTGACGAAGCTTTGGGCTTGTAACTCGAGCAGTTTTTCCGCTAATTTTATGATACGGTGAATGATATGCAGTGGCGATTTCTTAGTGATCGTGTTCCCCAGAAAATAGCTGATGTGAGTGAGATTTTGCTGAGTAATCGGCAAATTACTGACGCTGACGAGTTTTTCCAGCCCAAATCTCCAGCAGAAATTACCCCGGCAGACATCGAAATGGGTTTGGAGCAGCTAAAAGTGGCCAAAGACAGGATTCTCGAAGCGATTGAGAAAAAGCAGAAGATATTGGTGTTTGGTGACTATGATGCTGATGGCATTTGCGCCACGGCAGTACTGTGGGAGGCGCTCTATGACCTCGGAGCAGATGCCATGCCGTTTATTCCTCACCGCGAAAAGCATGGCTATGGCTTGACCTGGGCAGCGGTGGAAGAGCTCAAGAAACACTCTTTACCAGATCTGGTGATCACGGTCGATACCGGTATTACTGCGGTCGAAACTGTGAAGTTGCTCCGCCAGGAAGGCGTGGACGTCATTATTAGCGACCATCACCAGCCAGACGAAACTCTACCGAATGCTTTGGCGATTGTGCACACCACTATGGTTAGCGGGGCTTCAGTAGCTTGGTTTTTGGCGCGAGAACTGAATGAAAAAGCAGCCCAAAATTCGCTGGATTTGGTGACGATTGCCGCGATTTCCGACATGATGCCTTTGTTGGGCGTCAATCGCAGCTTGGTTTGGCATGGCTTGGAAGTTTTACGAAACACTAAAAGACCAGGACTGCAGGCTTTGTTCAAGGCAGGTGGATTTAAGACCAAAGATATTGACGCTGGCACAGTCGGTTACGGGATTGCGCCAAGAATCAATGCTATGGGGCGTTTATCTCATGGTTTGGATGCTCTGCGACTGTTGTGCACCACCAGCAGCAAGAAGGCTAAAGAGCTGGCCACACTAGTGGATGATACCAACGCTGATCGCCAGCAGCTGACCGATGATTTGCTGCAACTGGCGAAACAGCAGGTCCGTGGCCAGCGCGATCAATCACTGCTAATCGCTCACTCGCCAGATTTTCATGAAGGAGTGATCGGTTTGATCGCCGGCAAATTGGCCGAGTGGTACGCCAAGCCCGCGATTGTCATCAGCACTAGGGGAGATAGTGCCAAAGCCTCGGCACGTTCTGTGCCAGGAGTCAATATTACCGAGCTGATCAGAACGGGCAAGAAACTGTTGTTAGAAGTTGGTGGTCACCCGATGGCGGCCGGTTTTGGTTTTGAGCTCAGTAAGCTGGACGACGTCATGAATCATCTTTATCAATATGCTCAGGAAAACATTGACCCAGAGTTGCTACAAAAAACTCTGGACATCGAATGCCTGATTCCGACCAGCTTGGTGAATAAAGAACTAATCTCCACAATCAATAAATTTGCTCCTTTTGGACAAAGCAACTATCAACCAGTTTTTGCTTTGCAGAACCTCAAGATCAAACAAGTGCAGACCGTGGGTAATCAACAGCAGCATTTGAAATTAACTTTAACTGACAGCAAAGGAGAGCTAGACCTTCCAGCATTGGCTTGGGGCAGAGGTGAAGCCGCCAACAATCTCCAGCCAGATGATCTAATCAACGTGGCCGGAGTTTTGGAAACCAACGAGTGGCGCGATAGAGTTACCGTCCAGCTGATTCTCAGAGATCTTCAGCCAGCAGAATCTAATCTTTAAACTTCACTCTATAAATACTGATCGATAATGGTTTTGATCTGTTCGAAAGGCAAGGCTCCCGAAATCAATTCAAAATCACCTTCTTGGGTCATCACAATGGTGCCTGGAGTACCAGTGATGCCAGCGGCTCTGCCACCAGCAGTGTCTTCATCGACTGCTGCTTTGGTAGCATCATTGTCCAAACAAGTTTGAACAGCACCAGTACTAACACCTAGCTCACCGGCATATTCGAGCAGGGCCTCTTCAGTTAGTGCCTCTGCACCAGCCAAGCCAGCTTCTTCGAATAGACGATCGGTGTATTGCCAAAATGCATCTTCACCACCTGCTTGAGCAACACACTCGGCTGCTTGAGCACTGATTTGAGCTCGAGGATGGATGCTGGTCAGGGGGAAGTGGCGATAAACCCAAGCTACTTGATCACCGTATTCCTCGAGTACTTGCTGCATGGTGGGGTGGAAACGATTACAGAAAGGACATTCGTAGTCAGAATACTCGACCAAAATAATTGGTGCGTCCAGGCTGCCGCGCACATGATCTTCCTCGGTCAGTTCAGGCATCTTGGCCAAAGAATCGGTAGTGGGAGCGGTGGGAGCCTGAGCAGTAGGGGTGCCAGTTCCAGTGCCGCCGATTCCCTGCCTGAGTAATTGATTTTCTCTCCATAAAGAACCAAAAACAAAGCCGACCACCAGAGCAATGGCGCCGATCATAATTTTGGTTAGGGTTTTGTGATCAAGTTTCATGAAAATGCCTTCCTAAATTGATAATCACCTGATTTTTATAGCTAAACCAGTGTATCCAAATTGACCAAAAATACAAGAGCCCAGATAGCAGTATAATACCTCTGTATGTCAGCAAGAATTCTTAGTGCCTACGAAAAAAACCATTTACTAAAATACGGCTTCGATCCAGAGCAAATTGATCAGTATGGCGAGCAGCCAGTAGAGTACATAACTGGTAGGGTGGAGTTTTTGGGCAAAGAGCTTACGGTTTCACCGGCAGTGCTGATCCCTCGAGTAGAAACCGAGGAGTTGGTTGGCTTGGTCGTCGAAGACTTGCTTAGTAATCCCAACGAACTCACGATCGCTGAAGTCGGCACTGGTAGTGGAGCGATTGGCTTGAGTATTGCCAGCCAGTTGATTGCCAGCAACAAGCCTTTTCAGTTAATGATGAGTGATATCAGTCAGGAGGCCCTAGCTGTCGCTCAAAAAAATCGCCAGCGATTGATTCCTCAGCTACCCAGTAATGCCAAGCTTGAGTTTCTTAAAAGCGATCTGCTTGAGGACTTTCCTTCAGACCTCACCTTTGACTACTTGATCGCCAATCTGCCTTACATTCCCAGCGACAGACTGGCCACCCTTCCAGATTCGGTTAAAGATTTCGAGCCACTGAGCGCATTGTATGGCGGAGCTGATGGCTTACAGTTAATTGATAACCTAATTAACCAAGCGAAGAAGATCCTCAAGCCCACTGGCAAAATTTATCTGGAAATCGATGATACCCATGACGAAGAAAAACTAGCTAAGTTGTCAGCGACTTACCGAGTTCAAGTCTTTCCCGATCAGTTTGGTAAAAATCGCTTTGCTGTGTTGCAATTTGCTTGACAGTTTCCCCGAAAAAGCGCACCATAAAGATAATGTTATCTTTCGAGTTCACTCCTTTTAAATTCCTGTTATTTATCGTGATGTTTTTATTATTATTGGCTTTAGCCTCGTTTTTTATCAGCGTGGAGAACCTAGGCTATCAGTTTTCTTAGCTGGTTCTTGCAAGACCAACACCAAAGAAATCGCCATAATCACTGCTGCCACCAGCATCAAGCTGTCTGGGAAACTAACTGACAGTAACCAGCCACCAAAGACCGGTCCCACGATTTGTGCCATGCTCCCCAGAGAGTTTGCCACTCCCATCACCGCGCCCTGCTCATTCTTTGGGGCTACTTTGGAAATGATACCGTTGAGTACGGGACGACTAATCCCAATTCCCAAAGACAAAATCGTGATGACGATCAAAAACGACCACGATACTGTCAAAAAGGGCGGAATCACCAATCCAATGATAATCAAAAATATTCCCATAATATTGAGTGAGCGATCAGAGTATTTATCCAATAGTTTGGGTACCACCCCAGCACGCAAGATAATATTGATAAACCCGACGTAGGCCAGCATGAAACCGATAGTGTCAGCAGTCATGCCGAACTTGCGATCACCATAGAGAGCGAAGTTGCTAGTCCAAACTACATGAGCTAGTGAAAACAAAAAGAACTGCCACAGCACGATTTTCAGCTCTTCGATTTTCAGATACTGAGTGAATTTGCTGAGATTGAAGATTTTCAGCTCGGAAATCTCGAAAGGTGTGCGCTTTTTGTCTTTGACTGTTTCTGGTAAATAGAAATAGGTTAGGGCAATGCTGATCAAAGCGATTCCCGCGGCCACCAGTGCTGGTACTGCATAGCCAAAGCGCGACAGATAGCCGCCGATTGCCGGACCGATCAAGAAACCAACACTAAAAGCAATACTACTGAGATTGAACGCCCGATTGCGGTCTTTTTCCTGAGTAATGTCGCTAATATATGCTTGGGCAGTGGTCAGGTTGCTGCCCAGTAGACCGTCGATAGCGCGGGAGATAAAGATCCACAGCAAGCTGTTGGCAAAACCTAGCACCACAAAGCTGACGAAGGTTGAAAGCTGGGAGAGCATCAGCATGGGTCGGCGTCCGTAGCTGTCGCTAAGACTACCTAGAATAGGTGCCGAGACAAACTGAAATAGCGAAAACACGGTCAGGATCAAGCCAATTACCAATGGTGAAGCACCATATTCTTGAGCATAGAAGGGCAGAAACGGCAGAATCAACGAGAATCCCAAGATCTCAGTCACTTGAATGACAAAAATTATCCATAGGCGTCGATCGAGATCTTTCATAGGGGATCAATTCTACAGAATGTAGCTGTCCTCTGCTAGATTTTCTGCTGGGGGAAGGACAAAAATATCACGGCGATATGCGGTGTCGGTGCCGACTTGTTCCGCTTCACCGTTGATGATTTTTTCAAATGGTTTGCAGAACATGCAGCCTGACTCACCTTGGGGACAACGGAAACGATTGAGTTGGCGGGCGAGTTTGATTTCTTTGGCAATTTTGAGAATCTGTTGGTGAGCTTCGGCAGTGTCGGGTAGTTTAACTTCTTCTGGTTGGTCGCTGAGGCCCAAGTACCAGTAGCTCATGCCGACCACTGGTCGTTTTTGGGTATTGGTGACGAGTAGGGAATAGATTGGCAGCTGCAGGGAATCTGCTTTTTCTCGTTTTTTGCTGGTTTTAAAATCGACAATACGCACACTATCGGTGTCTGGGAGGTAGCGGAGCCAGTCGACTTTGCCGCAGAGGATGATTTCGTCTTCTTCCGAGAGCCAGTAGTTGGGTAGATCGTCTTTGAGTTTGATCGCGAGCTCTCCCACGGGTCCGGGATTGTCCATCACTCGGCGCAGCATTTCCTCACCGCGCTCTTTGTATTGTTTTTCGGTAGCTTCGTCAAAAAAACCGCCTTTTTTCCCACTGACTTTATCCCAGACTTTGTTGAATTTTTTGATGAGCGACTCTTTGAACCTGTCTTCGACTGGCAGTATGGACAAAGCCTCGACTACTTCATGGACTGCTTGGCCTAAAGACAATGCCGAGGCAGCTAGCTGGATTTTATTGCCGGTGTCGGAGTTTTTGTAAACGTTTTTCAGATAATAGGCTCGAGGACACTGCTGAAAATCAGTAATAGAGCTGTAAGATACCCAAGTAGCAGCGAATTTATCTGGCATATGGTTAATGTATCACAGTTTTTGACACGAAATGTAACGTTGCTTACGAGATATTTAGCAAAAATTGGTATACTAGATTTATGAATGATCCTAACT
>OMJP01000021.1 GCA_900299405.1 bacterium | reverse complement strand
GGTTCTCATAATCCATTGTGCAGCATCGGTGTCACTAAGCTCATTGTTAAAATACCTCTCAACAGAAAGACTGACTAAGTCATCCATGACGGCTTCTGCCAGTTTACTACCTCCAGCAATACCAATATCTTTTGGACTTTCTCCATTGAAAATTCGAAGTGCATACTGTCGAGCATTTTCTTGCGAAGCTGCTTTTATGCCACCTTTTAATGTCTCAAGCCCCTTGGTAGCATCCGCTGCTGCTTGGTTTCTTTGATCACCCTCTGAGGTTTCTGACATATAAAATAATTATAATCTATTTTGGTAAAAACATCTTCGTCTCATCTGGAATAGTTACTTGAGAATTATTTTCTGAAAGCATGGTTTCTTGATCGGCGCTACTTTCTGCTTTGGGAAAGTTAATTACTAGCGAAGCGAATATCGCCACCGCCAAGATAGTGTCGAAAACTTGTGGGCGACGATTTTTCTCTGCTTCCGTCACGCCTACCCCCCCCTACTTCAGTTCGTAATCAGCGTAGATCAGCTGCTCGCGGATGTCGGAATAGTTCACCAATTCGTCGTCGTCGAACACGATGCTGATTTCGCGTCCAGCATCCTCGTCACTAGAGGAAGCGTGGATGAGATTGTATTGCTGACTCATGCCGAAATCGCCGCGAATCGAACCCGCTTCAGCCTCGCGACCGAGCGTAGTGCCGACTAGTTTGCGCACCACTGGGACTGCATCGATCCCCTGCCATACCATGGCTACCACCGGCTTCGAACCCATAAAGTTTTTCAGCTCGGAAAAGAAACTCTTGTCCTTGTGCTCCACGTACCATTCACTGAGCATCTCGTCAGTCATATTGACCATCTTCAGACCCACCAACTTGAGGCCTTTGCGCTCAAAGCGACTAATAATTTCGCCGATCAAACCCCTTTGAAGTCCATCCGGCTTGACCAACACTGCAGTGCGAGAATGTTCCATAAAACCTTTCTTCGTTTTTTTTGTAAATCTCTTCTTGAATCAATAATAACACCCCCTGCAAGCTTCGCGTAGCGGGATTTCATCGCGTTCCACGCACTTTGCTAACTATTCAAAGAGTTTTTTAATATAAAACAATAGATCAAAATATGAGAGAAAAAATGTCTTACTTGAGTAGGGCGGGTTTTGTGGGAGAAAAGTAACCGATCTTTTTAGATCAAAATGTAAAATAATGATAAGTATATGTTCTGATTTGATCGATTGCTGAGTATTTAGGGGTATTCCTAAAATGGGCCATAGCAAAAATGCTATACCGTTTAAGGATCAATAGTAATAAATCATTAACACAATATAGCAAAACTGCTATGGGCGTTTTTCGGTAAACCCCTATCTAAACTCAATACTCAAGTCCATTTCCAAGGCCTCAGCCAGATTTTTCAAGAACCTAATTGAAGGAGTGTGGCGTCCACTTTCTAATCTGGCAATAACTGATTGAGTAGTGCCCACTTTTCTTGCCAATTCTTCCTGTGATAAGTCGTCAAGATAGCGAATCGTTACTAATTTTTCTGCCAAAGTTGCTTCTAAATTCTTGTCAGGATCGGGCTTTACTTTCGAACGAGACTCGCCCCAATTTCTGAACTGCTGATAATCAAAACCCATAGCAATAGCCTGCCACGACAACCAAACATTTCTTTGACTTTTGGAAAAACTAAACCTGAAAAACGAAAAACTAGAGATTTTTAATCAGCTCCCCAAACTTATCCTGATCATCATAGGGACCAATCAGAGCCAAACGCGCTTCGCCGGGAAGAATTAGTTCTCGCGCTACCTGGTTGACTTCCTCTAGGGTAACTGCCTGAATTTTGCGCATCATTTCCTGGACCGTCTCGATCTCGCCCAGCAGCACTTGCCGCAAACCCACAAACTGTGCCATCGTGTCACTGTCTTCCATGTTCAACGCCCACTTACCGATCAAGTACTCCTGAGCTCGTGACAGCTCGGATTTGGTAAGTTTCTGCTTGCCAGTGGCTAGTTTATGGAATTCATCAGCCGAGACCTGAATCGCCTCCTCCACGCGACCAGGATCCACCCCAGCCGAAACGCCGAAAATTCCTTTGTCATGAAACTGATCAGTCGTCGACCGCACGTAGTAGCACAACCCTCGCTTCTCCCGTACCTCGGTGAACAGCCGCGAACTCATGTTACCCCCCATCAGGGCTGACAAAACATAGGCCGCGTACTTGCGCTCATCGGTGCGATTGATTCCCGGCCAAGCCAAGATAAAATGCGCCTGCTGGGTCTCACGCTGCTCGAGGTGGAGACGTTGTTTAGCCAGCTGGTCATCGGACAATAGCTCCGTGATCTCCTGCTTGCCCTCCAGACGGTCCTCGGTTTTTTTATCGAACATCTCCTCGACTAACTTGAGAGTTTCTGCCGACTCCACCACCTCAGCCTTGCCTGCTAGCACCAAGACCAAATTCCCCAAACCATACCACTGGCTCAGGAAAGCGCGAAAATCGGCTGACTTGATCGCCGTAACGGAATCTTTCGTGCCAATGATGTCATGACCCAAACCAGAGCCCTGATAGACCATGCGGGCAAATAAATTACCGACGTGACTCGCCGGTTGATCGTGGTACATGTTGATTTCTTCCACGATGACCCCTTTTTCGCGTTCGATGTCTTCTTCGTTGAGGGTTGGTTGTAGCAACATATCGGACAGCACATCCACCGCCGTGCTTAGGTGTTTGGCCGCAGCTTTGACGTAGTAGCCGGCGTATTCGTGACTAGTGAAAGCATTGAAGTCCGCTCCCAAAGCATCGATCGTCGCAGCGAGCTTTTGGGCCGTGAGATATTTTTTCGTGCCTTTGAAAACCATGTGTTCTAAAAAGTGAGCCAGACCCTCTTTGCCGATCGGCTCAAACCGTGAACCGGTGTTGGCGAGCAGCATCACTGTCAGCGATTCCACGCCTTTCATCGGTGCCGTGATGACCGACAAACCGTTGCTAAGTTGGTGAAGTTTAGGATTCATTAAGCAGCAATTGTAGCACAGCCAAGTAACACTAGCTGCGTGGCACAATAAACCGAACTCAACCCGAATAAAATTGGATACATTTATTACTCATGGGAAAAAGCATATTTTGGATAAAAAGTGATGTTACATGGCGTCAAAATGTGTTCAGTTTTGGCAAAATTTAAACAGAATAGTGAAAATGGAAAAATATGCTCTCTGTCGCCGCGATACCCCACCAACGACCGAAGTTTGTTGAAATTAGTGGGTTTGTGTAAGCAAGGACGTGGTCGTGAATTTGCAAATTGGCAAAAGATTTTTTAACGACCAAAGCTAATTGCCAAATGAATCGTCAGTAAATTTCAAAAAGTCTGCCAATTGTTTCATTGCTGACGATTTTTTTCAGTTTCCTTTTCGCGGTTTCGAACACATTTCTACTCGAGGAAAATAGCCTGGTAGAGGCGGTTTTTTACAAAAATTACTCACCAATTAGTCGCGTTGGAGAGTTGATTGGAGCCAAATTCTGTTCGCCGCGGCGCGCAGTTCGATGTCACCCAATTCGTCGGTGCGCAACACGCGACTGCCACTTTGCCGCAAATTTTCCAGTACCGCCGCGGCGGGATGGCCAAAGCTATTATTCGCTCCCGCACTAATCACGGAGATTGACGGTTTGGTTTGCTGTAAAAACTCCATCGTGGAGCTAGTTTGCGAACCATGATGACCGACCTTTAAGACATCTACTCGAGGAAAAAAGCCGTTTTTGAGCATTTCCTGCTCCCCTTTTTCTTCCAAATCCCCCGTAAAAAGCCACTTTGTTCCCTGGTACTCGAGGAGAAACACGATTGAGCGATCATTTTCGCTTGGTTCCCAGGCTAAACCATCAGGCAACTCGAGGAACGTTATTTTCCCGCCAGAGGGAAAACCGATTGTCTGCCCTAAAATCGGCTGTTTTAAGCTGGCTCCCTGGGGGATTTCTTGATTAATTGCCTCTTTCAAACCCCTGATAGTTTGG
>OMJP01000020.1 GCA_900299405.1 bacterium | reverse complement strand
GAGGGAAAACCGATTGTCTGCCCTAAAATCGGCTGTTTTAAGCTGGCTCCCTGGGGGATTTCTTGATTAATTGCCTCTTTCAAACCCCTGATAGTTTGGCTATCCTTGTCTGAGTCTGGGAAAAACATCATTTGGGCGTCATAAATTCCCAAAATTTCCCCGAAAAAGCCGATATGATCCTCATCCCCATGGGTCATAATCACGATTTCCAACTGCCGATCCCACGGAGGCAGAAAATGACCCAAACAGCCTAGCACTCGCTCGTTCTTTCCGCTATCGATCAGTATTTGAAAAAAGTCTTGATGTATCAGTATAGAGTCGCCTTGACCTACATCACAGAAGACAACTTTCATTGATTCATCCGTCCATTTTTTCTGAAGAAAAATCACAAAAATAACGATAATTACGAGGATCAGAAATAAGTAATTTTTAGAGTTTTTCATGGAAGAAGTGGCTCTTTCTTTCAGGTTTTCTACGGCTTATCAGCCAAAAAACACCCAAACCAAGCAGCCAGACGGGAATAATCAGCCTGCTTGAGGATGTGGTGGCACGATTGAGGAAAAATAACTGCTGCCACCAGGCTATAGCGGCAAAATACAGATCAAAAACAAACCCCGTTACTTGAGAAAAAACTGCTATTAGCACCCTACCCCACCAAGTGTGATCGAGAAAAGCCAGCAGGAACTCGAGAGCGGAGGCCTGGGTAATCGCTCCCAACCAGGGAAGCATCACTGGATTGGCCAAGAAACTTACCAGATTCAACTGATGAAAATACCAGACTAGCAAAGGAAATACTAGGCTTTGTGCCGCCAAGGAAGTACTGGCTTCCTCGAGAAAAATCGCCTTAACACTCGATGAATTGTCTCGCCAGAACATAAACATCCGCCTGGCAAACACCATGATTCCCAGCGTGGCTGCAGCTGACAACCAGAAGGAAAGTGAGTCTATTAAGCCTGGACTAACCAGCAATATCATCAAGACGGTCAGCAGCAAAATCCTCGAGCGCTTGGTTCTGAAGCCTTTATACTTGAGGAAAAATGCCAGAGTAAACATCCCTGCGGCTCTCATCAGCGGCGGCTCAAACTTGAGGAAAGCAGTATAAAACCAAATGGCAAACAAAACTGCTACCAAACGTATCTTTCTCCCTATTTTATTGGTCGCCCACCAGGCTAAACCAGCCACTAGCGAGATATTGAAACCAGAGGCAACTAGTACATGGAGCATGCCGGCGTTGGCAAAATCTGCCAAATAGCTAAATTGCGGCGATTGTTGGCCCAGCACCAGACCGCTCATAAACTGAAGATGATCTTCGCTGTGGTATAGTTTCAGGAAGGTAATTTTTCTAGCCTGGAGCTCCTCAAGAGAATTTTGGAAGGCAAAAAACCGATACTTAAGCAAAATCAGCCAGGTTTTTAACATGTTTTTTATC
Source organism: bacterium (assembly GCA_900299405.1). Lineage (GTDB taxonomy): Bacteria > Patescibacteriota > Microgenomatia > UBA1400 > PJMF01 > UBA10119. The sequence continues at coordinate 2,773 of OMJP01000020.1, read as the reverse complement.
CTTTGTATCAATCTTTTTAGCGAAAAATAAGGCGTATCAGTTACTAGTAGTGACTGCTAAATTTACTGCCTCTTTGCTTCTCTACCAGGCTAAATATCTGGAAAATTTAGCTAAAATGGCTTACCTAACAAAAGCAATCAAAAGATATCATTTTTGATGTAATTTTGGTTAACTTTTGGTATTTCTTCGCCTGGTATGATTGATATATTAATATTTTTGCATAATTTTTATTGAATATAAGTTATACAAATATGCTCAATATAGTAATTTGTGAGCAAAGTTTTGTTATTTAGCTCTCCTTTTCCCTTTATCGCTTTTGTCATGTTTATAAAAATTATTACCTAAAAACACCGAACTGCAGCTGATTTTTCCCTAAATCTGTGTAAAAACTGCTGTGGATCAACTTCTCACAAACTCACCAAGCCGCTGAGGCCGTCCAAAAGTGTTTCGCTGATGGCTTGTTTGCTAACTAGCTCCTGTAATGATTGGTAGGGTCGATTTTCGATGATCTTGGCAGCTCGGGCTTGACCGATCCCGGGTAGGGTCTGGAGTTCTTTCTCGCTAGCATCGTTGACTGAGATCTTAGTATTAGTAGTACTGATGCCCGCCACCACACCATTATTTTCTCGATTAAGGTTCTCTCCGGTAAAAGGTATGTAAAGCCGTTCGCCGTCGACCAAAGTCCTGGCTAGATTGAGGTTTTGGGTGGTAAAGGTTCGGTCGGCTCGCGCGGAAAGTCCCCCCGCTTTCTCGAGTGCATCCGCCACCCGCGAGCCGACCCCCAGTTTCCACACCCCAGCTTCGACCACCGCGCCAGCTACTTCGACCGTCACCTGCTGCTGAGCCAACAAGCTCTCCTCCCCCACAGCCGCCAGAACTTCTGCCGAGCAAAACGGAATCATTGTTCGCTCTACCATCAGCACCTGTAAGCCATACAACATCCCGACAGCCCCGATGAAGCCACTTAACAGTTGCAGTTTGTCTTTATGTTCAACCAGAACCTGCTGCCAATTGGCGCGTTTATTACCCATACCACTACACTATGAAATCGTAATTTGACATTTAGCGTAACTTTTCCAAACTGCTTTCAGCACTTACCAAAACTACCAATTTAGAAATTTCGAGTAACTATCGTGTTCACTAGATTGCTTTTCCCAAGTTGGGTGTGCTACTATTAAAATATGCCGCGCAGAGCCGAGCTTGCCCGAGTCCTTTTTCGAGGAGAAATTATACTTCTCCTGCTTTTCATAATCTCTTTTTTAATCGGTATAAAATTTGCCGATGCGATTTCGCTGAACACCGTCGACGATCACACCCAGTGGGTGACTTCCAATGCCGGAGTACTATCTGTTGCACAAGATACTGGCACCAAACAAGAAGGCACTGGTTCGGTCAAACTAGTCGCCACCCAGGGTGAAGCAACTTGGTATGACACAGCTTATGGCAACCGCAAGCCCGTCACCATCACCCACTCTGGCGATACGCTAACTGACGCTGATATTTTGGTTACCATCGACACAGCCTCACTGATTTCAGCAGGCAAGCTGCAAAGTGATTGTGATGATCTCAGATTTACAGACAGCGATGGCACAACTGACATCTCCTACTGGTTAGAAAGCGGCTGTAACACTTCCACAACTCAGGCTTGGGTAGAGGTTCCCTCAATCCCCGACGGCGGTAAGACCGTTTACTTCTATTACAACAACGACAGCGCTGATAATGGTGAACAAATCTGGAGCGGGAATTTCACACTGTTAAACAACGGTTCGTGTTCAGGAGGCTGGAGCAGAAATTTAGATTTAGATAACAAGTTCCCAAGGGGGTCTTCGTCTTACGGAGCGACTGGTGGCAACGATTCTCATAACCACTCAAATGCTAGCTGTACCAGTGGTGGACCAAGCTCTACTCATGGGTCTCTCTCTGGGACTGGCTTCTGGAAAGCGTCAATTAGCCACAACCATAGCCTCACAGTTGGGGTGAGTAGCAGCAGCAATTTACCTCCCTATACTGCAGCTGTTTACTGCAGCAGTAATGAACCTACTATCAACAGTGGTCTAATTGCTATTTTTGACTCCTCAGCTCCTTCGGGATGGACCCGCTTCTCAGCCCTAGACAACAGGTTTCCTAGAGGTGCAGAAAGCTATGGTGCAACCGGTGGTTCGTCAACTCATTCTCACTCTACCTCTGGACAAGGAACAAGTAGCCACGGAACTCAGGGCGCAAGAGGAAGCGGAGACGAATGTAACGCGGCAGGAAACCACAGCCATACAACGAGTAATGGATCTACCGGATCAGCAAGTAGTTTACCCCCCTATCTAGACGTAGTTTTGGCCTCAAAAGACGAGTCTGGAAACGCCCCTTCAGGAATGATATCTATAGTTAGCTCGGTCCCTCCCATCGGATGGACCAGGTTTGGTGCATTAGATAGCAAATTCCCCAGAGGAGCTGCTAGCTATGGCGCAACCGGTGGTTCGTCAACTCATTCTCACAGCGTCTCAATTAGCACTGGAGGAGCCAGCTCAGTGCAACAAGTTCAGTGCTGGGGATCTAATAGTTTTGCCTCCAATCACACCCACTCCTGTTCCACTAGTACTGATAGCCAATCAACCGAGCCTGCTTACATCGACGTCATCTTTGCCAAACGCAACTCCTCGGCTGCCTCTACCGAGGTTGGTTCTGAACAACAAAACGGTGCCAACAATCACACTGTCACTGATACGATCGATGCGGCGAATTTCTCTGGCTACGAAGATGTGTCTTTCTACGTCAGGTC
>OMJP01000019.1 GCA_900299405.1 bacterium | reverse complement strand
GGCACCCCCTCCATCAGCGCCTCGCGGTACACTTTGACCAGATCTTGTCTTTGCTGGTGGGCAGCGTCATTGCGAGACATTAATTCGCCTCGTTGCTAATTTCTAGAGTCACTCGGTCAAGATTGTTGGGAACTTTACTGGTAAACCATTTGGCGATTCCGGGGCGCAGTACATAGCTGGCTCGCTCGATTTCTGGCCGATCAGCCAGCCGCATCACCATTTCATCCAGAGACAAACCCAAAATGCTATCGATCACATTCGCTTGATCAATTGGTGGGCGGGCCTTGGTTTTGACGTTGGCATCCAGCACCACCCTGGTACTCGAGCCAGTCGCGTCATCTCTAGGTGATGTCAGCAGTTCCGGCTCATCCTCGATCAGGGCATAACCTTCAGGAATCTCGTCTTTCAGAGCTTCTTCCAAAAGTGGGCGAATGTCAGCTGAATTATATTTCACCGCCGAGGTTTCCAAAGTCAAAGCCAAGCCCAGCTGATTGGTCTCATCGCCTGCCTCGGCGCTGTAGTTTTCTTCCACCACGTCGTAACTGGAAGTCAGGACGTAATAAGTGCCGTTGCCTGATTTGTCAGCGAATTGTTTGGCAGCTTCATCGAGTAGCGAATCAGTCAAAGTCTGCAAAATATCGGTCAAATCTTCTTCATCAACCACCCTTACTTCCCGACTAGATCCGCCGCTGAAAGTTTCTTTGGCAGTGGCTTCGTAGGTGCTGGTAGCAAAATTAGCGATCGTCAATTTCGTTCCCCCGCCTATATTGCCTTCCGCTCCAATTCCTGTGGCCGTCACCGCTGCTTCTTCCTGACCGAAAGTAGTAACCGCCTGACCACCTGATTCCTCTGAAGAAGCTGAGGCAACTGTTACTTCATCGTCCAAGGTGAAAGCCACTGAACCAGTCGACAAACTAGTGCCAGCGGTAAAGGTCTTCGGAGCGGTGGTTTTGTTGAAAATCGTCACGGTACCTTTGGCAGCATCACCTACCAGAGTCACTCCGGTCGTTTCGATGGTAGTTTCGTCGGTGACTTCCAGCGTTTCTAGCGAGCCTTTGAGAATCTGGCGCTCGACATTGGTGCTGGCAATATTCGGATCAACTACGATTTCCAGATCTTTAGCGATTACTTTTTCTGCCAACTGAACCGAGATCACTACTTGGTAAGCAAAGGCTGCCCAGCCAATGATCAATAGCAACAAGGCCACCATGCCACCAATGATTCCGCCACGAATGGCGTTTTTGTGGGGGTGATGACGATACCAAGCGGCGATTTTGCCAAAAATAGCGGGCATTTTGAACTTTCTTTTGTTACTGCGATTAGTCATTTTTTGTGCGGTTTTATTGCTTAATTGGCTTGATTCATCGGTTATTTTTTCCTCATCGATCGGTACACCAAAGCTGGTGACAGCGCTTTTATCAGCGGGAGCAGCAAAGTTGTCACCTTCATCGACTGGTGAATCAACATCTTCGAAGCCAAAATCAGCCGCCCCTGCAGCTACTTCATCAGCTGCCTCACTGTGCTTGCCCTTCAAACCTTTTGATTCTGCCACTGCTAATCCACCTTGTTTTACCACAGCCTGCAGGACATCCAAAGCCAACATGCTCTCTACCACTGGAGTTTGCATGAAAGAGTGATTTTCTGACCAGTTGTAGGCCGTGATTTGCTGCTGAGCGTCGTCCAGCTCTGCCGAAGACAATACTGGTGAGGCCAGCAATAACTTGGGTGGCAGATAGGAATCTTTACCTGTCAGCTGTTTAGCAAAGCGCGCCAAACCTTCGACGATATCCTGCACAATATCATCCGATCTGCCGACCGAAAGCTGGTCGACCAGCTTGCCTTGCTGCATCAGGAAAATAAACACGGTGTCTTCTTGGACATAGACCATTACTGCCGAGGTCATGCTTTCTTCGCTGATCAGCTGCTGCGTCAAGGCGTCAGTGATCACCACAAAGCCAACTGGCTGCAGTCCTAAATCTTCCGTGACGCGTTTGATAAAAGCCTTGCGATCTTTGATCAAGCCGTCACCATTGACCCAATGAGGATCAAAGCCAAACACTACTTGGTTGACGTTTTCCGACTCTGGTCCCAGCTCCTGCAGCGCCTGGTCTATCTTGATCAAGCCATCATCATCATCTTCAAAAGACAACAGGCTCGACTGCGACAAATCGACGATTTCTTCGCCCTCGATTTTCCACAATGCCGCCTGCACCGAGCGGTTGACGAACATCAGACACAAAAAAGTATGCGGTGAAGCCGATGGCTCCTCACCTTTGGATTTGCTGAAAAATTTGAGTGGCATAAGTCTTAAAAACTACAACATAAGACACAACGTGCCTTGGTAACATTTAAGCAGAATTCTTGGGGAAATAAAAGAATCAGCTACTTTAACCGCAAATAAACCCGCCTGACGCCTGCCGAGGCTGATTTTTCTTTGAAGATCTCGACTGCACCGATCTCGCCAGTGTGCTCCACATGGGGGCCGCCACATAGTTCTTTGGAAATCCAGTCGTTTGCTGGATCTGAACCGATGGTGTAAACACTGACCTGATCAGGATATTTCTCGCCAAAGAAAGCCAAAGCTCCAGCGGCAAAAGCCGCCTCTTTTTCCATGGTTTGGTTAGTTACGGGTAAATCGGCAGCAATCCAGTCGTTGATTTGCTGCTCGACTTGTTTTTTTTCTTCATCAGTCAAAGCTTGAGGATGAGCAAAATCAAAACGTAAGCGCTCACCAGTGATGTTCGAGCCTTTTTGCTCAACATGATCACCAAGAATTTTCCGCAAGGCAGCATGCAGCAAATGGGTAGCGGTATGATATTGCACCGCAGTTTCGGAATGATCGGCTAGACCGCCCTTGAACTTTCCAGCGGCACCTTCTCGGGACTGAGCGGCGTGCTGGTCTTTGATGGTCGCAAAAGCCTGATCAATGTTTTCCTCGATCTTCAAACCCTGCTGTTCGGCCTCCTCGATCGACAGTTCCAGGGGAAAACCATAAGTTTCGTAGAGGGTGAAAGCCAACTGAGCAGTCAGCTGAGATTCGTCGGCGGTCTGTCTGGCAAACTCTTGCAGACCACGTTCCAAAGTGCGCAAAAACTTGTCTTCTTCGGCTTGGATTGCTTGAGTAATGCTCTCCACTTGTTGCTTAACCGCTGGATAAGGCTCAGCATAAATCTCCCCTACAATCTCGGCTAGCGGAGCCAAGAAGGGTTTGTTAATCCCTAGCTGCTTGCCATACCGAACCGAGCGACGCAGCAAGCGACGAACGAAATAACCCTGATCTTTATTGTCCGGCAGCACTCCATCAGCCATCAGCATCACCGCAGCGCGCATGTGATCAGCGATCACCCGGAAAGAAATCAGATGCTCGCCTTCGTACTGTTTGCCGCTGACTTTTTCGACGTATTCGATAATCGGGGTAAATAAATCGATCTTGAACATATCTGGATCATCTGCCAAGGCGGAAGCAATTCTTTCTAGCCCTCCACCGAAGTCAATGTTCTGCTGCGGCAGGGGCTCAAAGCCCTTTTCAGTTTTCAGGTATTGCATGAACACCGAGTTGCCAACTTCCCCGAAGCGACCACAGTCACAATTTACGTGACAAGGCTGATCTTTCCACTCTGAGCTTTCATGTAAGCCCCGCTCTTCGCCGTAGTCATAAAACATCTCGCTATCAGGGCCGCCTGGCTCACCTACGGGCATATTGGATGGATCGCCGGCACGAGACCACCAGTTGGCAGCGCCTTCGTACGAAAAAATTCTGCCGTCTTGCAGTCCTTTTTCTCTAGCACCACTGACTACTTTGTTATCCACACCTTTGCTGGCAAACAACTGCTGCCACAGCTCAATCGCTTCGTCGTCTTGGGGTAAGTCGTACTGCTGGTCACCACCATAGACCGTGACATACAGTTTCTGCGGATCCAGCCCTAGATCATCGACCAAAAACTCAAAAATCCAGGGGAGTTGTTCTTTTTTGAAATAATCACCCAGTGACCAGTTGCCTAGCATCTCAAAAAAAGTAGTGTGACGGTTGTCGCCGACTTCCTCGATATCTTGGGAGCGAAAACTTTTCTGCGAATCAGCAATCCGTGTGCCTTTGGGGTGATCGGCGCCCAATAGATAAGGCAGCATCGGCTGCATTCCCGAACCAGTAAACAAGGTCGTGGGATCATTTTCCGGCACTAGTGAAGACGAAGGCACGATGGCATGACCACGTTTGGCAAAAAAATCTAGATAGCGCTGGCGAAGATCGTTGGAACTGATCATGGGGAAATTATACCAGGAGCGCCAAAGATCTCACTAAACCCCTTTGAACAACATTTTATTGCTGCGGATGCGTTTCTTGGCTTCGGTTTTGCCGGCTTGGGCTTGTTCGGCTGCAAGTTCGAGTAAAAAGCCTTTGACTGCCTGGCCGATGGTCTCATCGTCTTTGCTGATCACACCTTTTTTGATCAGTTCTGGTCGAGCCTCATCCCACAACTCATTCATTTCTTCCATGAAATCCTGACCGCGCTCGGTAGCCCAGAAATACACTCCGGCAGCTCCGGCAGCCATGCCCAACACTAATCCCGCGATGAACGGTCCTTGAAAATTACTTTTTTCTGCCATCTTTTCTGCTCGTCAGCCAGTTGGTAAAGGTCTCGAAAACCTGGATGCCAGTCTGCAAGCCGCCAGCCAATCCCCCCAAATTTTGCAAGGGAGAAACGATCGCATTGATCTTGGCTTCTGCTTCGTCGAGGGTGGCATTGATTTTGGTCAGAGTCTTTTTCACTTCGGTCAAAACCAAAATAACCTGCACACCGACGATCGAGAGAATGACGGTCAAAATCACGGCAACTACTGCTAAGACGGTTGGTAAAAGTTCTTCCATTGGGCTCCTTTGCTCTTTAATTCATCTTACCTGAAAATTGCGTGAGCTAAAAGCGGACAAACACTGTCCGCTGCTCGGTGGTGGTTTTGCCTCGTTTGTCTTTGGCTTCGACAGTGATGGTGGAAATGCCTTCATTGGGCAGGGTGATTTGGGTCTCGAAGCTGCCTTCCAGATCGACTGTTACTGGCTGAGAATTAACCGTAACGATCGCCTCTGGTTCAGCAACTCCTTTGACGATCACCTGCGAAGAAACGATTGAATCTTCGCTGGGCTCGGCGATTTCCAGACTGGGTGGAGCGATGAAGCCGTACCAGCGCACCGCGATGTAAATGAACAGCACTACAAAGACGCCAATCGCTCCAGATGTCAGAAATCTAATCGGCGAAGCCGAGGTTTTCTGCCGATAGGCGGGTTTAAGAAAGTCCTGGGGAATAAGCTTACCTTTAGCGCTTTCCTGAAAATCACGACGTAGTAAAGCTAGCATCGGCTCGGGATCAAAACCCAGCACTCGAGCATAGCCTTTGATGTAACCTTTGACAAACACTGCTGCAGGCAGGTCAGCGAAGCGATTTTCTTCCAAAGCTAGCAAAAATTGTTCTTTGACGCGGATTTTCTGGGCGAGCTCGGTGCGCGACATGTGGCGCTGCTCACGCTCGTGCTGCAAGAGTTCGCCGACAGTTTTGGTTTGTTGCACCATAAAATTAAGACATCAATTGGTTAACCAGCCGAGCGACTGTGCCGCCATCGGCTTGACCGCCTAGTTGGCTCATCACTTTGCCGATCACTGGACCTGGTCCTTGAGCGTCAGGCATGCTCTCCAAGACTTCCTGGACTTTGGCTTTGATTGTTTCTTCGGAGAGCTGCTCGGGCATGAATTCTTCCAAAAGCTCGATACGTGCTTCGGCTTCTTTGGCCAGATCTTCTCGAGCGCCTTTTTGGTAATCGTTGAGGGCGTCTTTCCATTGTTTAATCGAGCGGGCGATGAGTTTCTGCACCCCTTCGTCGTCTTGGTCGCCATTATCGATTTCAAAGTTTTTGATATCAGACAGCAGTAGGCGCAAAGAAAGTAGTTCTTCCTGCTTGCCGGCCTTCATGGCGGCCTTCATTCGGTCGGTGAGAGTTTGTTTGAGTGACATATGGATTCATTGTAGCATGTCGCCAATTTTTTCCTCTGGGGTATAATATTCAAGTTCGGGCGATTAGCTCAGCTGGTTAGAGCGCACGATTCACATTCGTGAGGTCGGAGGTTCGAGTCCTCCATCGCCCACATGGTAGAAAATCTCAGTCGACTGATCGGTGATCCCAAACTAGTCTGTGATACTTCTATTTCCCAAGCAGATAATCAGCAATTTTGTGAAAAAACTGGCAACAATCAGGCTATTCATCTTGATGAAAAAGCAGCTCAAGAAAAAAACTTTGAAACTTTTGTGATCAATGGCTTACTGATTTCTTCGCTTGTCAAAACAGGAGCAAGCCAATGGCTACAAACCTTGGTCGGAGAAGATTTCTCTATTGCTGAGGTTTCCAATAAAGAAGAGCAACAAACTCAGGCGCTATATCCCGAACAGAGATTCACGGCTTTTTCCCGAATTAAGGGGGTTGAGCAGCAAGACGATCAAACGCTGGTAACTATGGAACACACTGCCTGGCTAGAGGGGGAAGAAGTTTTTCTGACGGTAGGTGAGCAGGTTTTTAGTTTGAAAAACAATTCAAAGAGCGAATAGCTATACTCTCTCCCAAAACACCCCATAGCAAGTTTGCTATGTAGTATTTCAGAAATAGCCCCAAGTTTTCCGACGTCTCACAAATGTCAAAATCTCTTCCTAGACTAACTTCATGTGGCGCAAGCTCATTCACTTTGTCTTTCCCCCGGTCTGCGTAGTTTGCGAAAAGTACGCTGACTATTTCTGTGATGAGTGCCAAGATCAAATCGATTTCTTGTTTTTCGAGCCACAATTTGAGCAGCTGGATGTCTTGATCGACGAGATCAAAACTCTGGGTTTTTTCCTGCCGCCACTATCGACTGTTATCAAAGCTCTGAAATACCAAGAGCTCCAACCGATCGGGAAAATTCTGGGCGATCTGCTTTATAAGCACCTTACTTTTCCCAAAAACCTCGACTTCGTCACTGAGGTGCCGATGCATCCCAAGCGCCTCAAGTGGCGTGGTTACAATCAGGCAGAACTGATCGCCAAACAACTCGCCGAAAAGCTCAACACAGCCTACGCTCCGCTGCTAATCCGTACCAAACATACCAAAAATCTAGCCAAGGCAACCACCGACGAAGAACGTCACCAGCTCATCGGTGACTCATTCGCCATCAATCACATTTACCAAAACCAAATTTCCGGAAAAAACATCCTACTCGTCGACGACGTCATCACGACTGGCTCGACTCTGGGGGCGTGTGCAACAGTTTTGCGACAACACCAGCCAAACTCAGTTTCAGCCTGTACAGCGGGCCACGAGTAGGTTTTTCTGTTAAAGCTAGAACAGCTGCAATCCGCCGTTCATCGGCTCTGGCTCGGATGTTGTCTAACATCGCCCTACTTAGGTGGAGAGTAACAAAATCAACTTTTTGTCTTTTAGCCAATTTATTAAAAAACTCATAAAAACTACTCATCGAAGAATCAACGTCGATGCTCAAGCACAGAGCTGCACTAGGTTGGTTTCTTTCCTGCAAATAAATATTCCCAGCAGCAACAGTAAAATCGTATTTCTTGCTTTTGGCTTTACTTAAATCTCGCTCGTCGGAAAAAAGCAGCTGAAGTATATTCGGCCCACGAATAGCCATTTTTTCCAAAAACTCAGCTATGGAAGTGGTTGCTGAACTAAAGCCCTCGGTATAACCTTGCTTGCCGCCATGATTTAAATCAAGAAATAACGCTCCGGTGTCAGGATGGATAACACTAGGGAATAGCACTTGAAAATCGGGATTGAGAAGCTCTCTAGGAGGTAACTGCTCTGCCATGCAGGGCGTATTGTAGCAAAGTTATAAAATATTTTGCTGTTGTTCTAAGTCAGCCATGGTCAGCAAAGCAATTTCAAAATATCCCATGCGTTGCATCTCGATGGGATCATTACGCAAAAACAGCCAGAAAATATCTGAGTCAAGAATCTTGGCCACGATATACTGTTCAGCGATTTCGCCCGGAAGTTCCATGGGAGTCTCATCTTTGGCGCCAGTCGAATCTTCAAAAAATACTTTGAACTTCACCCCTCTGGCCCGCAAAATCTCGACCAATCTGATGTGAGCGTTGGAAGTGGGCAAAAAGTTGGGGTAGGTTTCATATTTGTCCAAACCCTGAATAACATCACAAGTAATTTTTACCTGGGCGATTTTGATGCGCCCCTCCTCGTCCATCATGCCGTAAACGTTGTGCCAAACAGGCTCAAATGGCTGCGCATAACGCTTGATCGCCTGCAGCCTAGCCTCGTCATATTCCCAAGGTCTCTCCCTGAATTTTTGCTTCTCTTCTGGACTGCGAACGATCTGGTGCATTTGCTCACCATTGAGGAAGAAAGTCACATCAGAAGCTGTGATGGGAGGATGATGTTCTTTTCCCTCAAGTTTCAAACCCTGCTTGATTCTCATCATTTTTTCGATCACTACTTGAACCGGATCAGGGGATTTGCTTTCTTCTCGATAATTCATTCTGTAGTGAGGAAGTTCGGGGTCACGACGCTCAAAATTGTCGACTTTTAAAATTTTGGGGGCATGAATAAAAGGATCTGTTTTGCTGGTTGCAAACACCACTTGAGGTTCCGCACCTGGTTTGGAACTCTCTACTCGCTTTGAATTTAAACCTTCTTCACCCATGGTTTTTAAAAACCAAAAAGAGCACCTTTGTTTGCTTTTTGCTCGACTTGGTTTCCTCTTCCCCCGATCCAATCGGGAAAAAATTTGTTACTTGGGAGCGAAAGCTTGGTGCCCTCGCCATCCTTTGATAAAAATTAGTATAGCACATCGAGGATATAATGTAAATATTTTATGTTATAGGATTGATTTAGACTTGATTTTCTAGGGGGAAACCATATAATATGAGCCTTGATACGGGGATGTAAAGCATCGACGTAACCGCTCTTTACCAACTGCAGACTGTCTTTGGTCAAAAGACATAAAACAGGACTAAAAATACAACTGCCAATTCATTGCGCAGCAAAGTGGCTGACTTCGTTGGATTCGTCCAATCGATGTTCACCGCTCCCGCAGTAGCTTACGCTTAAGCGGGCATTCAGGGATATTTTCTTACTGATGGAATACTCTGGGTGACAACTCAATCAGTATGCAAGGAGCTGAATTGCACGGCTGCTCCCAAAGATTAGTGCAGGTTGCTTGAGTCAGGTTGGCTTACTACCCCCTCAAGTAATACCAAAAGTAAGCTAAGTCTGTAGAAGTTTGTAAGGCTCGTGTTTTCGGACGGGGGTTCATTGCCCCCCATCTCCACCAAACTGCCCTAGATAGTTCAATGACACGTAGAAAAAGAACCCATCGATTTACAGAAACACCCCCTTTGTCAAAATACAAAGACAAAGGCCCAGTAAAAGCAACCAAAATTCCCAGTGAAGATGATGTGAAAATGGTAGGTGAAGCCGGCAACCACAGCTTGGCAGAAGACATGAGAGAACAGCGAAGAAGAATCGGATTGCCAAGCGGATTTAGAAAAGAATCTTAATTACCAAGTTTTCAATTTGAATCAAAATAGTTTATGATTTTCCTATGAGTGAGGTTGGGTTATCTATCAATGAGGCTGATCAAGATCAAAACGAGCCAAATCAAGAATTTGATGAGCTTGACCAGGAGAGAGAACGGCTATTAAAAGAATCCGTAAGTTACTCGATTGATTCTTTGAGCAACGATTTGCGACGGCTTGAGGTCGATTTGCCTGCTGTGCAAGAAAGATTTGGAGGCTATCTGGTATCCAGAGAGGGCAATGCTGATATCGACGAAGCCGAAGAAGATATAAGACAAACAATTTGGAGTCTAAACGAATGGCTTCATGACAATCACAAACTTTCCCAGGGCTGGGAGAGAGATGAAACTATCAACCAATTAATGCAAAAAGATCAAGCAAAAATCGAAGAACTGGAAGAACATTTCCAGAAATTATTAAAACTGCTGGACGGATTCATAGAAAAGTTAAAACAAAAAAAAGAACAATTTGGGGAAAAAATGCGCACCAACCATGGTGTCTTTCAAGAATATTATCGACTCGAAGACCATATCAGTGACATTATTAGAGTTTTAGAAAATGAGGTTTTTCAAAAAATTCGCAGCAATTTTGCTGAATATCAAAAAGTTGTCAGCGAATTACAAAACTAGTTTTAGTTAAAGCTCTCTAGCGCCTGCTTCAACTCCACCAGCTGCCTTTTCCTGATCACTAGTTTCGAATCTGAGTTGATAATTTTCTCTGCTGCGGCGAGATGTTGCTGAGCTTTTTCTGGATCGTCATCTCGAAGCAAGTCCGCCATTCGCAGGTGAGCACCGCTTTCCCAAACATTCGCCAGGAAACTATCGACCTCATCTCGGTGATCTTGGATTTCTTTTAGACCTTGCTGCAGCTGTTGTAAGCCTACTTCTTTATCACCAGAGCGATGTAGGGCTTCGCCCAAGTGGTAGCGGTAATCGCCCTTTTCGCAGTTGGTTCCGACGTAGTTTTCCAAAGCTTGTTGGTAATGCTTGATTGCCTGAGGAAAGTCTTCAAATAACATCGAGATTTCTCCTAGACGAAAATGGCTTGAGCCAAGCATCTCAGTTAAGTCATGAAGCTTCGCTAGCTCAAGGCTCGCTTCGGCATCATGGCGTGCCAGAATGGCAAAAGCTTGATCCTGAGACAATAGAAATAAATGCTTGTAGGTCAAACAGCGGCTCTGCAAAGCTTGGGCAAAACCTTGATAATCACTAGTTTGCTGGTAAGCCAAAAGCGCTTCTTCAATCAACTGTAAAGCTTCGAGATGGTTATCTTGCTCTCTTGCTTCTTCTGCTTGGCTGTGCCATTGATTAGTCGGCATACTAGTTAAATCTCCCCAATCCCAACCGCACACTGTAGCGCAT
>OMJP01000018.1 GCA_900299405.1 bacterium | reverse complement strand
TTTTTCCGTTGATGAGAATAAGCTAATTTGGTGAAGTTATAATCTTTGCCCTGCCATCGCATTCTGCGAGGAGTCACTTTGCCACTGTCTCTGTTGTAGGAAACAATAACGCTGACTTTTTCGTTGATAACTTCGTTCATTTGTCATTTATCAAAAGTATTAATACGATCTAACTACATTTACCACCACACCCCCTAGTTCTAAGCTCCTTTGGGGATAAATATCCTTATACTTTCTATTACCTGCTTTAAGGAAAACTTTCTTGCCGTTTTTCATAAAATACTTAAGTGTCCAGCCATCATCGATATAAGCAGCCACCACATCGCCTGACTTAGGCTCCTTACTTTTATCAAGGATTACTAAATCACCATCTTTGATACCCTCATCGATCATTGAATCACCAGATACCTTTAAGGCATAAGAGTTTTCTGGGTCACTAAAAGTAAATTCTTGGAAAGCATAACTATCAAAGTGCTCCACTGCATCATCTGGAGAGCCAGCTTTAATACTCCCCAGCAGGGGAATGGCAAAAAACTTTCTGGTGGGAACGAGAGACTTTCCCTCTAGGACAAAGATGCCAGCATCGATCCATTTATTAACGTTGTAGGCGATAGTGGAAGTAGAAGAGAGCTTAAATAGCTTGCTCATTTCCCGATAAGTAGGCAGACGACGGTTTTTGAAGTAGAATTTCTTTACCTTGTTGAGTAGGGAGTCTTTATTGCTTTCGAACATATGTTCGAATATAGTAAACTGAGACTTACGTGTCAACAATCATATATGTGTGGTAGATACCAACTAGAGATAAGAGATATTAAAGGGTTTAAAAACCGTTTTGATATCGATGGAGATATTCCTGACATTGAGACTAGTTACAACATGGCACCAGGGCAAGATTTGCCTGTGGTGGTATCTCATAGTCCCAACTCACTAGAACTCATGGAATGGGGGCTCATTCCCTTTTGGGAGCAGAAAAAAGAAAGCCCTAAAGGATTAATTAATATCAGGAGCGAGAAAGCAGTTAGTGCCAGTTGGGCAAAGAAATATATTCAGTTTCAAAGATGCATTGTGCCTGCTAGTGGTTTTTATGAGTGGCAAAGGTCAAAGGAGGGTACAAAACCGTACAGAATTTATAGTGAAGATGATGAGTATCTTGCTTTTGCAGGTTTATATGCAGAGTATCAGAGTCGTAGAACTTACGCTATCTTGACTACCGAACCAAATGAACTGATGAGACCAATCCACAATAGAATGCCAATGATATTGACTAAAGAAGAGGAGGCGGAGTGGTTAAATCCAGATAATGTAGAGATTGATCATCTTAAGCGACTACTCGATCCCTATGAAGGCAAACTACAGGCTTATCCAATTTCAACAGAAGTTAACAGTCCGAGAAATAATGACCCAAAAATCATTAAGCCCATGTAAACAAATTGAAGCTATAGCTAAAATAAGTTCCCACATATTCCACTAGGGGGAGCCCTTCGTTTTTTTCAAGTACAAGTATATTTAGTACCCCAACCAGGGCAATTATGCTACGATAGTCTGGTGACTGCCCGATCAACTTCTGACTCCGATAAAAAAGGAGTTCAGGTGGCTTCCAGTGTAAACAAGCCTCTGGAGGTCATGCATAAAAAACAAGGTAGCAAGGTGATTGAGTATGGAGGGTGAAATGGGGTACAATGAAACAAGTGATCGAAAATAGTAAGGAATGATGTCAGACACATCGCAAAACACGCAATCAGCAGCTCCGGTTGAGCCAAAAACTGAAAAAATAGAAACCCAGGTGGGTGGAGCAAAGAAAGTATTGATTGCCGAAGATGAAAAAGCTATAGCTAATGCGCTAAAGCTGAAGTTACAAAAATCAGGTTTTGAGGCAGTGGTTGCCGAGGATGGTAGCAAAGCAGTTAGCGAGTTAAAAACAGGCGAATACGACTTGCTCTTGCTGGATATTTTGATGCCAGTAGCTGATGGCTGGCAAGTGTTGTCGCAAATCAAAGAAGCTGGAATTAGTCTGCCGATCATCGTCACTTCGAACTTGAGCCAGGAAGAAGACGTCACCAAAGCAAAAAGCCTGGGCGCAAAAGATTTTTTGGTGAAATCAAATAGCACTATGGATGAAATTGTAGAAAAAGTACAAGAAAACTTAGGCTGAGATGAGCAAAATTGTCATTATCGAAGACGAAGAGCAGCTGCAAAAAATATTACAGGCCAAATTACAAAAACTCAGTCATGAAGTTATAATTTTTGACAATGGCCCGCAGTCTTTGGAATATATAGGCGAAAATCAACCTGATTTGGTTTTATTAGACGCTATTCTTCCTGGAGGACTGGATGGTTTTGCAATTTTAGAAAATCTCAAAACAAGTGAGAGCACTCAGCAGATACCAGTTTTTATTCTTACCAATTTGGGTGCGGAAGAACAATTGCACAAAATGGCCAAAGCAGAAGATTTAGCTATCAAAGCCAATGTAACAATTGATGAAGTGATGGAGAGAATAAAAAACTTACTATCAAAAAATAACAATTAATTGGGTAAGTTGAGGTTTTTCCATGTCAAACAAGCCCCCCTATAAAAACAAAGACCTGTACGCGTCTTTGACAGCGCTAGAGTTGATAGACAAACAGTTGTTGGATGGATTACTAGATAGAGCAGATAAAGAAAACTTGCTTTTGGGGGATTTGATTTTAGAAAAAGATCTCATGGGCGGCAATGATCTGGGCAGAATAGTTGCTGAACTTATTTTTCAGCCCTTCATTGATTTGTCCCAAGAAAAAATAGAAGAAGTTGTGCTCAGAATCGTGCCTGAAATCGTGGCCCAGACACAACATGTTGTAGCCTTTAAAAAAGATGATCAAGGACTTCATGTGGCAATGGCGAACCCTAGCAATCTCCCCCTCATCGAACAGCTGGCAAAAAAAGTTGGTTCTGAGGTAATCAGCTATTATGCCAACCAGGCTGACATCAGAAAGGCGCTCAATTTATATCTAGATAATGTTCAAGAGTCTTTTGCTGCAGTGCTGGATAAAAATGTAGCAAATGCTCAGTCAAAAACCAAGGCAGAACCAGAAATCATCAAAATCGTGGATCTGATTATCAATTTTGCTTACCAAAACGGAGCCTCGGACATTCACCTAGAACCCCTAGATGAAAGCAGCTTGGTCAGGTTTAGGGTAGATGGAATTTTGCATGACATAGTCAATCTCCCCCAAGAACTTCACCAGATGATCGTGACCAGAATCAAGGTTCTTGCCAAATTGAGAACAGATGAACACCAGGCGGCCCAAGACGGAAAAATAGTGTATAAAACCGATGAAGATTTGGACATGCGGGTATCGGTTGTGCCGGTTACCAATGGCGAAAAAGTGGTGATGCGGCTGCTGTCAGACAAAAACAGACGCTTTTCTTTGGCAGACTTGGGAATCGAGGGTGAAGATCTCAAAAAAATCCAAGCAGCCCACAAAAAGCCACATGGCATGATTTTGGCCACTGGACCGACCGGATCTGGAAAAACCACTACCTTGTATTCTTTGCTCAAACTGCTCAATAAACGTGGCGTAAATATCATGACCATCGAAGACCCGGTGGAGTATGACATGGAAGGGGTGAATCAAATCCAAGTAAACAACAAGACAGAGCTGACATTTGCCAAGGGACTGAGGAGTATTGTCAGACAAGATCCAGACATTGTACTGGTTGGAGAAATCAGAGATGAAGAAACTGCAGATATCGCGGTAAATGCTGGCATGACTGGTCACTTGATTCTCTCCACTCTGCACACCAATGATGCCGCTACGGCTTTTCCCAGGTTGCTGGATATGGGTGTTGAGCCATTTTTGATTGCCTCTACTGTAAATGTAGTGATTGCCCAGCGCCTGGTGAGAAAAATTCACCCCAAATGTAGAGTGAGTCAGGAAGTTACCAAAGAAGAGATCAGCAAAAAATTCAGCGCTGAGCAAGTAGAAAAAATTTTTGCCAAAGGTGAAAAAATTACTGTTTATCAGGGTAAGGGCTGTGAAATAGATCACGATACTGGTTATGAAGGCAGAGTCGGCATCTATGAGGTATTACTCGTAGATGATGAAATCAAGGCGGCTATTACGTCGAATAAATCTGCTGCAGAAATTCGCCAAATCGCGATACAAAATGGGATGAGAACTATGCTCGAAGATGGTTTGGAAAAAGTAAAAAGAGGAATTACCACATTGGAAGAAGTGATGAGGGTGACCAAGGAATAAATCATGAAAAAACCCCCTGCCCAACTTCAGCTTTTCGGTAAAGTCAGTTTTAGGGACAAGCTGTTTTTTACCAAACATCTGGCTACGATGGTGAAGTCTGGTATTCCCATCGTTGATGCTCTGACCACCTTGGCGGCCCACAATCGCTCAGGTGTGTTTAAAAAAACCATCAATTCTGTTATCGCTGCGGTGGAAAATGGCAGCAGTCTGGCGGCAGCTCTCAAACAACACCCAAAAATCTTTGATCAGTTTTACATTAGCTTGATAGAAATCGGTGAGGAGTCTGGTACTTTGGAAGAAAACCTCGAGTTTTTATCCCAGCAGCTGAATAAAGATTACAATCTGAAGAAAAAAATCCAATCAGCGCTCATGTATCCGATGGTAGTGCTTTCAGCAGCGGTGATAATGGGTGGGTTTATTTCGCTTTACATTCTTCCCAAATTGGTTGATTTTTTTGGCTCTTTTGAAATAGATTTGCCAGTTACTACCAAAATTTTACTTTTCTTGGCATTGACCATGAAAAACTATGGAGTCATGATTTTTGCTTCATTGATATTGTTGGCTTTAGTTTTTGCTGCAGTGGTAAAAATACCCAAAGTCAAGCCAGTTTGGCATCGAGCTTTATTGAGATTCCCCCTATTTGGTGAGTTGATTCGG
Source organism: bacterium (assembly GCA_900299405.1). Taxonomy (GTDB): domain Bacteria; phylum Patescibacteriota; class Microgenomatia; order UBA1400; family PJMF01; genus UBA10119. The sequence goes on along the minus strand of OMJP01000018.1, from coordinate 8,380 downwards.
TTTGGCCAATTAGCTAGATTTGCCAGGAATTTGGGTGTACTGCTGAAAAGTGGTGTGCCGGCAAATCGAGCGCTAGTGGTAGCAGCAGAAACCATGGCAAACATCACATTTGTCAATGAACTGAAAAGCACAGCCAGCCAGCTAGAGAGAGGTAAAAAAATCGCCGAAGCGATGGAAAAAAACAAAAACACTATTTTTCCGCCTCTAGTGACCAAAATGATCTCGGTCGGAGAGCAAACGGGAAAGCTAGATGAAACTTTATTGTATCTGGGAGATTTTTATGAAGATGAAGTAGACAATATCAGCAAGAATTTGTCCACTATGCTGGAGCCGATTTTACTGATTACCATCGGTCTAGTGGTCGGCTTTATTGCTCTAGCAATTATCACTCCTATCTATGAACTTACAGGCTCCATCAGGCGATAAATCTATTCGTGGCTTTACTCTCATCGAACTACTGATGGTGATTGCCATTGTCGCTATTTTGGGCGCTACAGTTATTCCTGTTGGGTCAGCTTTTTTGGTACGCAATCACCTCAAAAATAAAACCAATGAGGTGGCAGCGACTGCCAGAATCGCGCGACTGAATTCTTTATCTGGAAAAGAAGGGAGTAAGTGGGGATTAAAGATCGCTGGTGGGGAAATTGTACTGTTCAAAGGTGATAGTTATGCTGCGAGAGACGCAGCTTTCGACCAACGCTACCGCCTTCCTCAGAGTATAACGGCGACTGCTACAGAATTAACTTTTGATGTTTTGACGGGTAATGCGAGCTCTACTGCCACCATCAATATCAGCAGCAACCTCGGTGATGCCAATGTGGTTACCATCAACGAAGTAGGAACTGTAAATGTCAATTAATAAATTCTTGCAGCAGTCCAATCGTGGCCAGAGCGTGATCGAGGTGATTGTGGCAGTGGGTATTTTTGTCATTATTGCTGGTAGTGCTGCCATTTCAGTGATTAGTTCGTTGCGGTCGACGAGATTGGCCAAGGAGGAGTCGCAAGCCACCATGTATGCAATGGAGGGATTGGAAGCAGCTCAGTCGATTCGTAATCAAAACTGGGAAAACCTTGCAGATGGTAGTTATGGCTTGTCAGAATCAGGCGGGGAGTGGGAATTCTCTGGCTCAGAAGATCAGCCCGATGATAATCAAAAATATACACGGCAAATCACGATTTCCCCTGCTCAGCGCAATGATAATGGTGACTTGGTAGCATCTGGTGGAACGACAGATGCAGATACCAAGTTGGTAGTAGTAAGCGTAGCTTGGGATTTTGTGCCTACCAGAAACAATGAAGTGGTGCTGAGTAAATATTTCACCAATTGGCAACAAGAGAGAAACGTACCCGGAGCAGCAGCCCCAGAATACGGAACTTGTGCTGAGTATTGTGCGCTGGTTGATTTTAATGGAGGAGCGTGTCGAAGTAATGCAAATCAATGTGATAACAACAACGAATCACACAAACCGATTGGAGACACTTTTTGTAGTAGCGTCAGTTCAGATACTTGTTGTTGCCAACCATAATAATGAAAAAAATATTAAAAAAATTACTACCTCGAATTCAGACAAGCCAAAAAGGTTTTACGTTGGTGGAGCTTATTTTATACATCGCTCTAGTCTCGATTTTCATCACCGGTGCAATCATGTTTTCTTGGGATATAGTCTATGGCAGAGAAAAATCATTTCAGCAACAGATCGTAGAGCAAGAATCCAGAACTATCATGGCCAGGATCGCCTATGAAATCAATCGTGCTAGTGCTATCAATGCACTCAGTTCATCTAGTATCACTTTGGAAACAGGGGTCAATGATACGATCATTACTTTAGACGGTGATGTTATAAAAATTACCAGCAATGGTGCTGGACCATATAATTTGAGCTCCAATCAAGCCAGCGTCACAGAATTGAGTTTTAGTGACATGAGCAGTACAGACCATAATGCCAAAAATATTTTAGTGCAGCTCCAAGTAGATCAAGCCGCATCTACCAATTCAGAACAATTTTCTGCCAGTACAGTTTTGGAGCAAACAGTGGAGCTCGACAATCAATTCAACTCAGCTAGAAAATTACTCATAGACTGGTCAGGCACTATAGTATCAAATAATGGCAAAGAGCTAGGAAACACACCAATTACGAACACCAGTGATTCCACTATAGTGATAGACAAAATGTATATTGAGTGGACAGGTGGTGAATCAGGATCTGTTTTTCAAGAACTGCAGATTGATGGTGACCCAAGAGAGTGGAATTCAAATGTAGTGTCTGGCACTTTGGTTGATATAGTAAACGTCTCACTTGATTCTGTTCAAGAGCGCAGTATAGAAAAAATTGGTTTTAGTAGTGATATGGGAGGGGCTGAATTAATAATTCACTTTATTATGTTAGACGGATCGATCTCAAAATCAGAGTTTCGTGTCAATCCAACGGATCTTGTGCCTGATCCCGGGGAACTTACTTGCAATCTATACTGTCAGTCATTGCTCTATACTGGCGGAACATGTCGAAAAAATACGAAAGCGTGTACTGATAATGGTGAGGTCCGTCAATCAAATGGCAACCAGTATTGCACCGGTGGAAATAACGCGGACACCTGTTGTTGTCTACCATAGGGATAGTTATGAAAAATAAACCAAACGGCTTTATTGCTTTTACCAGTTTACTGGTTATTTCCGCTGCGGCGCTTGCTATTGCCACCTCCATTGCATTAATCGCTGTCAGCAACTCTCGCTCCTCGCTGGATTTCAAAAAAGGGATGGAAAGCTTGGCGGTGGCGGAATCATGTGCCGAAGACACTTTGCTGCACTTGAGAGATAACGCCAAATATGATCCAGAGGGGGTGCAGCTCACATTGCCTGAGCTTTCTGGAGACTGTACCATTGACGTTGCAGGCGCTGGAATGCAGAAAACTATAGATATTACCTCGACAGTTGATGTACCGCCAAAATACATCAATTCGCTAGAGGTGATCATCAATCGTTTGGGTACGAGTGTAAACCTGCGTAGCTGGCAAAAAGTGGAATAGTTTATGAAAAGCAATACTATTTATATAACCCGCCAAAAAATTTGGGCTAAAACAACTAAGCTCTATGAAGTTTCCTGGGATGGTGAGGACCCGAGCGAAGCCTTGAGTAGATTGAAAAAGTATCTCAAAACTAGAGTCAGAGTGGTTTTGGGAAATGATTTGGCTTATGTAGCTACATTTAAAGTTGATCCCGGAAAAATAAACCGGGAAAGTTTGCTGGCTAAAGCTCAAACTGTCATTCCCGAAAGCATGGATGACCATAACTTTGATTGGCAGCTTGTTGCTGTGCAAGGAGAAATGAAAATTGTCCAGGTTTTTTCGGTAGCCAACCGATTATTGAATAGTCTGTCGTTTGCCGCCCAGAGAAACAAACTAAAGATTGAGGCAATTTACCCGGTTCAGCATTTGCTGGCTCAGATCGACAGCAATAATTCAGATCCGAGACTAGTAATTTGGAAAAGCGAACTCGAGTATTTATTGTCCATCACTCAGGCAGGAGTGAGCTATCTTACGGAGAATATAGCGAGCAAATCTAATCAAAAAATAGCGACTGCTCTGAAATACTTTAAAAATAATTTTGGCTCTCAAGTAAATAATTTGTATGTATCTGCAGGGGCAAAGTCAGACTTGAAGCTTAATAAAAACTGGCAGGTAACTGAGTTTGATTTTGATGTGTTTGGCATTGCAGCAAAGCAAGAGGTAAACAACAACAAAGATGAGGACGTGCTGCTGATCGAGGCGGTGGAGAATCCTGTTGCACCTGATCAATATCAATTTACTGTGACCGATAAAGAAGAATCAAAGACTACGAAAGGGAGTGACTCACAACCAAAAAATAGGGTTCCTGTGATTATTTTCGTTATTGTTGGAGCTATTGGGATATTTATTGGCTTACTGTATGCCAGACAGCTCCAGAAACCTCAGGACCATGCTGAGTCAGCGACATCTGGTGAAGTGGCAGAAATTCAGCCTATAACCCAGCTAGAGCCGGAAAACGAGGCTTCAGAGGCTGCTGTGGTGGCTGCCGAAGAAGTAAACCTCGCTGACTACAAAGTACAGATACTCAATGGCACTGGAGTGGTCGGTGCAGCGGATGAAGTAAGGGATATTCTCGAGGCAGAAGGCTTTGCTGATTTTGAACTAGACAATGCCGATACCTACGATTATGTGGCAACCGAGATTCTAATAAAGGAATCACTACCAGCTGCAGTTTATGAAAACATCGACAGAGCACTCAATGGTGATTATCAGTTAGAAAAAGTTACCCTTGACCAGGCTTCGTTGTACGATGTTATAGTGGTAGTAGGAGTGAGCGATGAATCTGATTAAAAAACTCAAAAAATCCCGTCAAAAAGGCTTTACCTTAGTAGAATTGCTGATCGTTATTGCGGTGATTGCCATTCTCGCTACGCTAGTTTTCGTCTCATTGGATCCGGTTACTCGATTTGCGGATGCCAGGAATTCCAGGAGATGGAATGACGTAAACTCGATATTGACCGCTGTGCATGAATACATTGTGGACAATGACGGCGCTCTTCCTACCGGTCTTACTTCTGGCCAGTCGGCTACAGAGATCGGCTCCTGTGGTTCTTGCGACAATCTCGCCACACCGCTGGCTCCTTACCTGAAGAGTATACCTACTGATCCATCTGGAGGAACGGCAGTAAATACCGGATACACCATCGCTGTAGATTCCAACAATATTATTACGGTAGCTCCTTCCAGTGCCGAGAACTCAGAAACGATAGAGGTATCTAGGTAATTTTTATTGCTAGATGTTTTTTTGGTTACAAAATTTTGACTCTATAAGGAGTTCCCACATATTCCACCAAGGGGAGCCATAATTTGATATGATGAAGAGATGAAAAACATATATCTCAATTTACCAATTAGAAATGTTGCAGAGACGGATAGGTTTTTTGCAGCGCTACGATTAGAGAAGAACGAACAGTTCAGCAGTGAAGATACGACAAATGCAAAACTAAACGACAATACTTTTATTATGTTGCTCTAGGACAAACGATTCGCCACTTTTGTCGGTGGTGATCCACAACCAGTAAATAACAACCTCACCATTGCTGTTCAGTTTGATAGTTCAGAAGAAGTTGATTCATTTTATAGCAAAGCTCTGAAGGCAGGAGCGAAAGATGCCACAAAGCCCAGCCCTGAATCAGCATCATTTATGTATGGCAAAAGCTTTCGTGACATCAATGGTCACATTTGGGAGCTTTTTACATTTATTGGTGAAATGCCTACTAAATAAGTTTCAACAAATTTCACAAATCGATGACCAAGACTATTTCTGCATATCATGATGCTTTGCCAAAACAAGATAAAGAGATTTGCGAAAAACTCAAATCTATCATAGACAAAAATCTTACTAATGCTGAAAGTAAAATATGGCACGCCCACCCAGTCTGGTTTATTGATGGAAATCCCATTGTGGGATACAGCAAACTAAAAGGTGGTATCAAATTAATGTTCTGGAGCGGCGCTGGCTTTGAAGAACCTCTTTTGAAAGAGGGTAGCGGAAAGTTTAAGACGCCTCAATTATGTATCAAAATGAAAACGAAATTAATCATTCAGATATCGAGAGATGGCTTGCAAAAGCTGAAAAAATCCAGTGGGATTATAAAAATATAGTTAAGAAAAAAGGCAAGCTAGATAAAATTGCTATTGAATAGAACAACTTAGCAGAGAACATTTCGCCATCATGCGAAGCACCCCTGCCTAGCGTATAATTTTCCTTAGTAAATTAACACAAAGAAAGTCAGGTATGGCAAAGTACGTGGATGGTTTTTTGTTGGTAGTTCCCAAAGACAAGCTGGCTGAGTACAAGGAGATGGCCGGGGGCGGTCGTGATTCGTGGATGAAGCATGGGGCCCTGGCGTATTACGAGTGCAGAGGTAGTGATCTCTGTTTTACCGCTCTTGAGACCCAGCAGAATCACGCCCAGGCACAAAAATCCCACCATAGCAGTCACCCAGGTAGCCGAGCCAGCACCACCTTTGATCTGCAAAGCAAAAATCAGAAAAGTCAGTACTCCCCACAGCGACCAGCTATAAATATGCGGATGAGTTTTGCCTTTGATAATGTCTCGGTAGTAAGGAATATACGCCACAAAAGACAAAAAAATCGCAATCGCGCTGGGGGCTTCTTTCATAAGACTTGATTATACACGCAGGGAGATCACTATAATTTGAGAATAATTTTCTTGGATTGTTAGAATGTCATCATGCCAAAAGCACCAAAAGGCGGTGGTCGCCTGAAAAAAATTGAAGTCAACTTAAAGCTTACTGATGAGCAGCGAGAAAAACTTTTAAAAACCTTGCAGGATCGCTTCGAAGAGAACATGAATCGTCACAAAAGCTTGAGCTGGCCCAAGGTGCAGGAGAAATTGAAAAAAAATTCCCAGAAACTAGCCTCGCTCAATGCGATGGAAGAAACCGGTGGCGAGCCGGATGTAGTGGGTTTTGACAAAAAATCAGGAGAATTTATTTTCTATGATTGTTCACCGGAGAGCCCTGCTGGACGTCGTAGCATTTGTTACGACCAAAAGGCCGAACAAGAAAGAGTCAAAAAGGGTGTTCACCCGGCTGGGAGCGCGATAGAGCTGGCTGAAGATATGGGTGTCGAGCTGCTGACCGAGGAACAATACCGAGAACTGCAAGAACTAGGAGAGTTTGATTTGAAGACTTCCAGTTGGATTGACACTCCTGCGGCTATCAGAAACCTGGGCGGCGCGCTGTTTTGTGATCGTCGCTATGACCAGATTTTTACTTACCACAACGGCGCACCCTCTTTTTATGCTGCCCGAGGTTTTCGGGGGATTTTGAGGGTTTAGTATAATTTTAAGTTGTTTCAAAACTTGGGAAATGCTTTTCTCCAGTGAAGCGTTTGAGATTGTAAGTGGGAATTTTGGCGTGGCGAAAAGTACTTTTATAAAGCACTTTATTGTCGGGACGATTGCCTACTCCACGGTAGATGAATTCGTTTCCTAATCTTCGCTGTAAAATATTCACCAAGAAATCAGCAAAACCATGTCCTGCTAGTTCCACAAACAGTTCCTGGCCTTCTTGAGAATTACTTGCTCCTTGGATGTTGGTGATCGACACTACTCGCTGATTATTTTCGATGTGAAAGTTGAAACCAATTCTTCCCAGATAGTCTTTGTCAGGCATAAAATCTTCAAAAAGCTGTAACTGCCACAGGGCTTCTTGACAGCCAGTCACCCCTCTTTCATTTTCCAGCACGTCGCCGGCGACATATTGGCAATCATACATTTTGCTTAGTGGTAGCAAATTTTGCAATTGTGGCTCCAGTTGGTGACCAATTTCTACGTTTGCCAAAGCCCTAGAAAGTTGAGCGATAGTAACGTGGTCAGTATAGCGCGACCAGCCACGACGGATGCTGGGATGATCAGAAAGGTAGTCAGCCTTGATCGCGTGAGCCAGTTCTTTTTTGATCAGAACCCCTTCTTTAGTCAAACGGTCCATTTGGTAAACCAATCTCCAGCGAGGATCATTTTTTTCCAGAATGCTTCTGAAATGCTTGAGGCTGAGACGATCCAGCTCGGAGCGATCGGCCGACACTGTTTGTCCTTGATCAACCCCTTCAATATCCAGCAGCAGGTGCAATAGCTTATCTCCAGAAACCTCACGATTTTCTGCCTCCAGATGTTGCATTGCCTGTGCATGCCACGGATGTTCACTCATGTATATCAAGATAGCATAGTTTCTTGCTTGGGTTATAATGAGCTTTAATGTCTCTTTTTCTCGATAGAATTAAAACTCCGTCATTTCTGTTTTTTTCTTTGTTAATTGTCGGTTTTCTTCTGCGCTCCTATGCCTTTCAGCAAAACATAGAGTTCAATAGCGACTTTGGTCGGGATTCGTTGTTTGCCATGCGGATTTTAGAAGAGAAGCCGACTTTGCTCGGTGCCCAGTCCAGCACTGGTGGTTTTTATCTTGGTCCGTTGTATTTTTATGGCTTGGCAGCGGTGTATTTTGTGTTTGGTTATGCGCCGCAGATTGGCAATCTGGTGTTTATCGGGCTGAATATTTGGGCGGCTTACTTGGTTTATAAATTTCTCAAAGAACAGGTTTCGGAGGCGGCTGGCTTGTTTGGGCTGACGCTGTTTACTTTCAGCCCGCTGCTGATCACGGCGGCTAGGGGAGCGACGCACGTGCCGATGTTGCCGCTGATCACGGTGCTGAGTGTGATGGCGCTTTATCGGGCGCTAACAGAGAGAAAAATGCCCTGGCACATTGTTTCGGGGTTAGCTTTTGGGCTGTTTTTCCATGTTCATTTTACAGCGCTGCTGTTGGTTCCCGGATATTTGCTGGCGGTGTGGCTG
>OMJP01000017.1 GCA_900299405.1 bacterium | reverse complement strand
GGTCGACTTGCCCACATTCGGAAAACCAACAATACCAACAGAGAGATTCATGAGGGAGATTGTAGCAGAAACTATCTACTTTTCTGCTTTCCGCAGCTGCAAATCAAACAAAATTATCGTGTCTGTTGCTTCATCGTATGCCATATTGTTTTCTCCTGAATCAATAAAGTGCTTTTTTAATTCTCCTCGCAGCTGATTTAGTCTAGTCATTAAACTGTCCAGCTTATTCTTAAGCTCTTGGTTGGCCGGATTTTCCTTGAACTCATCTTGGAGTAATTGAATTTGAACCAACAGAGGAATTCTCAATCTGTCGTCCCATTCTGCGACAAAGTAGTTTCGATCACGACTGGAAAAACCCAACTCAGCTTTGACTATCTCTACCCCAGGTATATTGAGCTCCGTGGCGGCAAATCGACTGGACTGAAACTCTCCATAGCCATCAGGCGCCGCAGAAGTTGGCGACATTTTCAGAAAAAAACTTTTCTCACCTACCGTCACTTTGTAGTGATAGTTTTGGTAAAGCGATATTCTGTTTTTGATTCTTGGATCATCGCCCAAAGTCGACCACGCTTTTTCGACGATTAGACCATCTTGCTCGAGCCTATCTCCTGCCAACTCATCTATCATCTCCAAAACTTTCCTCAACACTCCCGCATGATCCACCACAAAAGACCTAAATTCTGGAGCGTATCCCAGACGATATTCTGGGGTTTTTGGGGAAGTTTTTTCCGGCTGCTGATCTGGAGACATGCTTCAATTGTACAAGAAAATTTATTGCAAAAATTTTTGAGCCTGTTTTGCTAATTTCTGGTCAAAGGTGGCGAGTTTTTTTGCTCCATTTTCTCTGGCATAAGCCAAGTGATAGCAGTCTTCGAATTCCAAAGAGTTTTTTTCAAATAACTGCAAGGCGTGTTGCAAAGTTTCTATTTCTGGAATCTCGATAAAGCTCAGGGAAAAAATGTTATTCATGGTTTGCACTGTTTCTTTTTTTGATTTTCGATAAAACTGATTGATCACCCAGTAAATCTCAAAAATTACTACTAGATTGGTAAACAGCTTGATTTGATCCTTGGCTCCTTGTTTAAAAAGCCTTTTAACTTGAGAAAATTGCTGGCTGTTGTCACCTAGCAAAAATCGCAAAAAATAGTTGGTGTCAATAAAAATCATTTGTTCAAAAGTAATAGTTACGCTCGGCGGCGACCGAAACGAAGCTGCTTGGCCTTTTCGACTGCTTCATCCAAATCCATTTTGGCCAACTCCGGAGAAACTGATAGCGAGCCAGCTAGTTTTTCCACCAAATCGACCGCTTTTTGAATCTTCAGCTGCCGGTCGTCAGTCACCTCGATTGCTAGTTTGTCCCCGGCTGCCAAGCCGAGTCGATTAAAAACATCGACGGGAATCGTGAGCTGCCTCTTGCTAGTGATCGTTGCCATTCTAGTCATAAGTAAGGAAATTTTACTATTGTAAGGAAGTTTTGTCAAAGTAAGGAAGTTAGCCATATAAAATAAGTATGATAAACCAGCCTGACATTTCTTTGACAAAATAGGGAAATTTAAAGAAAAAGGAAGATGCAGGCTTCCTCTAATCCTCCACCAAAAACGCTACTGAGCCGCGAGGTGGTTTACGAGAAAATATTGCCACTTTGGTGCCTACGCCCGAAACTTTTTCACCATCTTTGCGAAACCAGCTTCCTCGAGGGATTTCGTGAATTCCTCTATAGAGCCACTGGCCGTGGGGCATCGATCTTTTGCCAGTAAAATCAATTGCGCTATCGGCTTCGACCAGCGGCCTATACTCACGATGGTGGTAAGCATAACCAACCAAATCCTCTGGAATTTCGTGGTATTCTCCTACCCTTAAATCCTTGTATTTTTCCGGCAAAATGCCTGGGTCATCACCGAGGTCGTAACGTTTTCGCAGTTCCTTCAGAGAAAGAATAATCGGTGTGGGTTGCAGTGGTTCTAGTTTCTTTTCAGCAAACATTTGGTTAATTGTATCAGGCTAAACTCGATGAGATCCAATATGCTACACTCTGTCTGTTACCGTGAAGCAGCCGAAAACAGTTTCCAGCAAGGTGGTGTTTGAGAATGACGTTCTCGACTTGAAGATCGACACTTTAACTCTCGAGGATAACCAGCCATATGACTACATCTATGTCACTCGCAAACAGCCGGGAGCAGTGATTGTTCCCTACTTCAGCGATACCGATTCAGTGCTGCTGGTTTCCCAATACCGCCATCCTGTCAGTAAAGTCGCCTGGGGATTTCCTGGCGGTGGCATCGAGTCAGATCAGACTGCCGAAGAAACTGCCCGCAAAGAACTGCTGGAAGAAACAGGCTACGAAGCCAAGGAGTTGCTGGACCTGGGACAGTACCTGCCAGACATGGGCATCATCGGCAATACCAAAGGGCAGGTTTTCCTGGCACTCGATCCAGTCAAAGTCGGTGAATCCGCCCAAGATACTGCCGAAGAAAGCACTGAACCACAGATTTTCCCTCTGGAAAAAGTCAAGCAAATGATCAGCGAGGGTGAGATCCGCGATGGCTGGACTCTCGGTCCTTGGTCGATCTTCTTACTTTGGCTCGAAAAAAATGGTACAAAAGAGAACGGACATGGCGAAAACAGTTAAGTCTTCTGCCTGGGAGAACCAGGCTCCGAATTTTCTTAGCATCTCTCCGCTGGACGGCCGCAACTACCACAAAATCACTCCCTTATCAGAATATTTCTCTGAGCTGGCGCTCAACCGGATGCGTTTGTACGTCGAAATTACCTATTTACAGCATTTGGGTAAAATTGGGGTCGCGCCGAAACTCACCGAACAGAGTAGTAAAAAATTACTCAAAATCCATGAAAACTTTGATGAATCAAGCATGAAAGAGGTGCGAAAAATCGAGCATACCACCAATCATGACGTCAAAGCCGTGGAATATTTTTTGAAACAAGAACTAAAGAAAGTTGGTTTGAACAAACACGTCGAGTACGTCCACTGGGCACTAGCCTCAGAAGACGTCAACAATCTCGCCTACTCCCTGCTGCTGCGTGACTATCATCGAGAAATATTATTGCCACTGATTGATCAAGCACTCGATAAATTGGTTGATTTAGCAGAAAATGCCGACCAACCAATGCTGGGCAGGACTCACGGCCAACCCGCCAGTGTGACTACCATGGGCAAAGAACTGGCAGTCTACTTGAGTAGGTTCCAACTGACACTCACAGAACTGAGAAGCACCAAGTTTTATGGCAAAATCAGCGGCGCCACGGGTGCCTACGTCGATCAAGTCGCTCTCGATGCTGAGCGCGACTGGCCGAAACTTAATGCCGATTACATCGAGTCAATTGACCTAGAACCACTGGCACTCACCACCCAAATTCTGCCCTATGAACCGCTGGCCAATTACTTTCATCAGCTGAAACTACTCCAAGACACCGCCATTGATCTCTGCCAAAACCTCTGGTGGTACGTCAGTTTGGGCTACTTTAAACAGAAAAAAGTAGAAAAAGAGACCGGCTCATCGATCATGCCCCACAAAATCAACCCCATTTATCTGGAGGGTGGCGAGGGAGGTTTCCAGCTGTCGAACGCCTTACTGAGCTTCTACGCCGACAAATTCCCCTATTCTCGCCTGCAGCGCGACCTATCCGACAGCACCGTCCGACGCAGCTTCGGCATCGCTTTCGCTTACTCCTATCTATCCTGGCAAAGTCTGGTCGAAGCCCTGCAGAGATTGAGCATTAATCCCGAAGCAATCCAGCAAGACCTGGACAATCACTGGGAAATCATGGCTGCGCCGATCCAGAACTATCTGCGTACCAAAGGCTACGACCAACCCTATGAGCTGCTGAAAGAAAAAACTCGTGGATTGAGCTTGCCCAAAGCCAAAATGCTGGAACTAATCGAGACCTTTCCTCTGGAAAAAGCTGATCTGGAGCATTTGCGCGAGCTAACGCCAGAAAAACTCAGCCGAACCGCCAGCCAGCTAGCCAACCGAACTATCAAGCAATACCGCCGGAACAGAAAGGCAACATGAAACCGACCGTGATCACTGGTCTACAATGGGGAGACGAAGGTAAAGGAAAAGTAATCGATTTGCTGGCCAGTCGCTATGACGCCACCGTGCGCTTCAATGGCGGCAACAACGCCGGTCACACCGTCAAAAACGGCGACAAAACCCTCCACTTCAGCCTCATTCCCTCCGCCGCCCTGCATGAACAAAAAATCCTGATCTCCCAGGCAGTAGCTATCAATCCCGAGGTGCTGCTCAACGAAATCGCGATGCTGAAAAAACTCGGCGTCGAAGTTGATTTGGGCATCGACCCACGTTGCCATGTGGTAGTGCCCTATCACCAAGCTTTGGATGGCGCTTCCGAGGCCAGCAAAGGCAAAGCCAAAACTGGCTCATTGGGATTGGGCATTGGCTTTACCTTCGAAGACCGCACCAATCGGGCAGGCATTCGGATGGAAGATCTGGTGCAACCCAAAGTACTCGAAGAAAAACTGCGCCAGAACTGGACTTTGAAAAAGAAACGCGTCACTGAAGCCTACGGCCAAAACTTTAATCTAGTGCTCAAAGACGTCATCAAAACCTACACCAGCTACGGCCGTCGGCTGAAACAATATTTGCTGCCAGTGGCTGAATACACCCTGGAAAACATGGATAAGGAGCGCTTCCTATTCGAATCAGCTCAGGGTTTCTACCTGGATTTCGTCTTTGGTACCTACCCTTACACCGTCGCCTATCACACCATCGCTTCCTCTGCCTTGCCAGCAATCGGTCTGCCACCCATGAATTTGAAAGTAGTCGGCATCGCCAAAGCCTACACCACTCGGGTCGGTAATGGGCCTTTCCCTACTGAGCAAGATAACGACATCGGCCAACACCTGCGCGACAAAGGCCACGAATACGGTACCGTCTCAAAACGACCGCGACGCTGTGGCTGGTTTGATCTGGAAATGGTCCGTAAGGCCTGCCAAATGAGTGGCGTCAATACCTTGGTGCTGACCAAGCTCGACGTGCTTTCCGGACTAAAGAAAATCAAGGTCAAAACCAAAGATGGCTACGAAGAATTCACTGGCTGGGACGAAGACATCACCGGCATCCGCCAATGGAGCAAATTGCCAGTAGCTTGCCGCCGCTATGTCGTGTATCTTGAAAAACAGTTGCAGGTGCCGATTCAGTATCTATCGGTCGGACCAGATAGAAAGCAGACCATCAAGAAAGTGAGTCATGCCCGCTAGCCTCAAAAACATCCCCCTAACTTTGGCCTACGACGACGTCTTGCTCGTCCCCCAGCGCTCCCGGATCGAGCACCGGGCTGACGCTAGTACCGAGACTTTTTTGACCAGCAAAATCAAACTTTCTTTGCCTTTCCTGTCAGCCAACATGGACACCGTTACTGAAAGTGCGATGGCGATCGCGATGGCTCGGGCAGGCGGTTTGGGCATCATTCATCGCTTTATGACCATCGAGGATCAAGTCAAAGAAGTCGACAAAGTCACTCGTCATGACGGCTTTTTTATCGAGGAGCCTTACACCATTCGCCCTGACAAACCAGTGCGCCAGATCATCGAGCAGATTTCTCTCAGTGGCATCAGCAGCTACTTGGTCGTGGACGAGAAAAAGAAACTCCTGGGGCTGGTTAGTCGCCGCGACGTAATCTTCGAAAACAAACACAACAAAACTGCCGAACAAGTTATGACCCCAGTGAAAGACTTGGTGACTGCCAAGCCCAGCATCACCAAAGAAAAGGCCAAAAAAATCTTTGCCAAACACAAGGTAGAAAAACTGCCGGTGATCGATGGCAAGGGTGTCTTGCAAAGCTTAATCACTGCCAGATCAATCGAAAACTATGAACAAGAACCGCTGGCCACCAAAGACAGCAATGGTCGACTGCGCTGTGGGGCGGCTGTCGGCGTGGTGGGAGATTTTTTGGAGCGAGCCGGGGCGCTGCTAAAAGCTGGCGCAGATGTCTTGGTCGTCGATGTCGCTCATGGTCAAAACCAAGTCTCGCTCAAAGCGGTCAAAAAACTCAGAAAAACCTATCCCAAAGCACAAATCATCGGCGGCAATGTCGCTACTGCTCAGGGCGTGAAGGATCTGATCCGTGCTGGAGTAGATGCGGTCAAGATCGGTATCGGACCTGGTGGAATCTGTTCTACTCGAGTGGTTACCGGTGTGGGAGTGCCCCAGTTCTCGGCGATTATGGAGTGCGCGGAGGCGGTCAAAGGTACCAAAGTGAAGTTGATTGCTGACGGCGGGACAAACTATCCGGGCGATATCGCCAAAGCGCTGGCCGCCGGAGCGCATACGGTGATGCTGGCTGGCTGGTTTGCCGGCACCAATGAGAGTCCAGGAGAAATCATCGTCCGCAACAACCGCATGTTCAAAGTTCACCGCGGTTCTGCTTCTTTTAGCTCTCAAGTAGATCGGGCTGTCAGATCTGGAAACCTCAAAGAAGGACTGAACACGATCGTCGCCGAGGGAGTCGAATCGCTGATCGAATACAAAGGTGGAGTGGCCGACATCGTTTACCAACTGCTGGGCAGTCTGCGCTCTGCCATGAGCTACTGCAACGCTAACAGCATCAGCGAGCTACAGAAAAACGCCAAATTTGTCCGCATCACCACCGCTGGCTTCCGCGAGTCGAAAACTCACAACGTCGACGAGATTTAGGAATTTTTTTGGGAAACTGCTTCTCGCTCGTCGTATAAACCGGTCTCTTTGGTGTCTGCATGCAACACAGTTCCAGATCGAGGAAACTCGCCCAACATAAAAGTTCTAATTGAATCTAGTTTAGTACCCAAACCATACCAAATTCTGGGTCTGTAGCCCTGGTCTTCCAGATATCTAAAACCAGCCACACTTTCAGGAGTCATGGGCACATTCATTCCTGGTTCTCTTTTAGAAATCAAGTCACTCATTGTTCCCTGCTTGATTAACAAATCTAGACTAGAGCTCCTAATGCGTCTAGTGTCGGGAAACTTGTCTGGATTTTTATCGTGAATTTCTCCGATATCAGAACCGATCACCACTGACAGGCCAACTGTAGAAGGAATAATTGACGTCGGCAATGTGGCGATATGCTCTCGAACTGCCCTTTCTGTAGTGCCATCAGTTGACTGACCTTTTTGTATCCAGCTAGTTACAATAGCTTTGATTTCTTTATCCCGAATTAATTCTCTGAGCTCATCAGGGCTGCTAGGAACTTTGTTGGCGACTCCAGGAAGAAAATTTTCGACAACTTGCCTTATCTCTTCGCTTTCTCCAAGCATCATTTGTTTGGGAGCCTGATCTTTATCGTCATTGCTGGCGCCACTCATGCTCTTTTGCAAATCTCTAACTACCGTGCCACCACCATTGATGATGACAACCAAACCAAAATAGTTAATTAAAATTGGAGCAAGAAAAGGAAGGAAGTCATTTTCAAGATAGTCGAAATTTAATTCGCCTTTTCTGTTTTTCAGGATCGAGCCACCAAGCTTCAAAAAAGACGCTGATTGCCCTTCCTTGTTATAAGGGTCAGAGTAGTTGCCTGCCATAAAGTTTCGAGGATTCTACTATTTTATAGGATATTTTGCAACCAATTTAATCAGCTTTTTTGCTGTCCTGACACTGACCCATATCTGGTAGAATCTACCCCATGCTGGAAATTACTTGCATTATCCCTTTTTACAATGAAGGCAAAAGCCTGCTGGAAACTGTCAAAATCGCCAGTAAGGTGCCTGAATTTACTGAAATCATCACTATCAATGACGGTTCTACCAATCCCGAAACTAAACGGATGATGAAGAAAGTTGAAGAAGAATTTCCTCAAGTGAAGCTGATTGATAAAAAACGAAATAGTGGCAAGGCAGCAGCTGTAAAAAGTGGCCTGCTAAAAGTAAAAACCGAGTGGGTGTTTCTGCTGGATGCTGATTTGAGAAACCTGACTATCAAAGAACTAAGTAAGGCAATGAAGCTGGTCGATCGGCACCAAGACCAACTGGATTTGCTCATCCTCCGTCGCTCACCAGATGACAAATTCGTGCGTGCCATTCGCCATGATATCTTGATGAGCGGTGAGAGAGCCATGAGAGTCAAAGATCTGCAAGCTGTTTATGATGAGTTAGATTTTAAAAACTATCAACTGGAAATGGCCATCAATCACTACTTTCAAAAAAATCGCAAGCGTTGCTACTGGTTGCAGACTGAGCTAAAAAACACCTACAAAATCAATAAATGGAAACTGGATGACAGTTGGGAAAGTTATCGCCAGGAAATCGTGGGTTTTGTGAAATATGACGGGGCGAAAACTTACGTCAAACAAGTAGCTGATTTTTGCTACGATTCGATTGAAGATCTCGAGTAACAATGCTGAACAAGCTCACGGTCAAAAACCGAACCTATTCCCTGCCGATTTTTCTGCCTGATGCTACTTTGGGGGTGGTGCGGGGGTTGTCCAGCAAGCAAGTTGAACAAGCCGGCATTCGCGGAGTAGTGATCAATACTTATCATCTGATGGATCGTCCGGGAACCAAGGTTCTGGAAAAAGCTGGCGGGATCGAAAAACTGATGAACTGGTCGGGACTGACTGCTTCTGATTCTGGCGGCTTTCAGTTGTTTTCCCTGATCCACAAAAACCCCAAACTGGGCAGAATCACCGACGAGGGTGTGGTGCTCTACTCGGGCGAAAGCCGCCAGCGAAAAACCCTTTTTACCCCTGAAAAATCGATCCAAGTCCAGTTTGCCATCGGCGCTGATATCATGATTTGTCTCGACGACTTCTCCCCTATCAAAGCTTCTCCCAAGCGCCTACAGCAGAGCGTCAAGCGAACGATTTCCTGGGCCAAACGCTGCAAAAAAGAATTTGACAAGCAATGCAAAAAACGCAAACTAACTTCCAAAAACCGTCCACTATTGTTCGCTGTAGTCCAAGGTCATCAAAACCAAGAACTGCGTCGTCACTGCGCCGAGGAGTTGATCAGGTTGGGTTTCGACGGCTATGGTCTCGGCGGCTGGCCATTCCATGATGACGGCAGCTTCGATTACGAAATTTCCCAGTTAGTCGCTGACATCACTCCTGATGACAAACCTCGCTTCGCTTTGGGTGTAGGAAAACCGGAAAACATCGTCAAACTGCGCGCCATGGGTTACGACATTTTTGATTGTGTCTTGCCCACCCGCGATGCTCGCCACCAACGCCTGTATGTTTTCCAAGACAAGCTAGAAAAACTCGATTTCAGCCAACCAACCAAGAAATGGTACAAATTTCTCTACCTTGACCGCAGCAAGCACTCCACTGACTTCTCTCCCATCGATCCTCACTGTGACTGCGAGGCCTGCCAAAACCACACTCGTGCCTATCTCCACCACCTTTTCAAGGCGAAAGATAACCTTACCCTCCAGCTGGCCAGCCAGCACAATTTGCGATTTTATGCGCGATTGATCGCCAAGCTTTCCTCCTAAACAAAAAGTTACAGTTAGTGTCTCTTTTGCTTTTTACATTAAAGATATGAGTGATAAAACCACTAACAAACTGGCTGTGCGAGAAAAGCTGGCTCAGGTTGGAGTAAAAAATCTTGACACTACTGAGCTGCTGACGATTATTCTGGGCAGTGGCAGAAAAAGGTATTCGGTGGTAAGACTGGCACAAGCGATTTTGCGAGAGTTTTCGCTGAATGAACTACACCAACAGCCAATCACCAAGTTAATCGCTATTCCCGGTCTGGGTCGAGCCAAGGCTTCGCAAATCTTGGCAGCGGTGGAACTGGGCAGACGTAGTGCTTTGCCTACCAAAGAGCGGCTGATCAATCCCCAGGCAGTACTGAACAAAGTCAGTGAGATTCGCACCAAAACCAGAGAGCACACTATTTGTCTCTACCTCAACGGCCGCCATGAGTTGCTACACCAAGAAACGATTGCTATCGGTGGTCTAAATTATTCCTTGATCGAGGCCCGAGATGTTTTTGGCCCAGCGCTGAGGCTGCCAGCGGCTTCGGTGATTCTGGTTCACAACCATCCCTCGGGCTCGATTCAGCCTAGTGAGGAAGATCTGCGTGTTACCAAAAGACTGCTAGAGGTAGGGAAAATCCTCGGAGTAACATTACTCGATCACCTGATCGTTACCAAGAAAGACTATGTCTCGCTGCGCGAGCTAGGACACCTGACGAATCATGGAACAAACTGAACTACAGCTTCTTTACCTGTTGCTGATCGCCATCAGTGTCTATTACCTGATAGCCAAGGGCATTGATTTGCTGACGTAGAGAGTCTGCTTCCTCCCAGTTTTCGGCGGCTCTGGCGGCTTGGCGCTGATCAAGTAGCCGCTGTACTTCTCGAGGGATTTCCAGCTCTTCGGTGGGCTCGATGCGTGCCAAACCCAGTCCCAGCACCTCATCGAAACTGAGTAAAGTGTTGTAACGCTGCTCAGTAGTCAGTTCACTATCGCCCACCATTTCCCACATGATCGCCAATCCTTCCGGCGTGTGGAGGTCGTTTTCCAGCTGCTGAAAAAATCGTTGACGATACTGCTGTTCGGTGGCAGCTTGTGCTTCGGTCGGCTCTGGATCCTGATCTTTGCTCGCCAGAAACTGCTGCACTTTGTCCTGCAGTCTTTCCCAGCTCACTTGCGCTCCCTCGAGGTTTTTCCACGTAAAATTCATCTCCGATCGGTAATGGGCGCCAAGCAGCAACAAGCGAAAAGCCATCGGGTCATAGTCTTTTTTTAGCAAATCATCAACGGTATAGATATTCTCCAGTGATTTGCTCATTTTCTGGCCTTCGATCAGCAGGAAATTGTGGTGCACCCAAAATCTCACGAAGGGCTTTTTGCCAGTAATCGCTTCGCTCTGCGCTATCTCGTTGGTGTGGTGCACGGGAATGTGATCGATTCCGCCAGTGTGAATGTCCAGCTGCTCACCCAAATGTTCCATGCTGATGGCCGAACACTCGATGTGCCAACCGGGGAAACTGCGCTTGCTCCAAGGGCTTTCCCACGACATCGCCCGGTTTTCTCCCTCACGCTCAAACTTCCATAAAGCGAAATCTGTGGGATTTTTCTTGCCTTCGATTTGCTCTACTCGCGCGCCGGCCTGCAGACCTTCGAGGTCTAGTTTGGCTAGCTTGCCATAATCGGCCAGCTTGCTAGTATCGAAATAGACTCCGTCATCGGGAATAACATAAGTAAAGCCTTTTTCCTCGAGTTTTTTGACTAAATCAAGCTGATAGGGCACGCTGTCAGTCGCCCGAGCGGTGATGTTGGGCCGCACTGCGTTCATCAAATCCATCGAGTAATGAAAGTAGTCTTCAAAAGTCTGAGCGATATCCCAAACCGACTGCCCGTATTTTTTAGCTCCTTTTTCGAGCTTGTCCTCACCGGTATCAGCATCAGATGCCAAATGTCCCACATCAGTGACGTTGCGCACAAATTTGACCTCAAAACCAGCGTGGCGCAGTACCCGCACTAGCACATCGTCCATCACGTATTTGCGCAAATGTCCCAGATGAGTGTAGTCGTAAACGGTCGGTCCGCAAGCATAGAGTTTCACCATCGGCGGCTCGATGGGCGAGAAGGTTTCTACCTGGCGGGAAAGAGTGTTGTAGAGTTTCACAACTTCATTATAACTGGTGGAGCAATCGGTCGCGAATCAAGTTAGTTGGCGCCACCCACTCTACCGATCGATTGGCGTTGCTGTTCGAGCATGGTGGTGGCTTTTTGTTTTTTACTCATGCCTGCCATCCCCACCGGTCCTTTCTTGGGACTGCTGGGTGCCGCGATTGGCTGGCTATCTTTTTCTTTTTCAGCTTGTTTCTTTTGTTCTTTTTCTTCTTCCTCTTGCTGCTTCTTTTGCATCTCCTTTTCAAAAAGCTGCTTAGCCACTTTCTGCTGGTCTGCATCGAGCTGCTCGTAACGGTGGTGGGCGGCTTTTTTACGCTGCTGCTCCTCTGGAGTCTCTCCTGGATTAATACCGACAATGCTGTTTAGGTCAAAAAGACTTTTTAGACCTTTGAGCACGTCTTTCACTGGCCGCTTCACAACTTCATCAGCAACATCACTGACTTCTCGTGGAGCTGGGGCTGGCTGTTTTCCTTGTTGGCCATGTTGGGGTTGAGGGGTTGGGGTTTTGGCTTGCGGCTGAGAACTTTGCGCTCCCTGCTGACCCAGTTGTTTCTGCTGCACCGCTCCCGAAGTAGCCGCTTGCTCTAGATGCTCTTCATTGAAATGACCAAAGCCCTGAGGGCGAAATCCCCCTCCTGGACGAGCAGCTGCTTTGGGACCTCGGGCAGGTTTCATGGTTGAGATGATTAACTAGTTACTTGATCGGCGGGCAATTTCTTGTGCCCTAGTTGAATAATTTCATTACCCTCATCAGCTGGGTTGTCGCCGGTTACTTCTTCCGCTGTTTGACTCTCTGCAACAGGTTGCTGAGCTTGCGGTTTTGTCATTGCCTCAATTTGCTGAGCAACTGCGGCAGCCCGATCTTCATCCTTGTCGGCACTTGCCTCAGCCATAGCTGCCACTTTTTCAGGAGTCATTTGTTCTGCTTCTGGCTGTGGAGCTCCAGCTTGCTCTGCTCCTTCAAGAATCTGCTCTGCTTCTTTGACACCAGCAGTTTGTTGAGTATTGGGATCATTCATATCTTCAAGATACTAGAGATCAGTTCACCAGGCAAGTGCTAGGCCGTCACTACTCGGATATTTCGTATTTTGCTTTTCTTTGCTTGCGGCGCAAAACATCGATTCGTTTTTCTTTTTCTTTGCGCAGGTGCCGCATCAAAGACTGAGCCGCTTCCCCGACTGCTTTGTACATGTCGTGAGTTTTACTCTCGACTGTGATTCTACCCCGGCGCTGAATGTCTGCCGTTACTTGTACGGTCGCCCGATGGGGGTCGCTGTCTTTTCTGGCCACGTTTTCGATGAAGACTTGAATTTTTTGGATCGGTAATCCTAGCCTCTTAACTTTCTGTAATTGCT
The DNA here is from genome assembly GCA_900299405.1 of bacterium. Lineage (GTDB taxonomy): Bacteria > Patescibacteriota > Microgenomatia > UBA1400 > PJMF01 > UBA10119. The sequence goes on along the minus strand of OMJP01000017.1, from coordinate 10,770 downwards.
CGTTGGCAAACTCGCGCAGAGCCTTGGTGGTCTTCATATTTTTTGCGTGTACCAATACATTCATGCCGTCCCCTTTCTTGGCAATTTAATACAAAAAACCGACCCATTCTCCTCTATTTTCTCGAGGAAAATCGTCGGTCTACTAACATTGTTCGGCAGCGAACCATGTGAGATCAGTATATCATTTTTTGCTGTCGAAGTGTTGCTCTAAAAAACTAACAACAACTTCTGAGTTCACGGTCCTCGCCAAACTTAAGAGATTGTTTGTTATCGAAAAAGCCTCCAATTCTTCCCTAAAATCTAGGGCTCTCTCCCTTAAAGAAAACTCAGGTTGAGGGTAGGGACTGAGAGCATTAAAATCATAATAAGAATACTCATCTCTGTCTAAGCTCAACAAATCTTTCATTAAATTTTCTATCGTTTCTTCAAATCTATCATAGTCAAAGCAGTTTAAAGAAAAAACAACCATCCCCAAAGAAAAAGGTCCTTTTAGTTTTGTTTCCTGAACTTGTTGCAGAGGAAAGAATAGAGCATGTATTTTGTCGTCTAGATCAAGACGCACTAAACAAACTTTATAGGTATCCCCTCTTTTAACTAAAAGAAAGGGAACTTCTTCCTGGCTAAAATAACCATCTCTCACTTGTAGTGTCTCGATATGAACAAAAGCTTTTGACATCAGAAATCGATATTCTAAAAGCTATTCAAAATCTATTAAAGGGGTAAAAACTAGATCTCTCTTCTGCCTTCCAGAGCTCTGGCGAGGGTTACGCCGTCGGCGTATTCGATGTCTGCCCCGATTGGCAAACCATGTCCGATGCGAGTGACAGTGATTTTTTGTGAGGTTTTGTCTTTGCTGTTTTTGATCATTTCGGTGATGTAAAGCGCCGTCGCCTCTCCTTCCATGGTGGGATTAGTGGCGAGAATTAATTCCTCTACCCCCTCAAGACGCTTCATGATATCGCGCAGATGCAGCTGCTCCGGACCGACGTGATTCAGCGGAGAGATCGCACCGTGCAGGACGTGATAACGGCCATCGTATTTGTCTGAACGCTCGATCGCCAAAAGATCTAGGGGTTGCTCCACCACACACAGTAAACTCTGGTCACGACCATCATTGCTGCAAATCGCACAGGGACTGTGCTCATCCACATTGTGACAGATCTCGCACATCACGGTTTCTTTTTTCAGCGCAGTGAGTTTTTCGGCGAAATCTTCCAATTCGCTTTCGGGGTTATGGAGTAAATAAAAAACCAACCGCTGAGCTGATTTGGGACCAATACCTGGCAGTCTTTCAAACTTGTCAATCAACTTCGTCACTGCTTTGGGAAGCTTTTGCATAAATACCTAATCTACAACTTTTAAATCTTTAGTTTTTGGGACACCAATTCCCACAGAGCCTTTTCTACTTCGCCTTCTGTTTGTTCGGCATCAACCACTACCCAACCTTTATTTTTGTTCTCTTTGGCCAAAGTCAGATAGGCTTTTCTCACTTGTTCATGAAAGTCTTTGGCCTCCATATCCAGTCGATCAACTTTTCCTGAATCAGCTCGTCTGGCCAGGCCAACTTTCACAGGCACATCGAGTAGTAAAGTTAAATCAGGTCTGGTTTTCTGAGTAGAAATTTCGTTGAGTTCTTCGATTAGCTTGCGACCAAAACCGCGCACCATTCCTTGATAAACTACACTACTGTCACGGGTGCGATCCATCAGCACCACCTTGCCAGCCTTCAGCGCCGGAATAACAACTTCGCCATAAATCTGAGCTCGGGCAGCCTGAAAAAGCAGCACTTCGGTGGTGTCTTGAATCCCGACATTTTTGCTGGATAGCACCACCTCACGAATCTGCTCACTGATCACTGTTCCGCCTGGTTCACGCACCGAGATCACGTCCATTCCGGCTTTTTTCAAGCGCCTGGTCAGACGCATAATTTGGGTCGTCTTACCGCCACCTTCACCACCTTCTAGGGCGATTAAGCAACCATTTTTTTTGGAAGATTTTTTGTGCTTCATGCTTCACTTACTCTACTGCTTTTATTAGTCAATTTCACTATCAGATTTTCTTTGAATAGCCCAGTTTTTTATTTCGTGAAGAATATTAACCCAAGGCATGCCATAAATCTGTTCAAAAACCGCGGCTTTAAAATCATCAGGATCATTTTCGTACAAGGAAAGAATTAACTCTTGAGTTTCCTGGTCTAATGCAGATAAAATCTCTTCTGGTGAATCCCAATTTATATTTTGTTGAGTTGCTCCGCCCCCTCCATGACTGGGACTAAGACGATAATTTTCGAAAAAACTACTACCAATTGTTGATTGAAGCAACACCTCCCAAACCCTCACTTCTTGCGGATCTTCTAATCCCCTCAAGATTTCAAAAACAACCACTCCGTTCGAGTGAATTAGCTGAGCTCCTTCGATAAAATTTTCTTTGATAAATTCTCTAATAAATTTTTCCAAAGCCCGCTGGTATTCTTCTTCGCCTACTACTTCTCTTTTGGGAAAGTCGGGATTGTTCTGTGGTTTTCCCAAACCCTCCTCTCCATCAAGGCGTCCATTACCATTGGAATCGACAAAATCAACTGCGTCGGTAGTAATTATCAAGTAGTCACCCTCATCTGGTCCATATTTTCTAGCCAACCAGTCAGCCTTGTTACGCGACTCCCTTACTGGATCATTTCCTGCCGTTTCTCCAGGGGCAGCGGATGCAGCATAAAATGGAACACCATAAAAATATCCTAAAAATACTTTTTGCTGTAAAACTCCGTCACCATTGTTAACATGTTGGGTATAATGCTGATGAGTTTCCGCTGGTTTCATGGGATTTTTTAGACCATTTAGTCTCGAGCTTAAAATAAAAGACTTACTCACACTCCCAGTAGCCAAAATCAAAGCTACTGGAGGTTCTGTTCCCCAAAAATCCAAGTCTGGCACTATCTCGGGATTCAAACTTGACTCACGATTATTCCCTGACAAAAATTCTTCCAACAACCCATAAAAAGAATCAGCTTGGTCAGCTGGCACTAACTCTTTCGGTAGTAATTCTGAAGATTGAAAACTCATATCAAGATAGCATCTTAATAAACCAAAAAAACAACTCTCACAACCCAAAGAAAACCAGAAACCCAGGTCAGTTGAAACAATAAGGCGTAAGGATCATACTTTTTTACAGCAAAGAATACAAAATGTGTTTTTTGAGATCAGGGAAATTACTTACCAGTACTGCCAAAACCGCCGCGGTCCTTGGTGTCGAATAGATCTTGCTCTGCCAATTCAACGCGCTCACGGGACAGTACCATCAGTTGTACCAAGCGCTCACCGCGCTCGACTTTGACTGGCTGGTCGGTAAAGTTGAAAAGTGGGGCCAAATATTCATCATTGTCTCCGCGGTAATCATAGTCGCCTACCCCGATGCCATTGGCCATCATCAGCCCGCGCTTGTGCAGCGAACTGCGGGCCGAAACCAATACCCAGTGATCTTCCGGAACTTGTAGCGCTACATTCAGCGGCACTAGTTTGACTTCTTGAGGGGGAATCGTGGCATCTTCGCGCGCATAGAGATCCAACGCCGCCGCGCCATCGGTTTTGTATTCCGGCAGCGGTAGCGATTTGTCAAAGCGTTTGATTGTTACTTTCATGATTTTTTTCTCTTCCAAGTTTGTCTTATCGTACCTTGGTCGTTCATAGTCACAGTTTCCTGTAGTGTAAAATTTTCCTCCAGCATTGATTCTAACCCATTGAGGTCCAAGTCTTTAATCAGTCGCAAACCCTCACCCAAAGCAACCGGTTCGCGGGTCAGATAAAAAGTCTCCACCAAGGGGAGAAAAGCAGTATAAACACTGGTGCCACCGCAAACCGCCAGCTCCTGATGACCATCAGCGGCTGCTATTTCGATTACCTCTGCCGGACTGGCGGACAAGTATCTCAAGTTTTCTTTCGCCCGCAGCTGGCTGCGCTCTTCGTCATTCTCATATTTCTGCCAAATACCTTCCGGATCTCTGGTCAGTACATAGTTCATTCTCTCTGGTAGCGGCCATCCAGGTTTGCGCGTCGCAAAAAAAGTCGTGCTACCCATCACCACTGCCCCAGCTTGCTTGGTCCTGTCCCAAAACCAATCCTTGTCTTCCTCACTAGTCCAGTTCGTCGACACATGCCCCTCATCCTGACCGATGAAGCCATCTTTGCTCAAGGCAGCAATCGCAAACACCTGAATTCTATTTCCCACCGCCACCTTTCTGCCATTTGGCGTTCATCAGTACTGGCGCGTAAACGTCGTCTTCGGGATCGATCACTAGGTTACTCAGTTCTTCGGCTGTCGGTGGCCGGTCTTGGAACTTCACTCGCTGCTGGATATCAGAGACTACTGCCAGGGGCTGCTGCTCGTCCCCCTCACCCATCTCAAATACCGCAGCGATGGCGATCGCTTCGGCGACATTGAGCTGTGTCATCTCTAGTTTTTTACCAAAAATGTCTGGAGTGCCAATTTCATCGATCAAAGCTTCAAAACCACAGTGCGCCACCGCTGTGCCAGTTACTCCCCAACGAAGCGGCATGGTTTTGCTGTCAGTCACGATCACTCCTAGCTCTTTGACTTGAAACTCTTTCCGCAAAAACTCCCAGATCTCATTGGTGGTCTGCTGCAGATTCTCCGGCCATAGCACATAGTTTCCTTGGGAGTTGGATTCGTCGATGCCAGCATTGACTGCCAAAAGCGAGTCCTTGATCGTCAACATAATTTGGTATTTCGATTCCGTGGGGTCCAGATAAAGATCCGCCTCCTGCCCCGCCAAGGTGTGCTTTTCGTCTGGCTCACCAGTTTTGATGGGCACCAACCTGTTTTGCGCAAAACTGATGATTTTCGAAGTAATCACCACTATGCTGCGCTCAGGTATCTCGGTCAAGTTGTCGGCCAAAAACTGCAGTAATTTCTCTCCTGGTTTGACAATTGGGGTATGAATCGCGGACACTTGCATTGGAGATATTGTACAATCATTCCATTCATGACCAAGCACAACAACGGCCACAAGATCGCCAAAGACTATGACGCAGTCGCTGATTACGTCAAGAAACAACGCCAAAAAGGCAAAAAAATCGTCCTCACTCAGGGGTCGTTTGACATGCTTCATATCGGTCATGCTCGCTACTGCCGCGCTGCCAAAGAACACGGGGACGTGCTAATAGTAGGCGTCGATAGTGATAACAAAATTAGATCGCGTAAAGGCGAGGGCCGCCCAGTAGTTCCTCAAGACGAACGGCTGGAAATGCTGACCCATTTGCAATACGTCGACCTAGTGGTGCTCAAAAAGCAAAATGTTCCTAAGTGGGAACTGATTAGAGTTATCAAACCAGATGTGCTCATTGCTACCAGACAAACTTACAACAAAAAACAAATCAAAGAACTGGAAAAAATCTGCCAAAAAGTGGTCGTTTTAAAGCCTCTCGCCACTACCTCCACCAGTGCTAAATTACGCCTGGTGCAGATTGAAGCAGCTCAAAAAATCCAATCGACTTTGACCAGCAAACTAATTAGTACTATCGAGGAGGCGCTCGGTGAACTCAAGGGTGAGCAAAAATAACCAAATCTTAGTGGCTTACGTCCCGGTACTGCACGAGGGATACCGGCAGTTTTTTGCTCGTTTCCCAGAGGTAAAAGAGTTATGGTTGGTCGGTCAGGAGCTGGCTCATGAGCTCAGACCACTGCAGAAAGATGTCCGCGCTCTGCCTGCGGAAGATGTGAAAAAACTTCTAGATTCCTGGCAGCAATTCGAGAAAATCGAGGTCCTGACGCCTAAAAATCTCCCCCAGCTACAGCAAACAAAAACCGAACTAGTCTTCCCCGATGATGAGCTCAGTCGGCATTTAACCCGAAAATACTTTGCTGAAAACCAGCTGAAATTCGACACCTCTTTCCTGATGTGGGATTCTAAATCATCTACAAAAAAGAATGATATAAAAGATTTTTCCAATATTTCGAACAAAGAATTTGATCAAAAAATGATGGCTGTAGCAGCTGAACAAGAAACCCGAAGTGATGACTGGTGGCGTCACGTCGGTGGTGTGGTTTGGAAAGACAACGAAGTCTTACTCTCGACTCACAACCAACATGTGCCAACCGAGTACCAAGCTTACTATGAGGGCGATCCCCGCGGCAATTTTCATAAAGGTGAATACCTCAAAGTCTCGACCGCCATCCATGTCGAGGCTTACCTCATCGCTCAAGCGGCCCAGCGAGGCATTTCTCTCGAGGGAGCGGACATGTACATCACCACTTTCCCCTGCCCTGTCTGTGCCAAACAAGTGGCCTACAGCGGCGTCAAAAGATTGTTTTTCCGCGATGGTTACAGTGTGCTGGATGCCGAAAGAATTCTCCACGACAATGACGTGGAGCTGATCCAAGTGAAGTAATTTATCCCTTGCCGATTTTGAAACGAGTGGGCTGGAAACCAGGCTTGCCCACATCTGGAACAATCAGTTGAGCGTGCAGATGCTTCACTGTTCCGGCGGAGTAATTGGTGTCACCAAACCGCATCGCCAAACCTCCACCAGGAATTTCAAACTCTTTCTCTGCCCAGCCAACTAATGCGAAATAGTCAGCCCCTTCCTCTGGAGAAAGCTCGCTCAAGCTTTCTTTGTGCGTTTTAAGAATCACTAAAAAATGCTCGCGGGTGTTGTCGTAGGGCCAAGCATTGCGGGTAAAAATCCAATGGTCGGTCTCTTTGATAATCGGAGTCCTATGATACTTTTTCAAATTCTCCAGACAAAAAGGACATTCGCCAGTCTCGATGATCTGCTCCATCACCTCTACCTGCTCCTTTTCTCGAGTATTATCGATATCCACGAAGCTAGTAGGACCGGAGTATTTGGTGGATTTAGCGCTTTTTGACATGGTTAAACAGCTACTGGGAAATCCCAGATTCCTGGATGGGGGTCGTAATCACTGAGTTCGTAATCGGTGTGGCGGTATTTGAAGATGTCTTTGTGTTTATTCTTTAGCTTCATCGTGGGAAACACTTTGGGCTCGCGCTTTAGCATCTCTTCTACTCGAGAGATTTGGTCGACATAGATGTGAGCGTCGGAAATGGTGTGGATGTATTCGTAGGGTTCGAAGCCGGTGACTTCGGCAATTGCCATCAACAGCGCCGCGTACTGCACCATATTCGCCGGCACGCCGACCGGGACGTCTCCAGAGCGCTGGAACATGTGCAGGGTAAGTTTTCCATCAAGCACTCGCAAATGAATCCAGCCATGGCAGGGACAGACTACTACTTTTTGGGTTTTGCCTTTACCACGAGCGATATATTGCGGCACCCAAGGAGTAATAAAGTGAGTGCGCAGGTGAGGTTTTTCTTTGATCTGTTCGATGATGTCTTTGAATTGGTTATGTGGCTCACCCTCGCTGGTAGGAAAATCATGAAAGGCAGCGCCATACGATCCAGGACCAAGATCTCCAGGCTCTAAACCACGTTTTTTGGTTTTGCGCTCGCTTCCCCAGGGTTCCCACCAGTAGCAACCAAACTCTTCCAATTCCTCCAAAGTACGGGCACCATTGATAAAACCCATGATTTCACCAATTGCTTGGCTCCACATTTTCTCGCTAATCTTGCGCTCGGTGATCATCGGAAAACCATTGTTCATCCGAAAGCGCATCGGTTTGGCACCCATCAGCGTCAACGCGTCAGTTTCCAGCTGCGTGCCAGTACTGACACCTTTGTCCAGAATTTCTTGCAATAAATCACGGTACTGAGTGTCTGGAGTGCGCTCTGCGACGGGTAAGTAATCAACCATAAAGTTACAGTTAATGTAAGGAAAGATCCGCACAATGTCTAGTAGAAGCCTGAAATAAAAAGCTCAAACCAACTTGATTCGCAGGGAAAATCTAGTAATATATAGCTACTAAATCCTCCCGCGACACCTCAGGGTCTTCGCGGGAGTTTTTTTATGAAAAAAGCAGTCATTCTCATTGATGGAAGCAATTTTTACTTTAAATTAAAAAAGTTAAATCTTCGTAATTTATTGCATTTTAATTTTTCTGAATTTAGACAACTAATATCTGCAAAATACAAAATAGTAAAAACTGTCTACTACATAGGCGCTATTAAGTCAGATGGAAGTAAAAAATCTCAGCAAATGTTTAGCAACCAAAGGAAGCTACTTCTTTCCCTCAAGAAACATGAACTAGAATACTCTCTTGGATATTTACTTAAGTCAGGAAAGTCTTTTCACGAAAAAGGAGTTGATGTAAAAATTGCAGTTGATATTCTAGTTGCTGCCTATGAGAATTTGGCGGACCACATCGTTGTAGTTTCTTCAGACACTGATCTGATTCCCGCAATCAATAAGGCAAGAGAAAAAGGAAAATCAGTTGAATATATTGGGTTTGCCCATCAATCAAGCTCAGCAATGATCAAGAATTGCTCTAGCTATAAATTACTAACAAAAAGAGAATTAATTACTCTTCTAAAAAAATGATAGACAAATTAAGTATTACTATACGGCACTTGGTGTTTGAATTCAGTGCCTTTTACTCGAGTAATGACGCGGCCGATGGTGGATTCATCAACGCCTTCGACCTTGATCTCTACCACTGGTTTTTTCTCGTCGATTAGTTGCGTCAGCACTTGATCTGCTATTTCATAAGTAAATCCCAACTCTTGTTCGTCGGTTTGCCCTTGCCACAAGCCCGCAGAGGGGTCTTTTTCGAGGAATTTAGCTGGCAAATGTAGTTCTTCCGCTAGCGCGCGCACTTGAGTCTTGTACAACCCCAGGAGCGGTTCGAGATCAGAAGCACCATCACCGTAGCGGGTGAAGTATCCCAAATAGTGTTCTGATTTGTTTTCCGTACCGCAGACCAAAGCATCTAGATTCTTCGCTTTATCAAAAACTGCAATCATCCGCGCTCTGGCCATGATGTTTCCCAGGCGCATTCGGTCGCTGCTGTCGACTTGCAAAGTTTGCTGAAACTGATCAACTACCGGACCAATATTGATGATGCTGATATTTTCCTCTGGAATCTGGTTTAAGCTGACGAGTTCCTGAGAGTCTGCGATTTCTTGATCGTGATAAGGCAGCAGTAGGGGGAAAACCGCCTCGGGACCAAGCGCTTGGGTCAGTAAAGTCAGCGACACCGCACTATCGATCCCACCAGAAACAGCGATCACTGCCTTGTTTTTACCAGCTTGGTCGTAGGTATCTTTGATGAAATCAACAATCTTTTTCATTGACAACTCTATTATAACCGGTGTCCAAATCTTATTTTTTAATTAAACCAACTTTGTCAATTTCTGGAAATTGCTTTCTGACTTCGCCCCAAAATTTTTCCGATAAATTTTGTGTAAATTGACTGTACTGACCACGACCCATCGCCGAACAAAGCCGCTGATCCCAATCGCGAACCACCTCCGTTACTCGACCTCCAACTGAGTTGAAAATCGCCTGATAACGAATCGGTTGGGTTGTATATCGTTGATGAATCTCAGTAAATTCTTCAAACAATTCTTGATTTTGCTCGCACATTTGCTGGAAATATTGTTTGTATTTGGCAGACATAATCAGAAAAAATTATTCTACGTATAAACTGTGCTCCTGCATATAATCAGCAACTGCTTTATCAACCAGGTGATCGATTGGCTGGCTAGTTCTAACTTGTTGTCTCGCTTCCGTCGATGACGCTTCGATCTCTGCCATGTCTTGCAGAGGAACCATGTTGTCGTAAAGAGGCTCGAAAGGAAAGTTTTTGCGGGGATAGACGTAGAACTGGTAGTTGGCCAATAAGTTTTGGTATCCCCTGCCCTGACTGTCTTCCCATTTGTGAAAATCGGGGAGATTGTCGGAGCCGATGATCCAGGAGAAACTATGCTCAGGATATTGCTGAGAAAGATGGTCGAGGGTGTCACGAGAGTAACTGACGCCTTTTTTTTCTAGTTCGTATGTTTCGATTTTCACCCTAGGATTGTCTGTAATCAGCTGCAGCATGGCGAGACGATGTTCTGCCGGACTCATGGACTTGGAAAAAGGATGTTCTTTGGCGGGCACATACCAAACCTCATCGGCGATACCTTGCTCCAGTAGGGCTGTAGTAATCTGCTGGTGACCGATGTGGGGTGGATCGAAAGCGCCCCCAAACAAGACAATCTTCATCGCGGGTTACTTTTTCTTGGCAGTTTTCTTTTTACGAGACTTGGTTTTCTTGGCTGGCTTACCCTCTTCTTTGGCTTTTTTGTTGGCCGCTCGTTTGGCCTTACGCTCCTCACGACGCTTTTTCTCCTCAGCCCATTCTTTGGCAGTCACTTTCAGATCTGGATCAGGCTTTTTCCAGCTTGCCCAGTCACAGTCAGGATAGCGACTACAACCATAAAATGACCTACCCCAGCGAGTCGGTTTGATGATCACTTCGCCCTCACTACACAGCGGACAGTGCTGTCCATCAAGTTTCTCCACGATGTTCTCAGTAAATTTGCAGTCAGGAAAACGACTGCAGCTGCGGAACTTACCATAACGACCCTCACGAATCACGATCTCGCCGCCCTCATCTTTACCACAATCAGGACAAGTCTCACCAGTTTTTTCTACCGGAATCTCGGCGCGATCAGCATTCTTTTCGACGTCAGTAATTTTCTTTGCCAAAGGATTGAAAAAGCTGCCCACCACCTTTTTCCACTCTTTTTCACCCCGAGCAATCCGGTCTAGATCCTCCTCCATCTCGGCAGTAAAATCGTAGTCCATGATGTCAGGAAAGTGCTTCAGCAAAAAGTCGCTCACTACTTTGCCGATCGTC
>OMJP01000016.1 GCA_900299405.1 bacterium | reverse complement strand
GGATTCATAACCAGCATTTCGAGGGCTGGGATATTCGGGAAACTTGGTTGGCCAAAGTGCCACTGATTAAAAAACTTTTTTCTCCGCTGCGTTTTCTAGCTCCCAAGGCTTTTGCTGATCTGGATCTCAGTGACTATGATTTGGTAATTTCTTCCAGCAATGCCTATTTTGCCAAAGGAGTGAAAGTACCGAACGGCACGCACCTATGTTACTGTCACACCCCACCGCGAGCGATGTATGGCTACTCGGTGATGAGTGAGTGGAAACGCAACCCGCTGCTGAGAATGGCGGGCAGTTTCCTGAACCACTTCCTGCGCGTAGTAGATGTCAAAGTCTCCCGGGAAAACGTCGACCACTTTATCGCCAACTCCCAGGAAACCGCTCGTAGAATCCAGAAGTTCTACAAACTCGATTCCACCGTGGTTTATCCGCCTATCAAAGTTCCTAACCAGCCCGACTTAACTCCCGCTGAAGATCGCACCTACTATCTTTACGCCGGTCGGCTCTCTTTTTCCAAACATCCTGAGCTGGCCGTAGCGGCTGCCAACCAGCTGCGCCTGCCGCTCAAAGTCGTTGGTCTAGGAAAAATGATGGAGACTTTGCAAAAAATTGCCGGTCCCACTGTCGAATTGCTTGGCGACGTGACCGATCAGGAGCTCACCGACCTCTATGCCCACGCCAAAGCGCTGCTCAACCCTGCAGAAGACGAAGATTTTGGGATGGTGCCGGTCGAAGCGATGGGCTGGGGCACGCCAGTGATCGCTCACCGCTCTGGTGGTCCGACCGAATCAGTGGTGGCTGATAAAACCGGCCTGTTTTTTGATGAACTGACAGCCGCCAGTCTAGTCAAAGCCTTGGAAAAATTCGCCAAAACCAAGTTCAATCCACAGCAAGTTCATCAGCACGCCCAGAATTTCAATCAGCAGGCCTTTATCAAGGGCATCAATCAAGTGATCGACGACAATCTTCAAATAGTTTCCGCTAGCAAATCGCTCCCAGCTTGACTTTTTAGCACTCAATCCGTATCATTGCTAATAGTTAATTAACCCACTATTTATCGGGTTAAAAATTAGGAATTACCTATGATTGATTTAGTTGCCCGTCAAATCCAGATCCTGCGTGCGATTATCGAGGAGTTTATCGAGACCGCCAAGCCCGTTGGTTCCGAAACCATCGACAAAAAATACAATATCGGTGTCTCACCCGCGACGATTCGCAACGAAATGGTTTACCTCACCAAACAAGGCTATCTGCAAAAATCTCACACCAGTGCGGGCAGGATTCCTACCCCGCTGGCTTTGCGGCTTTACGTCAACGAGCTGATGAAAGAAAAAGAACTTTCGGTGGCAGATGAAGTCAGTGCCAAGGAGAAAATCTGGGAGCACCGCAACGATCTCGAAGATCTGCTCCAAGAAGCTGCCAAGGTGCTGGCCGAAAAAGCTCGGGCTTTGGGAGTCGCCATGGATCAGGAAAAACGTCTCCACCACTCAGGTTATGCCAACTTGCTGAACATGCCAGAATTTTTTGATATCAGAGTGACCCGCAACGTCCTCAGTCTGATCGAAGAAGAGGGGATGATGCAGGAGATCTTCAACATCGGCCAAAGTGAAAACCCTGTTCATCTCGTTTATGGTAAAGAGCTGGGGAATAAAAATCTCGAACCGATCAGCATCATTTATACCGAAGTTCATTCCGGTGGTCGGGTTTACAAGCTCGGCGTGCTGGGCTCGCATCGCTTTGACTATGCCTATGTCATTCCGATGATGAAATATTTCAAAGGTCTAATCGAAGAAATCGCTGATGGCGAATAAAACCAAAAAAACACCACCAACCGACTTAGAGCCGGCAGAGGAGCTGATCGCCCAGCTGCAAACTGCGGCAGAAAAAGAGAAGCGAGCTTTGGCAGACTATCAGAACTTGGTTCGGCGCACTCAGGAAGATCGTGCCAAGCTCATCAAACTTGCTAACCAAGAATTGATCACAGCGCTGCTGCAGCCCCTGGAACATTTGGAGCTAGCGGTGAGACAGCAAGCAGATCAAGGGGTGGAAATGGTCTTGGAGCAGTTGAAAAGAACTTTGGCAGAGTTTGGTTTGGCAGAAATCGAGGTCGAAGGCAAAGATTTTGACGTCAACACCATGGAGGCGGCCGAAGGGTCGCAAGAGGGTGGCAAAGTCAAACAAGTGTTGCGCAAAGGCTACACGCTCAACGGGACAGTAATTCAGCACTCCAAAGTAATTTTGGAGTAAAAACCCAAGTAAAAAGCTAGTTAGCAGTCTATTGACATGTCTGCTAATTTATGTAAAATAGGGAGCACATATGACAAAAAACAAAGGTGAAAAATCTCAACAAAACACTGGTCGTATCATTGGTATCGACCTGGGTACTACTAATTCTGCAGTAGCGGTGATGGAGGGCGGCGCGCCCAAAGTGATCCCCACTGCGGAAGGGCGCAATACTTTCCCTTCGATTGTGGCCTTCAAAGGCGACGAAACCCTCGTGGGCGACGCCGCCAAACGCCAAATGGTGATGAATCCCAAATCTACGGTTCATTCCGTGAAGCGGTTCATGGGCCAGAAATACAAGGATGAGGCCGTCAAAAAAGCTCTCAAACACGTCAATTATGAAGTTGCCGACGGTAAAGACGGAATGGCAGTCGTCAAAGTGGGCAACAAAGACTACACGCCGCAGGAAATCTCGGCCAAAGTGCTGGGTAAGGCCAAAGCTGACGCCGAAAGTTATCTCGGTGGGCCAGTGGAGCGAGCCGTCATTACGGTACCGGCTTATTTCGACGACTCTCAGCGTCAGGCCACCAAACAGGCAGGCGAGATCGCTGGTCTGAAAGTCGAGAGAATCGTGAACGAACCTACCGCTGCTGCTTTGGCTTATGGTTTGGACAAGAAAGGCACCAGCACCATCGCGGTTTATGACTTGGGTGGCGGTACTTTTGATATCTCGATTCTAGAGATTGGTGATGGAGTATTCGAAGTTAAATCTACCAATGGTGATACTTTTCTTGGTGGCGATGACTTTGACAGTGCCATTATTGATTATGTTTTAGCCGAATTCAAAAAAGAGCATGGCAAAGATCTCTCGAAAGATCCTCAGGCGATGCAGCGCATCAAAGATAGCGCGGAAAAAGCGAAGATCGAGTTGTCATCTGCTCAGCAAACCGAGCTCAACCAGCCATTCATTGCCCAGGGCGATGATGATCAGCCGTTGCACCTGACGATGACTTTGACTCGTGCCAAGCTGGAAGAGTTGGTCGATGATTTGATCAAATCTTCTTTCAAACCGGTCGAAAAAGCGCTCAAAGATGCCAAGATCAAAGCCTCCGACATCCAAGACGTCATTTTGGTCGGTGGTCAGACCCGTATGCCGAAGATTCAGGAAGAGGTCAAGAAATTCTTTGGCAAAGAACCTCATAAAGGAGTCAATCCTGATGAGGTGGTGGCGGTTGGGGCAGCGATTCAGGCTGGAGTGATTGGCGGCGACGTTTCTGATGTAGTGTTGCTCGACGTTACTCCGCTGACCCTTGGTCTGGAAACTCTCGGTGGAGTCCGCACTCCGCTGATCGAGCGTAATACTACTATCCCCACCAGCAAATCACAGACTTTCTCGACTGCAGCTGACAATCAGACTCAGGTAGAGATCAATGTCCTGCAGGGTGAGCGGGAAATGGCGGCTGATAACCGGTCGCTGGGTCGCTTTATCCTGGATGGTATTCCTCCCGCACCGCGTGGTGTGCCGCAAATAGAGGTGACTTTTGATATCGATTCCAATGGTATTCTCAATGTCTCGGCCAAGGACAAAACCTCTGGCAAAGAGCAAAAAATCACGATTCAGAACAGCACCAATCTGTCCGACGATGAAGTCGAGCAGATGAAGGCTGATGCTGAACAGCACGCCGAGGAAGACAAGGCGAAGAAGGAACTGGTCGAGGCTCGCAATCAGGCTACTTCGGTGGCTTTTGAGATAGAGAAACAGCTCAAAGAGCATGGCGACAAGATCGATGACAAGACTAAAGAATCGATCGAGGAAAACGTCAAACAGCTCAAAGAGCTCGCCAGCGATGAAAGCGCTACTAAAGAAGCTTTGGATAAAGCGACTGAGGAAACGCTGACTTCCGCCCAGAAAATCGGCGAAGCGATGCAGGCGGCTCAATCCGCCGAGGCGGACAAGAATTCAGCTGATGACAAAGAAGCTGACGCCAAAGGCGATGCCGAAGAGGGCGAAGTAGTCGAGGAATAGCCCCAGCAATTTTTAGCAAAAGACGGTATGATCCCTTTATGAAACTCTCGGTGATCATGCCGGTCTACAACGAGGAAGCCACGGTGGCAGAGATGTTGCAGCGCCTGGTGGCTGTTCCACAGGTCAGAGAAGTAGTGGTGGTCAACGATGGCAGCACTGATGGTTCTGAGAAAAAAATCAAACAACTGCTGAAATCTTCCAAAAAAGGTGTCAAAAAAATCAAGTATTTCACCAAAGAAAACGGTGGCAAGGGTTCGGCGGTGCGCCTGGGTCTGACCAAAGTCACTGGCGACTACACCATGATTCAGGATGCTGATCTCGAATACGATCCCGATGACATTCCCGAATTACTCAAACCCATCGAGAAAGACAGGGTGGAAGTGGTTTATGGCTCGCGCTTTCTTGGGCCGCACTCCAATCTACTGTTCTGGCACCGGGTGGGGAACTCTTTTCTCAACCTGCTGGTAAACATTCTGTACAACACCACTCTGTCTGACATGGAGACGTGTTATAAAGTCTTGCCTACCAAGCTTTTTCGCGAGCTCAATATCGAGGCCAACAAGTTCGACATGGAGCCGGAAATCACCTGCAAGGTGCTGAAGAGAGGCTACAAAATCTTTGAGGTGCCGATCACTTATGTGGGGCGCGACTTTTCCGAGGGCAAGAAAATCACCTGGCGCGATGGTCTCGATGCCCTGCGAGTGATCATTGGCTTGAGGATTTTTCCGTAATTTTACCTAACCAACTTCTATGTTTTTTGATATACAATGTGCCTGTGTTAGGGTCGTTTTCGCTTAGTAATAAAAGATTGCAGTTTTGGTTGTTGTTTTTGGTCTTGATTTTGCTTCGTTTTTTGCCTTTTCTCCAGGGGAAAACCTTAATTTTTGGTGATAATTACTCGCTCTTGATGCCGGGCAAGATTTTTACTGCTCAGTGGCTGCAGGAGGGCATTTTTCCTTTGTGGAATCCTTATTTATTCTCTGGTATTTCTTGGTTGGGGGACACGACCCAGTCGATTCTGTATCCCACTGGTCTGTTGTGGTTGGTTTTTCATCCGGCAACCGCGCTTAACCTGAATGTAATTCTGCACCTGCTGCTGGCTTATTCAGGGATGTATTTGCTGGCTCGCCACTGGCTGAGAGATCATGCTTGGGGTTTGGTGGCTGCTGTTTTGTGGATGTTTTCGACGCAAATGACGGGTAGCATCAACAACTTAGCCACGCTTCAGTCTCTAGCCTGGCTGCCGCTGATTAGTTTTTTTGGTTTACGCCTGATCAAAGAGCGCCGTTTTCAAGCCTGGTTTGCTCTGGCGGTGTTGCTGCAGTTTCTCGGTGGCTATCCTCAGCATGTTTTGTACAGCATTTTGCTGGCAGTGTTGCTGTCGGCTTTTCAGCATTGGCGCCAAATAAGTTTTAAGCGGTGGCTTTCTCCCTGGCTGATTACTGGAGTTTTTACCCTGGGAATTACAGCAGTATCCTGGGTACCTTTAGTCGATTTTCTTCTGAAATCTACTCGAGCGATCCAGACAGAAACTCAAGCCTTGGTTGGCTCACTGCACCCAGTGACGACGATCAAGTTTGTGCTGCCGTACTTTTTCGATCATCCAGCTCATGGCATCAAGTGGGGCCCAACCTGGAACTGGGACACCAATGCCGGTATTTATTTAGGCTGGTTAGGTTGGTTGGCGATTGGCGGCTCACTGTTTCTTAAAAAGCTAAAAAAACCTCTCCGACGAGAAGTAAAGTTTTTTGCGATCGTGACTTTGCTGACACTGCTTTTTTCTTTGGGCCAAAATCTTCCCGGTTTTGGTTCAATTCAAAAAATCATCCCGCTATTTCGTATCGCTCGTTATCCCAGCATGATGATGCTGATCAGCAGTGTCATTTTAGTACTGTGGACTGCGCGAGCATTGCAGAATTTGTCATTTACGAAACTGCAAAAACAATGGCTGCAGTGGTTGGGATTGGCGGCTTTGGGCGTGGGTCTGATCGGTTGGGGACTGCAGCGGTTTTCTTTCCTTTCGGTGTGGCAAACAGTCGATCGTTTCGCCTCTTTTTCGCTTTCGCAAAGCCTGTTCCACACTGCTGATCGAGATAAAATGATTATGTTCGAAATTGTCAGAAATATCGTATTCAACAGTCTATTTTTCCTTGCAGCTTTTAAAATTTTTCTCGCCAAAAAACTGCCGAACAAGGTCTGGTGGTTAGCCCTAATCATTGGCATTGATTTGGCTTTAAACACTCATGGTAAATTCTTTTTTGCCCCGCGTGATGTTTACCGAACTGACAGTGAGCAGAGTCAGCAATTGGGTACTTTAATTAATTTGCCACCGACAGCTTTTCAGCAGCGGTTGCTGACCCGCAATTCGAACCGACCTTACACTGATTACAATTCCTACTGGGAAGCGCTGGCAGTGCGTGAGCCTTTTTCTGATTCATTTGTGGACAGCGAAGGTTTGCGAACTTTCGACCATGCTAAAAATTTGCGCGATGGCTCGACTCCCGACTGGAATTTGACGAGCAATTTGCCACTGGTGAATGGTTACACTACTTTGCTGCCGCAGGATTATGCTGCTTTGTGGAACAAGGAGGGCGAACCGCGGATTAATTTCATTGATTACGTCGCGCCGGATAGTGAGCTGCTGGATCAGTGGGCGGTGAAGTATTACTTGGTGGATACTTGGTTTGAGATCGAAGAAGATTTAAGCAGCTTTCCTCTGGTGGCAGAGTATGACCGGTGGCAGTTGCTAGCACGTCCAGACGCTCTGACTAGATTCCGCTTTGCTGACAGCTCTCCAGCAGAAATGACCAGCTTTACCGAGCATCCCGACGCCATGAGTTTCGTGCTGAACAATGTCAACAACCAAGGCAGTCTCTTGATTGCTGATCGCTTCGATCCAGACTGGCGCGCTACACTCAATGACCAGCCCAGCGAAATAATCAATCATCAAGGAATGAGATTGATTCACCTCGAACCAGGGGAGAATGCCATTCGGCTATGGTACTGGCCACAGTGGTTCTATCTGGGATTGGCGGTTTCTGGGTTCAGTGGTGGGTTGCTGGCGATTTATCAGCGTTTTGGTCAGGATTCCTGAGCTTAGCTTGATAAATTAGCAGACGACAATTTTGTCTGCTTAACATTCCTCGACGTGCTTGTTACAATTGCTGTCATCTTAGAGAAAGATAATTAATTTATGGCTACCAAACGTGATTACTACGAGATTTTGGGGGTGGAAAAATCCGCCTCTCAGAGTGAGATCAAGTCGGCTTACCGCAAGATGGCGCTGAAGTTTCATCCTGACAAAAACAAAGAAAAGGACGCTGAGCAGAAATTCAAAGAAATCAACGAGGCTTACCAGGTGTTGTCTGACGAGCAGAAGCGCAAGGCTTACGATCAGTTCGGGCACGCGGCTTTCGATCCTTCCTCTGGCATGGGTGGCGCTGGCGGTCAAGGTGGCCCGTTTGGCGGTTTCCAGCAGGGTCCGTTTACTTGGACTTACACCACCAGCCAAGGTGGGCAGAATCCGGACTTTGATTTTGGTGATCCGTTCGAGATTTTCGAGCAGTTTTTCGGCGGTGGTTTCGGTCGTGCCGCTAGGCGTCCGCGCTATGGCGTGACGATCGAGTTTATGGAGGCTGTCAAAGGAGTAGAAAAAGAGATCGAGGTCGAAGGCAAAAAACAAAAGGTCAGGATTCCTGCCGGCGCCAGTGATGGTACGCGAATTCGTTTTGATAATTTTGATGTCACTGTCGAGGTCAGGCCTCACAAAGAATTCAAACGCGATGGCTACGATATTTTCCTGGCCAAAAAAATTCCTCTCACCACAGCTTTACTCGGGGGAGAAATCGAGGTCCCCACGCTGAACGAAAAAGCCCTCAAACTCAAAATTCGCCCTGGAACCCAATCCCACAGCCTGATCCGCTTGCGCGAAGAAGGTGTCCCGCACCTGCGCGGTCGCGGTAAAGGCGATCTGTATGTGCGCATCGTGATCGACATGCCAGACAAACTAACTAAAGAGCAGAAGAAGCTAGTGGAAGAGCTCAAGCAGACAGAGTTATAGAGCTAGTTAATTGGACTTTACTTTAAAGAGTGCTATAATTATCTCTGGTTCAACTCAGATGAAAGACGGATTCTTATTAGGACCGTCTTTTTTGATAGCTTGACCGAAACAAAGTAATTATTTATTAAAAAAGGAACAAATGGCAAATTTGAACACCGTTGTCCGTACCGAGTTCGCCGCAGCGATCAACCAGATTGCAACCGAGCGCAAAATCGATCCGGAAGATATTTATGAAGCAATCCGTCAGGCTTTAGTCTCGGCTTACCGCAAGCAGGTGGGGATCTTGGATGAGGAGTTTTACTACTTCACCAAGCTCGATCGCGAGACTGGTGAGGCCAAGATTTTCCAGGCTCCAGTACTGGCTCGTGACGAAGAAACTGAAGAGCCCACCGAGTGGGATGAAAGCAAAGCAGAAGAAGTTACCCCTCCTGGATTTGGTCGGATTGCCGCCCAGACAGCCAAGCAGGTAATTCTCCAGCGCATTCGTCGCAGTGAAAAAGACCAGATCATCAACGCCTTCCAAGACAAGATCGGTGAGGTGGTTACTGGTCAGGTATTGCGTATGGATCGTCGCAGTGTGGTTGTCGACCTCGGTCGAGGACACGGCTGGATGCCTCCAGAAGAGCAGATGCGCGGTGAGTTTTACCGTCTGAACTCTCGGATTGCCGTATTGATCAAAGACATTCGTGAAACCTCTCGAGGAGACACGATTGTTGTTTCTCGAGCCGACAAAAACCTAGTCGCCAAGCTCTTTGAGCGCGAAGTACCAGAAGTAGCTTCCGGCGCAGTCGAGATCGTTTCGCTGGCTCGTGAAGCTGGCGTGCGTACCAAACTAGCGGTTCGTTCTACTCAAGATGGTGTCGATCCCGTTGGCTCATGTGTGGGTCAGCGCGGTGTCCGGGTGCAGAAAGTCATCGAGGAACTCAATAACGAAAAAATCGATATTATTCCTCACTTTGACGATCCAATCCTGTACCTCAAAGGTGCCTTGGCTCCTGCCGAGAACTTACTAGTCGAAGTCGATGAAGACAAAAAACTAGTCACCGTCACCGCTCCGGATGACCAACTGTCTCTGGCGATCGGTCGCGGTGGTCAGAACGTGCGTTTGGCAGCCAAACTCACTGGCTACAAGATTACGATTCAGTCTGCTGAGGGCAAAGTCGAGACCAAAGTCACTGGTGAAGAAGAATATGAAATCGACACCTATGAAGGTTTGACTGATGAAGCCAAAGAAATCTTGGTGCAGCACAAATTGACGACTCTCAATGACTTGGTCCGCTTCCAAGACAAGTGGCAAGACATGGAGGACTTGGCTGCTGACCAGAAGAAACTTCTGGGAGAGCGAGTCGAGCAGGATATCAAAGAACAGGCGGCGCGCGATGCCGCTAGAGCAGCTGAAGAAAAAGCTTTCCTCGAGGAAGATGTGGCTGACAAGCCTGCTGAGGAAGTGGTTGAAGCAGAAGCCCCTGCAGAACCTGAAGCAGAGACAGCAGAGGAGAAAGAAGAATAATCGATGGCTTTACAACCACGACCGCCTATTATCACCATTCTTGGTCACGTCGATCACGGCAAAACGACTCTTTTGGATTACATTCGTAAGACACGAGTGCAAGCCAAAGAATCGGGCGGAATTACCCAGCATATCGGCGCCTACCAGATCGATAACCAGGGAAAACCTCTGACTTTTATCGATACTCCTGGTCACGCTGCTTTCAACAAAATGCGTCAGCGTGGAGCACAGATTACAGATTTAGTAGTCTTGGTTGTGGCTGCCAATGACGGCGTCAAACCACAAACTATCGAATCAATTCGCTACATAAAAGAAGCTAATGTTCCTTTCTTATTAGCAATCAATAAAATTGATATCGAAGGTGTCAGAATCGATGACGTCAAAGCGCAGCTTGCTGAACAGGAGATTTTGGTCCAAGGCTTTGGCGGCGATATCGAGGTGGTAGAAATCTCGGCCAAATCAGGCAAAAACGTCGACAAATTACTGGAAACCATTACCGTGATGACTGATTTACTCGAGTTGAAGGCCGATCCAGCTGCTCCTTTGGAAGCGGTCGTAATCGAGTCTTCTCGCGATCCTTTTAAAGGACCGCTGGCCAGCGTGATTGTTCAACAGGGCACGCTGCAGCCCAAGCAAGATCTAGAAGCAGATGGTATTACTGGCAGAGTGAAACTGCTGACCAACGAACAAGGCGACCAGCTCCAGGAAGTGAAGCCTGGCTCTCCGGCAGAGATTGTGGGGCTCAAAGAAGCTCCTGAAGTCGGCGCGATTGTGCGAGAGCAGGGAGTCGAGTACCAGGCAGAAGAGGAACAAGCAGAAGATTCAGCACAAGAGACCAAAGATGAAACTTTGGCTGGTTGGGGAGATATCGATATCGATGCTGCTTTTGGTGACAAGGTCAAACTCAACCTGATCGTCAAAGCCGACGTCAAAGGCACTCTCGAGGCAATTTTGCAAAACATCGACGAAGACAGTGTCAATCTAGTTACTTCCGGAGTCGGTCCGTTGACCGAACATGAACTTGAACTAGCCGAGACTAGTGATGCCCTGGTAGTGGCTTTCAACATCAAAGTTCCCCGCCAGATGAAAAACTACGCCAAAGACCTCGGGGTAAAAGTAAAACACTACGACATCATTTATCATTTGATCGAGGATCTGCAGAAACAAATGCTCAAGATTCTCGAGCCGACTATCGATGAAGTGACGATCGGTGAGGCCGAGATTCTGCAGCTTTTCGAGATGAAAGGCGAGAAAATTGCTGGTATTAGGGTCAAAACAGGCGAAATCAAAAAATCAGACCTTTTACACCTCAAACGCGAGGACAAAATCATCGCCAATCCCGTGATCGCCCAGATGAAGCGCGGCAAAGACGACATCGAAAAGGTCACCGCCAAAAGCGAGGCCGGTCTGACCTTCAAAAACAAAAAACTCGATTTCCAAGCAGGCGACACCATCATCGCTTACAAAAAAGAGGACGATTAGGGGTTTTTAGTTTTTCTGATTCGCAAAAGCAACTATTTCTGAAATTAAAGGATTCTTTTTGTTGGCCGAGTAAGGAGTGCCAAGTTTTGCTAAATATGCAATCAGCTTTTCAGTATCTTTTCTTAATTCCTCTAAAAAACTTATCACTAGCTCGATTCCTTTTTCCATATTTCCCTCTCCCAGCATTTCCAACATGTCTTGGGTATAGATCAAGCCACAGTCAGTAAAACCCCAATTGAAAATTTCCTGAGGATTTTCTTGTCCAAATTCAGCAGGGTCATATGATCTAGTTCTTAAATGACTTTGGTAATTGAAGCTGAAAATTTTATCAGGACCACCTCGAAAGTCATCCACTGCTACTGGTCCCTTGTCAGGCTCGGGAGGAAGTTCTCCAGGCTTAAGTCTTCCTTTAGTAACTACTGTTTCAATTCTTGGCATTTTTTCTTTCGTATCACACTACCACAATAAATTTCAAATTGAATCTGCCAAAATTTGCCTTGGTTTGCTACAATACAGCTCTTATTAACCAAGGTTACTTTTTTCGCTGGCTAGATTGGGAGCGAGCGGACAAAAGGCTGAAAGGATACCATGGCGCTCACTAAAGCCCAAAAAAACCAAATTATTGAAGATTTTGGCCTGTTCGCCGGAGACACTGGTTCTCCAGAGGTGCAGATCGCATTACTGACTGCTTCGATTCAGGAGCTGACTGACCATCTGAAGGGTCACAAGAAAGACAATCACTCTCGCCGAGGTTTGCTCAAACAAGTCTCGAAAAGACGTCGGTTGCTGAAATTCCTGCAAGACCGCAGCAAAGAACGCTACCAAGAACTGATCAAGAAACTTGGCTTGAACAAGTAACTCCGGTTCGGTAAATAGCGCTTTTCTGGTATAATAAATCCTGATTGGTAAATGAGGCGTGTAGTCCTCGATTGGCAAGTAGTGTTCGAAAAGTCGAGTACTCCCTGCTTATTGAGACTCCCCGCCAAACACTTTCCCAATCTGATTAGTAAATCACAAGAAAGTGAAGATGGCATACCCAAAGTATCCAAAAACATTTATTAAGAAGTTGTCAATCGGTGGCAAAGAAATCACCGTCGAGATCGGCAAATTTACCGAGCAAGCCAGCGCAGCAGTCTTGGTGACTTGTGGTGAGACCACGGTACACACCACTATCGCCCTGGGTCGCAAAGTCGACTTGGGATATTTCCCGATGTCAGTCGAGTTCGTCGAGAAACTCTATGCAGCCGGCATTATCAAAGGCTCTCGCTGGGTCAAACGCGATGGCCGTCCATCTGATGACGTCATTTTGAAAGCTCGAGTGATCGATCGTACGCTCCGTCCGTTGTTCCCCGAGGGGATTACCAACGAAGTACAGATCGTGAACACCGTCTTTTCCTATGACGAAGAAAACGATCCAGACATGCTCGGCCTACTCGGCAGCGCTATTGGTTTAGCCGTATCCGAGATTCCTTTTGATGGTCCAGTGGCAGGTTTGCGTTTGGGCTATCGCAAAGAAGATGGCGAGTTCATGCTCAACCCCACCAACACCGAACGCGAAACCAGTGACCTGGATCTAATTGTGTCTGGTCGTGGCGATGCAGTCGTGATGGTTGAGGCCGGTGCCAACGAAGTTGCCGAGCAAACCATCGTCGATGCTTTGGTTTTGGCGCAAAAAGAACTCGGCGGCATTTGCGAGACCATTGAGAAAATCGTCAAAGAAGTCGGTAAAGACAAAGTCGAGCTAGTCAGCGATGAAGATCGTGCTGCTACCAAGGCTAATGAAGAGCTGGCCGAGAAAATCTATGCCGAATTTGCCAAAGAACTTCGTCAAACAGTCGAAGCTCAGGGCCGACTAGAAGAAGTCGATTTTGATAGCTTGCGAGACCAAATTTTGGCCAAACTCAATGAAGGCGTCGAAGATGAGGCCGAACAAGTGACCGAAAAAGAAGTCAGTAAAGCCTTTAATCTGTTGAGCAAAAAAGAAGCTCGCAAAATGATTCTCGAAGATGATGTCAGACCAGACGGTCGGCAGACCGACGAGATTCGTGAGATCTGGACCGAGGTCGATGTTTTCAGTCGTACTCACGGCTCAGCAATGTTCAAACGTGGCGCCACCCAAGCGGTGACCGTCACCACTTTGGCAGATCCTACCTTGGGTCAATTGATCGAAGGCATCAGTGGAGAAGAAACTCGTCACTATATCCACCACTACAACATGCCTCCCTACGCCTCTGGTGAAGCTGGCAGAATGGGTTGGCCCAAACGCCGCGAAATCGGACACGGGGCTTTGGCAGAAAGAGCTTTAGTGCCAATGTTGCCTAGCCAAGCCGAGTTCCCTTACACCATTCATGTGGTGTCCGAGATCATGAGCTCCAACGGTTCAACCTCTCAGGCATCAGTCTGTGGTTCGACCATGTCGCTGATGGCAGCTGGCGTACCGATCAAGCGTCCGGTGGCAGGAATTGCCATGGGCTTGATGAGCGATGGCAAGAAATACGTCGTGCTATCTGACATCCAGGGTCTGGAAGACCACGTCGGCGATATGGATTTCAAAATCGCTGGCTCTGAAGAGGGTATTACTGCGATTCAGATGGACATCAAACTCAAAGGAATTCCCCAAAAAGTGCTTGAGCAAGCTTTGGAACAAGCTCGTGCAGGAAGACTGCATATCTTGAAAGAAATGCTCAAGACCATCAGCGAGCCTAGAACTCAACTCTCGCCCTTTGCTCCCAAAGTGGCGCAAATCGAGATTCCAGCTGACAAGATTGGTGAGCTCATTGGCCCTGGTGGCAAGATGATCAAATCACTGATTGAGGAAACTGGTGCCGAGATCAACGTCGACGAAGACGAAGAGCGCGAGGTAGGAATCGTAAATATTTCTTCCAGCGATCAAGACAAAATCGATGCCGCCAAACAACGCATCTCTGACATGATGCGGGTGATCGAGGTCGGCGACGAATTCGATGGCACGGTGACTCGGGTCGAGGGCTATGGTGCTTTCGTCGAGTTTTTACCCGGTCGTGAAGGTCTAGTGCATATTTCCGAAATGTCGACTGACAGAGTAGAGAATGTGGAAGATGTGGCCAAGCTGGGTGACACCGTTCATGTACGGGTCAACGAGATTAAAGATGATGGCAAGATCGGTCTCTCGATGCTTTCCGCTGAGGAAGGCGAACAAAAGAAATCTCGTCAGGGCGGCGACCGCCGCGGTGGCGACAGAGGTGGGAGATCCAGAGGAAGATTCAATGATCGCCGTGGTGGTGGCAGAGGCAACAGTCGCGGTCGCCGCGATGGCTTCCGCATGCGCCGAGACGATTAACCCGATATACTAGAAAAGTGCAAGTAACTGCCCTGAAAAACGACGCCGGCTCAATTGGTTTGGTAGCGCTAGATGAAGCCTATTTGCTGGCTGATTCCATCGGTCTATCGATCAAAGAACCCTCTCACGAAGAATTACTCAACGATGTTCTCTCAGAACTGTTGAATCTTTTCCGCCAGCAGGCGAGTGGCTTGGTGCTCGATCCTGTTTATTCTTTACCCCTACTCAAAGAAGACGAGCAAAACGCACCCCTGATAGTGCGTCTCGAACAGCTCCAGAACCCTGATCCTTTGGCAGTGCCGCAACTGCTGAAAAACTGGGGAGTGGAAGACATCAGCAATATGTATGGCATGGCGAAACTGGAGCTGCACTACCACCCGGCTGAGGAGCAGGCGCTGACCAAAAAACAATTCGTAGCCGAGATCTTTGATTTTTGCGAACACGAAGAAATTGATTTGCTGCTCAAGCTGATGATCTACAACCCCACCGAAGAAAAATTCGACATTCCCAAATTTCAGGAATCACAAATGGAGGCGGTCAGTGAGCTACAGCGTTTTGCCAGCATTTTGGCCTTGCAGTACCCGCAGGATCCCTTGGCCGCGGCAACTTTGACCACCAATCTCGACATTCCTTGGTTGCTGACTGCTGACGACACTCCCTACGATCGTTTTAAAGAAAATCTTCGCGTAGCTCTGGAAAATGGTGCGACTGGTTTTCTCGCCAGCGAAACACTGTGGCAGGAAATCGAAGGCATGCGCCACTCTGATCAGAGCCCCGACATCGAAAAAATTCTGCAGTTTATCCAGACCACCAGCAAAGATCGCATTATCGAGTTGTTGCGGATTAGCAAAGAAGAACTGGCAGATCAGTAGGGTTTTTGCGTAAGTTTGCTCACAGCGAGTTTGTAAGAATTCCAACTGCCGCTTCGTCATAAAATTGCTACTATAGCTTCAGCATTGAGTTAATAGTTTATGAAAGGAGTTTATGCACTCTTTACCCCAATTATCTTACGAATATGATGCCCTGGAGCCGCATGTGGATGCGCGCACCATGGAGATTCATCACACCAAGCATCACCAAGGATATGTCGACAAACTGAATGGTGCTCTGGAGGAATTATCAGATCTGCAAGATGTGCCGGTCCATGAATTGATGGGCCGTTTGGACGAGATCTCCGACGAATCATTGCGCACGGCGGTGAGAAACAATGGTGGCGGTCACGCCAATCATTCTTTGTTCTGGGAAATTCTGTCAGCCGATGGCGGCGAGCCTGCTGGTGCTTTGGCAGAAGCCATCGACTCGAGCTTTGGTAGTTTCGAGGATTTCCAGAATGAATTCGCCAATGCTGCCAGCACTCGTTTTGGTTCTGGCTGGGCTTGGCTGGTAGTCAATAACGGCAAGCTAGAAGTAATGAGCACCCCCAATCAAGACAATCCGTG
>OMJP01000015.1 GCA_900299405.1 bacterium | reverse complement strand
CTAGTCTGCAAAATGATCAAGAGTTAGAGCTATTCATTTACACTCATGTCAAAGAAGATGCTCTAGAGCTCTATGGTTTTAAAAACGAAAAAGACTTGGTGTTGTTCGAGCTGGTGCTGGGAGTTTCTGGAGTTGGTCCTAAGATCGCCCTAGCGATTGTTGATGCTGGCGCAGAACGCTTGGTACGAGCAGTGCAAAACGCCGAAGTAGCATTCTTTAAATCAATCCCCAGAGTGGGGAAGAAGCTGGCACAAAAAATCATTATTGAGCTTGGTTCAAAGCTCGGTGGTCTAAAAGATCTAGATCTTGGTCCGCTGTCTGAAAAAGAACAAGACGTTTTGGAAGGTTTGAAGAACCTGGGCTTTGACGAGGATTATGCTTACCAAGTGCTGCAAAACATCGATAAGAGCCAATCAGTAGAAGCAATGCTCAAAGAAGCAGTCAAACAACTGAAATGACAGAGCCAATTATCAACACCCAACATAATGATGTAGACGAAGAGATATTGTTTACTTCGCTGCGTGCCCAAAACTGGGCCGAGTTTTTGGGTCAAGACACCATCAAAAAAACCCTGCAAATTGCAATCGAAGCCGCCAAGCAGCGCCAAGAAACCATGGATCATGCCTTGCTTTACGGCCCTCCTGGCCTAGGAAAAACCACCCTGTCTCATATCATTGCCCGGGAATTGGGTGTCAATATTCGCGTTACTTCCGGCACTGCATTGACCAAAACTGGGGATTTAGCAGCCATTTTGACTAATCTAGAAGATGGCGACGTGCTTTTTATAGATGAAATTCATCGCCTTTCCAAAGCTGTGGAAGAAACCCTATATCCAGCCATGGAAGACTATGCCCTGGACATCGTCATCGGCAAAGGCCCCTCGGCCCGCACCGTGCGTATCGATCTGCCCAAATTCACCCTCATTGGTGCCACTACTCGCTATGGTCTGCTAGCTGGTCCATTTCGTGATCGCTTTGGTCTCGTCCAGCGTTTGGAGTTTTATCCAGCAGAAAACCTACAAAAAATCATCGCCAATGCTGCTGAAAAACTAGAAGCTAAAATCGGTAAAGACGCTGCCCTGACAATCGCCAAGCGCAGTCGCGGCACCCCAAGAATTGCTTTGAAATTGTTTAAACGAGTGCGTGATTATGCTCAGGTAGAAAATGGCGGAGAGATTAACCCCGCTACCGTCGATAAAGCCTTGAAAATGTTTGCCATCGATGAGCTGGGACTAGACCACAACGATCGTAAGTTTTTGATTGAGCTTATCAACAAGCACAGCGGCGGCCCAGTAGGATTGAGCACCATTGCCGCCACCCTTCACGAAGACCCAGGCACCATCGAGGAAGTCATCGAGCCATACCTCATCCAAGTCGGGCTGCTGAAACGCACCAATCAGGGCAGAGTAATTAGCAGTGCTGCTTATGAGCATCTTGGTCTAGAATATCCGAAAAAGAAATAACCATATGGCTTCACCTAGCATCTCTGTTTTCTTTCCTTGCTATAACGATGAAAAAACCATCGGTAAATTGGTCAAAGACAGCATTACCACGCTCGAAAAATTAACCAACAACTACGAAGTGATCGTGGTTAACGACGGTTCCAGTGATGGCAGCCTGGCTCTCCTCAGAAAGCTGCAAAAAAAACATCCGGTGCTCAAAGTGGTCAACCATCGCAAAAACAAAGGCTATGGAGGGGCGCTGATCAGCGGTTTTAAAAAATCGTCGAAAAAATTAGTTTTTTATACCGATGGTGATGGGCAATACGATGTCAAAGAGCTGCCGATCTTACTCAAGCTCATGACGCCGGACGTTGATTTCATCAATGGCATCAAAATGACCCGCCACGACGCTACTTATCGCATCATCGTGGGCAACCTCTACAGTCTGGTGATCCGTTGGGGGTTCTGGCTGCCAATTATGGATGTGGATTGTGATTTTCGGCTAATCAGGAGATCGATCATCAAAAAAATCAAACTACAAAGCACCAGCGGCTCAATCTGTGTGGAATTAGTCAAAAAAGCTCAGCGCGCAGGGGCAAACTTTCGTCAGGTTTCTGTGCATCATTACAACCGCAAGTGGGGAGAGTCTCAGTTCTTTGTTCCTCGCAGAATTCTCAGAACTTTTTGGGATTTGGGAGGTTTGTGGCTCAGGCTGATGATTAAAGATCCTTTGTCAAAGAAAGCAAAATAAAACCATGGAAATCGTTGAATACGAAAACATGTATCGCAATGAGCGAGACCATTACTTTTATGTTGCCACCCACCAGCTGGTGTTATCACTTATCGAGAAATATGCTCCCACTCCAAAAAAACAGCTAAAAATTCTCGACGCTGGTTGCGGCACCGGCTTGCTAGCACAAAAAATGTCGAAAATGGGTAGAGTAGAAGCCATCGATTTCAGTCCTGAAGCAGTCAAGTTTTCTAAAAGAAGAAAAATAAAAGTTCAGCAAGCATCAATTGAAAAACTGCCTTTTCCAGATGATAGCTTCGACGTAGTAGTTTCCATAGATGTGCTGACCGCAGCTTCGATCAAAAACGATCAGGTGGCCCTTCGTGAGTTCAATCGGCTCTTAAAACCTGGCGGAATATTAATCATGCGCGTCTCTGCCTATCCATGGCTCAAACTTATTCACGACAAACATGTTCACATGAGGCATCGCTACGAGCGAGTAGAACTATTTAACAAGCTCAACAAGGCAAATTTTGCCACCGAAAAACTTTCCTTTATTCATTCGTTTTTATTTCCTTTGATCATTGTCCGACATCTGTGGGAAAACTTCATAAAACCAAAAGAATCTAAATCTGCCGTTGGTAAGATCCATCCATTGCTGAATAGTTTTTTAACAAAGCTATTACTGTTTGAAGCCAAGCTGTTTTTAAAAATCAATTTACCATTTGGTCTCGGTCTAGTTTCAGTCAGCAGAAAAAAATAGTGACTCAAATGATTAAAATCAAAAATCCCAACCTCACTGCAGTTTTTCAGTATCTAATTCTTTTTGTTTCGGCAATTTACAACTTCAGCCTTTTTTCCGGAACAAAACTATACGGCAACGCCGCTTCACGGGTTTTACTGGCACTGGGACCAATGTTGGGCATCGGCAGTCCTTACAAAGACCTTTACGAGCTAGTTCCCCCTGGATACTTGATGCTTGTCGTCGGCTGGGTGAGGGCTTTCGGCATGAGCATGGATGCTTTTCGTCTGCTTCAAGTGTTCGTGGTGCTGATCAATGGTTGGCTATTGATTAAAGTTTTGGAAAAACTGTTTGACATCAAATTGCTGAGACTTTTTATTTTCTTTACCACCATTGTCACTGTTCATTCTTGGGTAATCCAAACAGATTTCTTTTCGATTGATTTTTTCGCCACTACTTTGGTGTTGGGGGGCTTGGCCAGTTTGCTGCATCTAAAAAATAAATTTCTCAAAGTTTCCCTAGCGGCAACTTTGTTTGTTTTGGCCAGCCAAATGAAGGACATCTATGCCCTAAGCGTGCTTTCTCTGGCTCCGTATTATCTGCGTGAATTATTTGCTAAAGACAAAAAGGACTTACTGCGATTGCTAGTTCAATCTGCCTTGGGTCCGCTGATGGTTTTGGGATCGATTGCAGCCTATCTGCAGCTCAACGATTCCTTGGCTGCTTATCTCAACATCATCGACGATAAAACCGGCTTTGCCCAAACACAAACTTTTTCTTTGAGACTGACTTATCACTCTTTTAAAACCATGGTGGCAATCGTGGAAGAAAACTTTTCCCTTGCCCCACAACCACTGCTCGGTTTATTTATTATTAACTCCATCGTTTTCTTCGCCCTGTTCAAAAAACAAATTCAAAAAACTTTACAGCAAGTCTTTAAAACAATTTATTCAACTGATTCCGATTGGCGTTCGCTTTTTCGGCAGTTTATAAAATTTCTGGATGGCCAACTGAAAAACTATGGTGAAACTAGCTGGGGTAGGATTCTGCTAACCATTACGGTGATTGTTTTTGTACTTTTTGGTTTGACTATTTATGGACTTTACTTTGGTACCCAGTTGATCATGATTGTCACCAGCTATTACCTGGTTGTTGGTATCTTGATGATTATTCCTTTGCGTCAGTTGGCTGAAGCCAAATCGTGGCCACTGAAGGTTTTTTTGAGCCTAGCTCTTTTGACAATCTTTGTTCCCAAACATATTCCCAGGTTCTTCAACTTCGTGCCAATGCACAGAGACTACACTTTTGCTATAGAAGAAGACATCATCGCTAAAGTGGGCAAGGATGAGTGCATCCTGCACGTTCACGGCTGGGAAATTGCAATCAGTTATATTTACACCCAGCGCCGACCCTGTTCAAAATACTTTCTCTCCAATGAGTTGTTCAACATCAAACGCCCTGGAGTCGTAGAGGAATACAGTCAGCATTTAGTGGACAACCCGCCGGCAGCATTTCTTTATAACGAAAAAGGCTCTGATATGGATATCGAGAAATTCGATAATCAAATAATTGATTTTAATCAAGTACTCGATAGTTGCTACCAACCGGATCCGAAATACACCGATTATATGAAGCATTTCTTTGCCCAAATGACACTCTACTGGCCTAGAGAAGGCTTAACTCCGGAAGAGCTGCAGAAGTGTTGGGCTGAGGTTGTTTTTAACGATAAAACTCTTTGATTTTTCGACAAACATAGCGAATGTCGGCGTCCGAAATATCAGGATAAAAGGGTAGTGACAAGATTTCTTTGTTGGCCGCTATTGCCTGGGGAAAATCTTTATCGGTAACTTTTTTATCAACAAATGGTTTAACTCGATGAATCAGGTGGGGATAGTGAATCCCTGTTTGGATGCCTTGCTGCTGTAAAAACTGCTGCAGTTCTTGTCGTCGTGTCGCTTTAACAACATAGAGATGAAAAGTATGCTGCATTTTGTCTTCAGCCAGCGGCGCTTCAATTCCTTCAATATTTTGCAAAAGTTGGTAATAAAGCTTGGCTTTGCTGATTCTTTTTTTCAGATCTTTATCTAGTGTCTTTAGCTTGATACGCAAGAAAGCCGCTTGTAGCTCATCAAGCCTGCTAACCCTACCCCTCATGACGCTTTCATAGCGACTGACCTCACCATACTGGCGCATGGCTGCCAACTTTTGAGCCAGTTTTTTATTGCTGGTCAAAATAATTCCTCCATCACCCAGTGCCCCCAAGTTTTTGGTGGGGTAAAAACTAAAAACACTCAGTAAGCCAAAGCTACCAGTTCTTTTTCCTCGGTAAGTGGTGCCGTGAGCCTGAGAGCAGTCTTCAATAACTGTCAGGTTGTTTTTTTTGGCCACTGCCGAGATTTCCCTAATCGGGGCTGCCAAACCAAATAAATGCACCAGAATCACGGCTTTGGTTTTCTTGGTGATTTTACTAGCCAGATCTTTGGGGTCCATATTGTGGGTTTTTGGATCTATGTCGATGAGCCTTAGCTTCACTCCAGCCTCTGCCACTGCAAAAGCTACCGGATAGACATTGACCGGAATGGCCACCTCATCGTCAGGGCCAAGCTCCAAAGCCTGCAAGGCCATAATAATGGCATCGGTTCCCGAAGCAACTCCGATAGCAAACTTGGTGCCGATGTAACCAGCGAACTCTTTTTCGAAACTAGAAACCTCATTACCCAGAATCAGCCAGCCTTTTTCCAATACTTTGTCCAAGGCGGTCAAAAACTGTTTTTTGAACTTGATGTTTTGCTGTTGCAGATCATTGAAAAGCACTGTTTTCATATGGCTTTCATGAACTCGTCGTAGTCTCGAATGTAGTCTTTAGGGTCATACTGTGCCGAGGCAAAAACTAGCAAAATAGTGTCTTTGTCGAAGTCATGCATCTCGTGCCAAACTTTTTTTCTAATCAGCACACCTTCCTCCGGCCTGTCTAAAACAACACTTTCCTTCTTTTTACCATCATCAAAAACCATTTTGATTGAACCTTGGATACAAAAAAGAGCTTGGTCTGTTTCGTGATGAGCGTGAAAGCCACGCGGCTCACCTTTGGTGGCTTGGGTGATGTAATAAACCCGTTTGATGAGGAAGGGAATGTGGGTGGGGTGTTCGGCAAAAAAGAGAAAACAGTCGTCGGTAATCTTAGGAATCTGCAACAATTCGATGAGGGAGTTTTTGGTGTCTGCCATAAAGTTTGGTCTATCGCTTTGCTCAGATATATTAGCATAGTTTTTTTTAACAAAGTAAACTTCTGGTTTGCCTGAGGGAAAAGATCCCGTTATACTATCTGAATATGGCTATTACTGACCGCCACGGCAGAACGCTGACCACCAGTCAAATCTGGGAAAAGGGAATCGGTCGCCTGCGAGCCTTGTGGCTCGAACTAGTCACTGGCTTACTCTGGTGGATTGTCGGCTACCTTCCTTTTCATTCACTGAGAAAATTTTTCTACCGACTATGTGGGATGAAGATTGGTCGAGGTTCAACCATTCACATGATGGCCAGAATCTATGATCCTGCTCATATCTCGATCGGTGAGGGCACCCTGATTGGTGAGCGAGCAACTTTAGACGGCCGCAAACAGCTGCCAAATTCCAATGGCGGGCTGACGATTGGCAACCACGTCGATATCGCTTCAGAAGTGATGATTTGGAGCAGTGAGCACGATATTCACAGCGAAGACATGATGCCCATCGAAGAAAAAGTAGTAATCGAAGACTATGTTTTTATCGGTCCTAGAGCTATTATTTTGCCTGGTGTTACCATTGGTAAAGGAGCTGTAATAGCAGCAGGAGCAGTGGTTACTAAAGATGTTCCAGAAAATGCTATCGTCGGTGGTGTGCCGGCCAAAGAAATTGATCATCGTAAATTGACAAATTACAACTATCGGCTGGGAAGACCGCGGTTGTTCCAATAATCATCATGCCAAAGCCAAAACAGGATTCAGTCTTATCAATCATCGTGGTGTCTTACAACACTAAAGACATCACTCTTCAAACTCTAGAATCAGCTGTTGCTGACCTCAAACAAGCGAAATTACTTGATAAAACAATGTTTTTTGTGGTTGATAATAACTCACAAGATGATTCTGTCGAAGCTGTAAAAAATTATTTCAACAAAACCAAGCTCAACCATGAAGTGATCGCCAACAAAGACAATAAAGGTTTTGGGGGAGCCAACAATCAAGCTATTGCTAAATCCCAAGGGAAGTACGTCATTCTCCTGAACTCTGACACCATTACTCAGCCAGGAGCTTTCAAAACCTTGGTAGAGACTTTTGAGAACAACCCGATCGATGAGGCTAGCGCTCACCTGAGCTCAAGCAGTGGCATCAAAACCGACCGCCTGGGCATCATTGCCCCCATGCTGCTCAACACTGACAAAACCATCCAAGCGCAAGGGGGAAACTTCCCAACCTTGCTATCACTAACAGCCCACATGTTGTTTCTCGATGACTTGCCATTGATTGGCAAGCTGCTGCCTTCCACTCAGCACACTGGCAAAAACCGCCGCATGGGCAAGGACGCTAAAGAATTAACCGCCGTCGACTGGCTCGGCGGCACGGCGATGATGATTCGTCGAGAAGTGATTGACGAGATTGGCGATCTGGACAGTGCTATTTTCATGTACGGCGAGGATATCGAATACTGCATGCGGGCCAAGCGCCACCACTGGGACATCGCCATTCAACCCCAGGCCAAAATAGTTCACCTGGCCAATGCCAGCGCCGGCAGTGAAAACGCCCTGAGGGGAGAAATCAAAGGCTATATTTACCTCTGGTCAAAATTCAAGCCTTTCTGGCAGCTTCCGTTAGTAAAACTAATTCTCTGGTTGGGAGTGCTGCTGAGAATGGTGCTGTTTACTGTGGTTGGCAATTGGCGCAAAGCCGGTATTTATCGTAGAATTCTGTTAGGTTTTCACCGTTTATAACCATGCCAAAAAAAACTTCTCAACCATCAGCACTGACTTATTTGAAAAAGCTTGGCAGCTGGCTGGATGAAAACATCTTGCTGGTTTTTAGCGCCCTGCTAATCGCCTTTGTCCCTCTCTATCCCAAAATTCCTCTGTTTGATATTTTGCCTGGCTATATTGTTCGGATAAGATTGGAAGATGCTTTAGTGGCTATGGCTGGGTTGGCTTGGTTTATCCAGCTTGTAAGAGGGAAAATCACCTGGAAAACACCACTATTGAAACAAATTGGAACTTATCTAATTGTCGGATTGCTGTCTTTGGTGTCAGCGATGCTGATTACTCACACTGTCCCTCTCGAAGCCCTGCACATCGGCAAATCAACTTTGCATCTCCTACGCTACACTGAATACTTTTTCCTGTTCTTTTTGACCTATGATTCAATCAAAAATGTCAACCAAGCTAAAGTATTGATCTGGACAATTATTATCACCGTCATAGGGATTGCTATTTACGGAGTGGGACAGAAGTATTGGTACTGGCCAGTTTATTCGACCATGAACAGGGAGTTTAGTAAGGGGGTACGGCTATATCTTACCGAGCATGCCAGAGTCCAATCCACTTTTGGAGGTCATTACGATCTGGGAGCATACCTGGTAGTTGTTCTGCCACTACTGCTCTCGATGGCCTACAAATCCGGAAAAAAATGGGAGCGACGCTTTCTTTATCTCTCTCATGGCATCGGCTTATGGTTGCTGATTGTCAGTGCTTCTCGCGCTCCTTTTGTGGCCTACAGTGTTGCTGCTGCAGTAGTCATTGGTATCACTGCTTGGGAGGAAAGCACCTGGAAGAAGCGTTGGAAAGTGTTTTTCAAAAAAGGATTTGCTTTAGGTTTGTTGACTCTGGTACTGTTTTTCTCTTTTGGCAACGATCTTTACGAAAGATTTCTGCACGTTTTGGAAGGCTACCCTGAGCTTTCTCGCACTTATCACGACTGGAACTACCAACGTAAACAGTTTAGAGATGAGCTTTACTACAAACTGGGCATTAGCAATACTCCTCCCGGAGGCTCGGTTGCTTTCGATAATCGTGATGTGATGACGCCCACTGACCAGCAGCCCACCACCGTGAGGCCAACCGATGTTTATGAAGATATTCCCGACATCGAAAAGATTGTTGATGAAAATGACAATGTGATCGAAACCAGAGAAAAACCACGAGTCTGGTCTGCCAATGCCCTCAAGTACGGTCTGTCGGTGGCGATTCGCTTGGATTCTTTGTGGCCCAATGCCATCAAAGGCTTCACTCGCAATCCCTTGCTTGGTA
This sequence comes from bacterium, assembly GCA_900299405.1. Taxonomy (GTDB): domain Bacteria; phylum Patescibacteriota; class Microgenomatia; order UBA1400; family PJMF01; genus UBA10119. The sequence continues at coordinate 9,405 of OMJP01000015.1, read as the reverse complement.
CAGGCTACGCGACGCTAAACAAGGAAGGTAGCTATCACTTCACTGAGGCCGACAGCACTGACAATAACTTCCTCAGAGTTTTGGGAGAAACCGGATTGCTGGGTTTTGTGACTTTCTTTGCCATTATTGCCGTGGTCATGAAGCAAACCAAACAACACCTGTTTGACAAAAACAAACTTTCTAGCAGTGTTGCTATCGGAGTTTTTGCTTGTTCGATTGGTCTGCTGGTCAATGCGCTCTACATCGATGTTTATGCTGCCTCGAAAGTAGCTTTTACTTATTGGGCAGTGGTCGGTCTAGCGCTAGCTATTTTTTCTTTCAAACCTAAGAAAAGAAAGCAGCCCAAGAAAACGGTGCTGCTGTAGTTATGAAAATCAAGCGCCTTGGGTGGCAAGCCAAATTATTCTCTCTGGGATTTTTATTGATCATCGCTGGTTTGGTAAGGCTTTACCGCATTGGCAATCCTTTGCTTGATTGGCATGCTTTCCGCCAAGCAGATACTGCCTCAGTCACCAGAGAATATGTCAAAAATGGTGTTGATCTACTACGACCGACTTACCACGATCACTCGAACATTCAGTCCGGCCAAGACAACCCCGAGGGCTACCGCATGGTGGAGTTTCCCTTGGTGAATGGTTTGTTGGCCTCGATACTAAGAACTTTTCCTGCTCTGGGCCTAACTTTGATTAGTCGCCTGGCTTCGGTGGCTGCTTCTTTGGGAACCTTGGTATTTTTGTATCGCTTCACCATCAACGTCACTGGTGAGCAGAAAATCGCTTGGCTAGCTGGTTTATTTTACGCCTTGCTGCCTTACAGTATTTATTATTCTCGGGTGGTGCTGCCAGAGCCGTTTTTGTTACTGTTTAGTATGGGCTCGCTTTACTGGCTGACCGAGGCACTGCAGCAGAAAAAACTTATCACTAGCTGGCAATGGTGGGCTTCTGCCGTATCACTTGGTCTGGCATTTCTGCTAAAACCATTCGTGTCTTTTTTGGCGCCATTGTTTTTGGCTGTCATTTGGCAGGCGAGAAAAAAACACTCATTTCTGAATCCCTGGTGGCTGCTATATGGCTTACTAGCAATTGGTCCGCTATGGTGGTGGCGAGCCTGGATCGAGCAGTTTCCTTCCGGCATTCCTGCTTCCGACTGGTTGTTCAATAGCAACGGCATTCGCTTCCGCCCAGCTTGGTTCCGTTGGTTGTTTTTTGAGCGATTTACCAAATTGATTCTTGGGTTTACTGGCGTGCTTTTGGCAGCTCCTGCCTTGATCTGGAGCAGAAATAAAACCAAACAAATAATCTGGAGTTGGTCATTGGGTTTGCTGGCTTATCTCAGCATTATCGCCACCGGCAATGTCCAGCATGATTATTATCAAGTAATTTTTGTTCCGTTGATCAGCTTCGTGCTTGGAGCCGGCTTTTGGCATGCTTGGCAAAAATACCAACAGCCCGTCATGAAAGTGGGTTTGGCCATCCTGGCAGCGTTGATGTTAGTTCTTTCCTGGCGGCAAATCGCGGGTTACTTCAATGTCAATCACTGGGAATATGTCGAGGCGGGTCAGGCAGTCGATCGATTGACACCAACTGATGCCAAAATAATAGCCCCTGCTTTTGGTGACACCATGTTCCTGTTCCAAACCAATCGTACTGGTTGGCCCATTGGTTTCGAAATAGCTGATAAAATCAGTAAAGGGGCCGATTACTATGTCACCACCAGTTATGACGATGAGGCACGAGAACTAGAGGAACAATACCAAGTGATCGAAAAAACCGATCTTTATTTACTGATCAAACTAGAGGAGGGGAGCGCAGAATAATGAAGGTGCTGATGCTCACCCCTTATTTGCCCTATCCCTTGCTCTCTGGCGGCCAGATTCGTACTTACAACCTGCTGAAAAAACTGGCGAAAAAACATGACATTACTTTGTTTGCTCTGATCAAAAACTACGACGAGCAGCAACACATCGCCGAACTGGAAAAATACTGCAAAAAAGTCAGAGTTTTCAAACGATCGGAAAAACCTTTTACCATCAAAAATATTTTCAAAGCCGTCACCTCTTCCTATCCTTTTTTGGTTACCCGCAACCACGTTCCCGAAACCATTTCGGCGATCAAAAAAGAGCTGGAAAACGAGCGGTATGATCTGATTCACGCCGAGACTTTTTACATGATGCCTCACTTGCCAGAAAACGATATTCCCACAATCTTGGCCGAACAGACAATTGAATATCTGGGTTACGAAAGTTACGCCAGAAAAATGCCGCCCATTATCAAACAGCTGCTGCAAGTCGATATTCAAAAAATCAAACGCTGGGAAAAACATTACTGGAGACTTTCGGACAAGCTAATAGTGATGAGCGAAGATGACCGAGAATTCATTGGCAAACAAATCAACAACACCAAAAAAATCGAGGTGGTGGCCAATGGAGTGGACGCTGACTGGTTCGACCAGCTAGAGAGAAAGCTTCCCCAACAGCCCACCGTGCTATCAGTTGGTACCTTCAAATGGCTGCCCAATGTCGAAGCAGTTGATTTTCTAGTCAAAAAAGTCTGGCCTCATGTCAGAGAAAAAATGCAACAAGCCAAACTACTGATTGTTGGCAACGCCCCCACCAAGAACGTCATTCGCTATGGAGAACAAGATTCTAGCATCGAGGTTTTGGGCAGAATTCCCGATATTCGCACCGCTTTCAAACAATCACACGTGCTGGTTGCTCCGGTGTTCAGCGGCAAAGGCACTAGATACAAAATTCTTGAGGCGATGGCCAGCGGCACTCCGGTGGTAGCTTCCAAAATCGCGGTCGAGGGTCTTGATGTCAGACACGGTGAGCATGTCTTGACCAGCAATTCTGGAGAAACCATGGCAGAACTAGTTATTAAACTACTTAACGACAAAAAATTGTGGCAGAAGCTCTCTAACAACGGTCGCCAATATGTCAGAAAAAACTTTGACTGGCGAGAAATTGCTGAAAAACTTGATATGATTTATAAACAGTTAGGCAGAAAGGGCAGCAGTGATGGCAAAAAAGAAAACTAAGAAAACAAAAAACAGCAAAGCTGACCTCAGCATTATCATCCTCAGCTACAACACTCAGTTTTGGCTGAAGAATACTTTAACTAGTCTCAAGAAATTTTACGTAGACAAGTCTAAGAAAAAAATCAAAGTGATTGTGGTCGACAACGGTAGTGATGATGGTTCTCCGCAAATGGTGCGTAAAGAGTTTCGCTGGGTCGAGGTAATCGATAGTGGTGGCAACATCGGTTTTTCGGCAGGTAACAACGTGGCGCTCAAAAAAGTAAACAGCAAATACACCATGTTGCTGAACAGCGATACTGAGTTTCACCAGGCGTCAAATCTTGATGTCCTGCTTGATTACCTAGATGACAACCCCAAGGTAGGAATGATTACACCCAGAATCGAGCTGCCCAACGGTTCTCTGGACTGGGCCTGCCATCGTGGTGAACCCACACCCTGGGCATCGCTGACTTATTTCTCGCGATTATCTAATCTTTTTCCCAATAGCCCTCTGTTTGGTCAATACCAACTCAGTTTCAAAAATCTCAACGAAATTCATGAGATCGATGCTTGCACTGGAGCAGCAATGATTTTTCCCACAGAGTTTATGAGAGATAAAGTTGGCTATTTAGATGAGAGATTTTTTATGTACGCCGAAGATCTGGACTGGTGTCGTCGCTTCCGGGAGGCTGGCAAAAAAATCATTTTCCATCCTGAAGTGCAAATCACTCACCATAAATACAAATCAGGCATCAAAAGCTCGTCCACCAGACTTTCCAAAAAGATTCACAACCTCTTTTACGATACGATGCTGATGTACTACGACAAATGGTACGCCGACCAATATCCCAAGTTTTTCCGCAAGCTGTTGCGCACGTTTTTGTTTATCAAAAAGGGAGGGCTTTAGGGCTCCTTAAATTATGAGGAAAAAAGTCATTGGCATCGACTGCAGGCTGGCTGGGGCAAAACACGCCGGTATCGGTCGGTACATTGAGAATCTCATCAGGTACTGTGTCAAAAATGAAAAATTTGACTGGGTGCTAATTTTTCACGATCGCCAACAAGCCAAAGAAATCTTCCCTAAAAAACCAGCCGGAGTTCGTTTTGTTTATGCTCCTGTGAGGCATTATTCACTCAAAGAGCAACTGGTGATGCCTTGGATCTTGCTCAAAGAAAACCTGGATCTGCTGCACGTCCCGCACTTCAATGTTCCCTGGCTATATCCCAAAAAAACAGTAGTAACGATTCATGATTTACTGTGGCATGAACAGCGTGGTTCAGCAGTTACCACCTTGCCGGGGTGGCAATACTGGGTGAAATATCTAGGTTACCGACTGATAGTCAGGCAGGCCGTCAAAAAAGCGAAAAAAATCTTTGTCCCGACCGAAACTGCCAAGATTACCCTTCGTCGCTACTATCCCAGCAGCAGCCCCAAAGTCGCCGTCACTCCCGAGGGAGTCGAGCCAGCATATTTTCAAAAAAGCAGTAAAAAAACCAAGCCTGAAAAAATCCTGGTTTATACTGGCTCACTTTATCCTCACAAAAACGTCAGATTAGTAATTCAAGCAATGGCTTTGCTGCCTGATTTTAAATTGGTGCTGGTCAGCGCTCGCAGCGTTTTCCAAAAAGACATTCGGGAGTATGTAGCTCATCACCAGCTGGAGAAAAGAATCGAGTTTGCGGGATACTTGACTGACAAAGAACTGCTCAAGCTTTACCAAAAATCCTACGCCCTAGTCTTTCCTTCGCTGTCAGAAGGGTTTGGTTTGCCCGGACTGGAAGCTATGGCAACTGGATTACCAGTAATTGCTTCAGATATTCCTGTCTTTCGTGAGGTTTATCACGACGCCGCTGCTTATTTCGATCCTTACTCAGTCGCGGAACTAGTAGAAACCGTGCGCACTTTGGAGCCGTCACGAACAACTTTGGTCAAAGAAGGTAGAGGCAGAGCCAAAAAATTCAGCTGGCAAGCCATGGCCGAACAAACCAATAAACACTATGCTTCGGTGTTATGAAAAAATCCGCCAACCATCAGCCCTCAGTCGCTTTGGTCTATGATCGAGTCAATACCCCTCACGGTGGGGCAGAAAAAGTACTACTGGCACTTCACCAGCTTTATCCAGAGGCACCACTTTACACCTCTCTTTATGATCCTGAGCGAGCATCTTGGGCCAAAAATTTTCAAGTAATTGCCAGCCCATTAAACAAATTTAAACCACTTCGTAACCTACATCGCTGGCTGGCGATGTTGATGCCCATAGTCTTTGAGTCCTTTAATTTGAAAAAATATGACATCGTTATCTCGGTCACTAGTGCCGAGGCCAAGGGGGTGCTGACTCAACCAGACCAGCTGCATTTTTGTTACCTACTGACACCACCCAGATATCTCTACCACGAGCGCCAACATAGTTTGGAATCTCACTGGTTATTGCGCCTACCAATCTCCAAGCAGCTGGCAACGACGTTCCTTAAATATTTGCGCTGGTGGGATCAAGCCGCGATCTACCGACCAGACGCGATCGTGCCGATTTCACAAAGAGTAGCAAAAAGAGCGGGGGAGTTCTACCAAGGGGTATCAGTAAATGAAGTAATTTACCCGCCAGTGGATCTACCCAAACAACAAACGGGTCAAGGCAAAAAAGATTATCTGCTGATTATTTCCCGTCTGGTATCACACAAACACCTGGATCAAGCCATTAGAGCCTGCGCTGAGCTGGGCAAGCAATTAATCATTGTTGGTGAGGGACCAGAAAAACAACGCTTACAAGCCCTAACCAAGAGACTACAAGCTCCGGTGAAATTTGCCGGTCGAACTAGCCAAGAGGAGCTGACTAAACTTTACCAAAACTGCCAAGCCGTCTTGATGCCGGGAGAAGAAGATTTTGGCATCGTGGCCCTAGAGGCCAATAGTTTTGGTAAGCCAGCAATTATCAACCACAACAGTGGGGCAGCAGAGCTGATTGGCCCAGAAATCCACGGCCTGCATTTAGTCAGTCCCTCGGCTGCGAATATTGCCAAAACAATCAAACAACTCGAGGGAAAAAAGTTTTCAGCCAGCAAAATCATGGAAAATCCCTTAAAATATACCACCGCTAGGTTTTTGAACGTTTTTGACAAAGCAGTTCAACAAGCTTGGCAAGCAAAACAGAAAGCAAACAATGAGTAATCAAGATCATTATTACACTTTAATTTTGGCTGGTGGCGGTGGCACCAGATTGTGGCCCAAGTCCCGCAAAGAACTCCCCAAACAATTTCTCAGTCTCAACGGCGAGGGAACGATGATTCAGGTCACTGCTGAGCGGTTTGCTAAATTGGTTGGCTGGGAAAAAATCATTGTCGTCACTACTAAAGCCTATCAACACTTGGTGGAAGAACAGCTGCCCAAAGTACCCCGCGAAAACATCATTGCTGAACCAGAAAAAAGAGATACCGCCATGGCAATGCTGACTGGAGCGCTTTTCGCAATGAGTAAAGATCCTGAAGCCATTCTGATTAACGACGCTGCCGATCACGTGATAGTCGATGAAAAAGAGTTTTTGCGCCTGATGGAGCTGGCTGCCGAAGTTTCCAGCGACTACGAGCACCTGGTTGCGGTAGGCATCACTCCGACATTTCCTTCGACTGCCTTTGGCTACATCAAGGTTGGCGAGGAGTGGAAAAAAATGGGCCGGGACTCGATCTTCAAAGTGGCCAATTTTACCGAAAAACCAAACGAGGCTACTGCCAGAGCTTTTATCTCCAGTGGTAAGTACTTCTGGAACGCCAATCATTATGTCTGGTCTGCTAAAGCATTGGTGAATGCCTTTGAGCGCTACATGCCGGCAATGCTGAGCACAGCTGAAAAACTAATCAAGGCTCAATCAACCAAAGAATTTGTCGATGCTCTTCCCGAGGCTTACCAGCAGGCCGAATCTATTTCAGTCGACTATGCTATCTCAGAAAAAGCCGACAACTTGCTACTCATTCCTGGAGATTTTGGTTGGGATGACATTGGTGAGTGGAAGGTGGTTTACGATCTGGCGGACAAAGATACGAACAAAAACGCTGTTTTGGGAGAAGGAGAGAAAAAAACAGTGCTGGTCAACTCTTCAGGAAATCTGATTCACACTGACAAAAGATTGGTTGCCACGGTTGGCTTGGATAACATGATTGTGGTCGACACTGGTGAAATATTACTCATCTGCCCTCAGAGCCAAAGCCAAAATGTCAAAAAAATCGTTGAGCAACTAAAAAAAGATAATCACACAGAATACCTCTAATGAATTACGAACAACAAAAAAGAATCCTTGACATTGTCGTGGCCAGTATTTTGATCGTAGCTTTCCTGCCGTTCTGGATCTTGGTGCCGGTTTTGATTTTGCTAGACTCTGGTTTGCCGATCATGTTCCGTCACAAAAGAATCGGCAAGGATGGGCAGGAATTCTATATCAACAAATTTCGCTCAATGATCACCAATGCTCACGAGTTGCTGCATAAAAAAGACAAAAAGCTACTAGCCAAATTCAAGGAGGGGGACTGGAAGATTGCCGCCAGCGAAGACCCCCGCATCACCAGGCTGGGAAGGTTTCTGAGAGCCCTAACTATCGACGAGTTTCCTCAGTTGTTCAATGTCCTGCGGGGAGAGATGAGCATGGTCGGCCCCAGGGCTTACATGAAAAAAGAACTCGATGAGCAAACCAAAAAATATCCAGAAACCAAAAAATACGTCAAAAAAATCCTCTCGATCAAACCGGGAGTGACCGGGCCATGGCAAACCAGCGGCCGTAACGAGATTCCTTTTCGTCAAAGAGCCAGAATGGATGCTGAGTACGCTGACAAACGATCTTTCAAAAAAGACGTCCTGATTTTGCTCAGAACCCCCAAAGCCATGCTTTCCAAGTGGTAGTAAACGGTGAAATTTTGCTATACTGGTGGCTATGACTGAAAATCCAGATTTAGTCCCTCAAGAGTCCAGCAGCGACAACAACCTGTTGGCCCAGATTTTTCGCAGACAGAAACCAAGCAAGCCCCCTCAAGTAACCAAGACTGAAGAAATTCCCAGTCAAAGCCAACCAGCCGGTCCGCAAAAATGGTGGCAAAAACCAGCAGTGCGTAAAAGGCTTTCAATTGGTTTGGGAGTTTTTGTTGCCTTGCTGGTTATCTTAGGTACCTATACCGCAGTAGTTGCCAATAAACTCAAGGCTCAAGCCCAGGAATTAGCCACTCATGCTCAGGCAGCATTGAATTTATTCAAAACCCAAAATCTCCCTGGGGCAGAACAGGAGCTGCTGGCTGCTCAGGAGTCTTTGGTAAATGTCGAAAAAACCTATCGCCAGCTAGTGGTTTATAACTTTATTCCTTTTGCCAGAGGTTACTACCAAGACGGACAACATGCACTCAACGCCGCTGAGTCTGGTCTGGCTGCTGCAGTCAAAGGTACTCAGGAAATCACTCCCTACTCAGACGTGCTGGGTTTCGAAGGAGAGGGTTCTTTTTCTGGAGGAACCGCCGAGGATCGTATCCAAATAATCCTGGAAACCTTGGAAAAAGTTTTGCCGGCCTTTGATGAGATTGCTGCTGATCTAGAAAACTTGCGCGCCGAAGTGCTGGCGATCAATCCCTACCGCTATCCTGCCAGCTTCCGAGGGATGGAGGTTCGTAAACAGCTAGTAGATGCCCAAGCAACTGTTGACGAGGGTGTCACGGGTTTCCTCAACTTCCGACCAGTGTTGGAGCAACTACCAGAGATTTCTGGAGGAAAAGGTGAGCGGAAAAAATACTTGATTCTGTTCCAAAATGACAATGAACTCAGACCTACTGGCGGCTTTCTGACCGCCTACGCCGTGGTCTACATCGAAAATGGCAAAGTTACTCCAGAAAAATCTGACGATATCTATGAGCTCGATCAGCGCTTCAATAAACGAATTGCCATTCCTGAATCTCTGGGTAAATATCTAACTACCGAACGTTACTGGAATCTGCGCGACATGAACATCAATCCAGATTTCAAGCTTTCCATGAAGCAGTTCTTTGAACACTATCAAGAGGTGCCCGGAGAGCCTGACGACATCGATGGCATTATCGCCGTCGATACCGAGGTGCTCACCGATTTGCTGGCCATCCTGGGTCCTGTTAGCGCTGGTGGAGCGGGCACTTTTAGCGCTGAACCAGATAATCGCTGTGATGGCTGCGCTCAGGTCGTTTATGCTTTGTCAGAAATTATTACCAAGCCCACTCCCTACCATCGTGAGGATCGCAAAGGAATCTTGGGTCCCTTGATGCAAGCGACTTTACAGAAAGCCTACAGCGCGCCTAAAGAGCTCTGGCCAGACTTGTTTGCTTCGATGTGGAAAAACGTCGCTGGCAGACATATTCAGCTATATTTCCTGGATGAAAGTGCACAAATGGCGG
>OMJP01000014.1 GCA_900299405.1 bacterium | reverse complement strand
CACCACTCGAGGGTGACACATGGTGCCATTGTTGCCAAACACGGTCATCATCTGAGCCAACTGCAGTGGAGTACTCAGCAAGTCACCCTGGCCAATTCCTAGATGAAAAGTGTTTCCCAAAAACCAGCGCTCGCCGAAAGTCTCTTCTTTCCAAGCTGGATCAGGTACCAGCCCAGCCTGCTCTCCAGGCAACTCAACTCCCGTGCGCTCACCAAAGCCAAAATCCCGAGCTTTCTGTGCCAGGGCTTCTACGCCCGTCCACTCTGCCGCTCGATAGAAAAAGATGTCGTTACTCCTGGAGATAGCCCGAACCACCGAAATCAGGCCCTCTGTCCGGCCATACTGGGTGTAATACCAGTTGGCGAAACTCTGCTCACCAACCTCCAGCACTCCCTGATCGTCGACTGTGGTATCGACTGCAAAAGCATCATTGTCTAGACCAGCGACTGCCGTAATCAATTTGAAAGTCGATCCCGGAGCATAAAGACCGCTAATCGCTCGGTTGAAAAATAGTTTGCGCTCGTCAGCCAAAGCCTGCTGCAAAGCGGCAAGGCGCTGCTGATCATCGGCGGTCGGATCAGGAGTAAATAAATTGCTATCAAAAGCTGGGGTGCTAACCAAACTCAGAACCGCCCCGGTCTCGGCATCCAAAATCACTACCGCCCCAGTCTTCTCCCCCATCGCCTGCCAGGCAACAGCCGAGAGATAAGGATCAAGGGTCGTCTGCACTGACTGACCGGCAGTGGGTTCCTGCACAAACTGAGCAAACTGCTTCTCCCCCAAAGCATTGATCTCAAACTCCTGGTAACCATCTTTACCTCTGAGGGAGTCGTCGTATTGTCTTTCCAAACCAATCCTACCCACCTGATCTGTCAAACCCAGGGTAGTATCATTGGCCAAATCATCGGTCGTCACCACTGAGGTGTAGCCCAAAACATGTGCCATCGCCAGCGGCTGGGAGTACTGACGCTGCAGTTGATAACCAACCGCAAACGGCTCGGTGGCTTGCAACAACAACGCTTCTGGATGAGCAATAGGCTCAGTGGCTGAATAAGCTGCCAAAGGATTAAGGTAGCGGAAATAGCTCCTGGTGTTCATCACCAGCGGATCACCATAGCGATCAAAAAACACCCCTCTTTCGGCTGGCAGATTACCCCGAAACTGACGATTTTCCTCTGAAACAAGGTGAAAATAATCTCCTTGAAAGCCCTGCAGATCAATCACTCTGATTGCCAAAAGCGACAGGAGCACCAAACTAATGGCGCCTATGATTTTGCTGAAACTTTGCCTAGTTTTTGCCATAAATTACGTCCCCAAATACCCCACCAACGAGCATAGAAAAGCCAGCTAAAGAAAGTGAAAACCAAGGACAAACCATTGAGTGGTGTGCCAGCCAGCCAGCCGATCACTACTACTACCGACAGATAAATCAGCCAGCGCTGACTACTATGCTTTCTGGTTTGCTGGTTAACCTGCCATAAAATCATCACTGCCAACATCGCCAGCGGCCAAGCAAGCGAGTAGGTAGCTGCCAAAATTAAACTCGACAACACGATACTACCCAAAACTTGATAGGTGCTTCCTACCAGCAGCCACTGACCGACCACCACCAAACTCAGCCAAGGAAATCCAACCACTGATTCGAAAGTAATCAGCAGCAGCCACAGCAACCAACGGAAAATGGTCAAAATTAATGGTTTATTCATCGTACTTCCACCAGTGGTGTCTCGAAAAAAGACACATATTGTTCTACGATTGCTTCTTGGGTGGCAGCCACCGGATCATTGGTGATTTTGATGATTCTGCCGACCGGAATGCCCTGCTCTATCTGGGGCTGACCGACAGTCGTGAGCTGGTCACCCAGATTTAGTTGAGCCTGTTTCTCGACTTCGGTCAGGATGATTTTTTTACCGTCACCGATCAGTAAACCTTGAACTCCCTGGCTAGTAGTAACCAAAATTGGCTGACTTTCTTGGGTAAAGAGCAGAGCCACTGTAGCGGAATGGGCTCTGACTTCTCGCACCTGACCGAGCAGAGTGTCGTTACTCAAGACAATGGCGCCTGGCTGAATGCCGTCGAGCTCGCCGGCGGCGATGGCGGGCTGAGCAAAAGCTACTACTGGTGCAGTGATGATCCGTCGCTCGCTGAGCTGGTTGTGGTCGGCCACCAGAGCCCGCAAGGCTTGATTTTCTTTTTTGGTAGTTTCTAGTTCCGCCAAGGAAACCGAAGCTTCAGCCAGGCGCAACTCCAAATCTTGGATGCGTTTAGCAGCTTTGGGAAGCTGTTGTAGATTTTGGGTAACTGAGTAAAGATAACTAAAACCACTAGTCCACCAGTGCTTCACTGGCAGCACCACTCGCTCCATATCTGCCACCAAAAAATTTGCCAAGCCAGCAACCGACAGCACCACTGACAAAGCTAGCAAAAACAAAGCTTGCTGCCACCACTTTAGAGCCATTGCACTCCTTGAATCACTTCTTCTACCAGGCTCAAAAACAGGGTTTTTCCCTGAAATTTATCCCTCACCACTGAGTTGAAAACCGGATCGCCAACTATCAGCCAATTCTCGGGACTGAGTTCTTGAAACAACGCTGAACTAACCAGCGGTCTAAGTTCCAGCTCTAGTTTTTGCCGGAAAAAGCTCAGCAGCTGTTCCAAATCCTGATTGGATAAAGTACTGGTGCCTACTTCCTGAGTCTGAATGTTTCTGCCCCGAATGGTGTAGTTGCTGGGCTGTTTGGCCAAGGCTAGATAAAGCTCCATCGCTGCCTCCAAAGAAACCTCCAGTTTTTGCTGCTCGCGCAGCAGACTTTGCAGTTCCTGAACAACTTGCTGCAATGAATAATCGAGAGAGAAAACTGCTTGGTCTTGAGGGGAAAACACCAGCGCCTCACCCAGATCCTGCCCCACATAGATTCCTACTCCCGCCTGCATGTTTTGTCTGCTGGCAAAAGAGCGCAGAGCCGTGGCATAAGTCACCAAACTGACCTTGCTCAAACCAGCCTGACGAAAAGTTTTTTTGATGATCGATCTTTCCAAAGGCGAGCTGGTGCTGCTGACGAATACTGTGGCGGTTAATTGTTTGAGGGGATTGTCGCCCAACAACTTGGCTTGGTGTAAAACCTCACTGATGGTACTGACTGCTTGAGCTTGATCATTGATCTGTCCCAAAGCAAATCCCGAGTTTTTATCGAGGGTAATTCTTTTTTTTCGCTGCTGATAAGAAACCAGTAGTTCACGGCTGGAAAACCAAAACACCACTTGCTGCTTGGGAAACAAACCAGTTACTTTGCTAGTCAATTGACCGAGTTTCAACATCACCCTGAGCTTAGCAAAGCCTGTCGAGAAATACTAGTGAAATCGAATCGGGAAAATCTTTAGGCTAACAAGCCATTGAGTACTTGTGAGCCACTGCGCCACTGGCCAGCGCGAAGTTGCTGTTCGGCTTGATCGATCTTGGTCAAACTGTCTTGTTGGCCGGAATAGTATTCTTTCATACCTGCCACCCGCTCCCAAACCATATCTTCTTTGAGCTTCAGAGCCTTTTCCAACATGATCTCCTCGACATCGGGCACCATGGCTTCGACTTTTTTGATTATTTCAGCCTGGCGACGCTCTTCCGGCAAGGCTTGATCGTTGTGCATTCCGCGGATTTCTTCTAGCTGCTGTTGATTGACCAGCAGAGGTAAGTCTTTCTCGAGAAAATCATCCCACAAAGCTTGCTGCAGCTCATCCAAAAAGGCTTCTTTTTCTGCCTGCTCAGCATCGGTCACCCCCAAGAGTTCGAAGATGTTTTGCTCTTCGATACTCTCCCCAGCAGCATCACCGGCTGGTTGAGCTGGTTGGGAGGCTGGTGAAATTTGTTTTGGAGCTGAATCTGGCTTGGTATCTGGAACAGCTGGTTGGTTAGCGGCTGGTTCATCCTGAGTACGATCAAGAGCTTGCTTGTTCGAAGCTTCCTGGCGCTGTTTATAGCGAGCCTCGTATTCATTGAGTACTTTTTCTAACTCCGCCAAAGGATCTTCAACTTGCTCATCACTGGCTGCTGATGCAGCTGGTTGAGAAGCGGTCGAGGTATCGGCTGGCTTGGCTGCTGGGACTGGAGATGGAGCTGAAGTTGCCGGAGCTGCTTGGGAGGCGGCTTTTTGTTTGGCCTCATATTCTGCCAAAGCTTTCTCTAGCTCTGCCAAAGGATCACTGTCATTATCAGTTGCATTGCTGGTGGGAGCTGGCTGAGGTTTCATTTGACCAGGAGCTGGCTGCTGAGGAGTAGTGCTGGGCGGATTCTGCATTGCTTTATTAACATCAAGACCATTAACCGTTGCAGCTTGGCCGGCGGGAGGGTTGTAGGAATCCACGTAAGAATTGCTCTGCGGATCGTTTTGCGAAGATTGGTGGTTGGGCAGGCTGGTATCTGTCATATACTATTTATACAAACAAAGTTACCTAAAACAATTGCCTTAGGCAAGCATGTTTTTAATATAGCAGAAAACTGCCGACAAGCTAACTGCTAAACTAGTAAGCAAACTAACTCAATATGGCGCTAATCAACTGGCTCATTACTGCCTCTTATCACCTGCTGTTCCTGGTCACCCCTTTTCTGTTTACTTGGGTAAATAGCGAGTTATTTCAGTTCAACAAAATGCTGTTCGTCTATGTGATGACGGTGGTGATCGGCGGTTTGTGGCTGGCAAAGATTGTGTGGCGGAAAAAATGGCAGCTGAATAAGTCTCCGCTGGCAATCATCTTGCTGATTTTTTTGGCTGGACAGGTGCTGGCGACGTTTTTCTCGATTGATTTGCGCACCTCTTTACTGGGGTATTACAGTCGCCTCAATGGTGGTCTGCTGTCATCTTTAGCTTACGTGGTGCTGGCCTTGGGATTGATCAACAATGTGGAGCGCAAACAACTGCTACCACTGCTGCTGACAAATATCGTGGCGGCTACTTTGATCTCGCTCTATGCCATTCCCGAAAAATTCGGTGTTTCTCCCAGTTGTTATCTAATGTTCCAGGAAGCCAACGTGGCCTGCTGGAAGCAAGACGTACAGCACCGGGTGTTTGCCACTTTTGGTCAGCCCAATTGGCTGGCTGCCTATCTGGTAGGGATCTTGCCGATCGCGATTTATTTCGCTCAAAAACAAAACGAAAAAATCAAGTGGTTGTGGTGGGCGGCGGCGGGAGTGATGCTCCTGGCACTGCTGTTTACTGGGTCGCGCAGCGGGTTGGTGGCTTTGGCCGTAGCCGCCGCCGCCTATGGCTGCTTTTATTACCGCAGTAAAATTCGCCAAACCGTCAAACAAGTTTTCAGCAAAAAAAGCACCAGCATCATCGTCAGTTTCGCTTTGGCGGGGGTAGGAATTCTCACTAGCATGGCGATCTATCGTCAGTTATTTCCCCAACAACCTCCTAGTTTCGATCTGTCACAAGGTACGGAGTCGGCCTCGATTCGCCTGATTGTCTGGCGAGGGGCGGCTGGGGTTTGGCGCCGCTACCCCTGGTTTGGCTCTGGTCCTGGCACTTTCGCTTACAGTTACTATCAAGACCGCCCAGCCGCCCACAATCTCACCTCGGAATGGGACAACCTTTACAACAAAGCCCACAACGAAATCCTGAACTACTTAGCGGAAACCGGTCTAGTCGGCACTACCGGCTACCTGATTTTCCTGATTGGCAGCTGGTGGCTGATCACCAAACAACTACCCAAACTTTCGCAAAAACCAACTCTTGAAGCCGTAATGCTTTTCAGCCTCATCGGTCTGTCGACTGCCCACTTTTTCGGCTTCTCTACCGTGACGACCAACCTGTTGCTTTTCACCCTCCCCTCCTTGATTTTCCTCAAGGAAGAATTGAAATACAAAGTGCCCAAAACCCTGCTCACATGGCAAAAAATCGTTCTTGCTCTCATCACTTTCGCGTCTTTGTTTTTGATCTTCCGCATCGCCAAAACTTGGAATGCTGACCGCTGGTATGAACGCAGCCGTAAATTCCAAGCCCAAGGTCTTTATGCCGAATCTCTCGATGCGCTCCAACGTGCCAACAGCATGATCCCCCGCGAGCCGCTGTATTACGACGAGCTGGCCGATCTCTATGCCCAAACCGCCCTACAATACGCTTTGCTCGAAGATGCCGAAACCAGCACTCAACTGGCAGAAGCCGCCATCCAAAACTCTGATTACGCGCTAAAGCTCAATCCCCGCCACCTCAATTTCTACAAGACTAGAATTCGGGTATTTTTCATGCTGGCCCAGATCAACCGCGCCTACTATCCCCAGGCAGAAAGGGTGCTCAAGGCCGCCCTCGCCCTCTCTCCCACCGATGCTCAACTGTGGTACAACCTCGGTGTAACTCAGCAAAACATGGGCAAATTCGAAGAAGCGGTGCAGACTTACCAAACCACAGTCCGCCTCCGCCCCACTTATATCAAAGCTCGCTCTGCCATGGGTGACCTGCTGATTCAGCTGGGCAGAGTCGAAGAAGGTCGCGCGCAATACCAGTTCATTCTCGAAAATCTCTCCTCCACTGACGAGGGTATCAAGGCCAAACTAGAAGAGCTCGACAACGCCCAGCAGGCTACTCCATCCACTATTCCAGTCGATTTTAATGCCACCAATTGATCACCATGAAAATCGCTGACATCTACCAGCAATACTCGATTCCACCCAAACTCCAACAGCATATGCTGACTGTCGCTGCTGTTGGCAAGTATCTGACTGATCACTGGCAGGGACCTGAGATAGACAGCCAAGCAATTATAATCACCCTCCTGGTCCATGATCTGGGAAATCTAGTGAAATTCGACCTTACCGAAGGAGCCGCTGTCATCGAACCAGAGCTTTTCACCGAAGAATGGCGACAAAGGCAACAAGTAATGAGAGAAAAATATGGCAACAAATCTCATCAAGCAACTTTGGGAATGATTAAGGAAATTGGATTATCAAAAAAAATCCAAAAGCTGGCTGTAGGAGTTGATGCGAACAATATTTGTCAAATTGCTAAAGATTCTCTTGATCAGCAGATATGTGAATATGCTGATTTGAGAGTTACTCCTGAGGGTGTGACCGATATGGAAACGAGAATCGCTGACCTTCACCGGCGTTATGCCAAAACGTTGAAGTGGAGCGACGACCATAATTATCAAGAAAACTTAACTTGTTCTAAAGAAATTCAAGATCGACTCCAGCAGCACACCAGCGTCGACATCACCGAAATCCCCCCTCAGACAATTGAGTCATATCTGGTAGAATTAGCTCGGTTTGAATTACCAACATCCTGAATACCGGCAAACCGAATTTATGAAAATCGTTACTATTCCTCATCCCAGTTTGCGCCAAGCAGCTGAAGCTGTCACTGATCCTGCCGATCCCCAATTTCAACAACTGATCAAACAAATGGAACACACTTTGCTGAACACTGACAATCCTAAAGGCGTTGGTCTGGCTGCTCCACAAGTCGATCATTTGCAGCGAATTTTTCTCACTGCTCTCGAGGAAAATGACCGGACCAAAGTCATTTCTTACATCAATCCGCAAATCGTCAATCACAGCAGTGAACAAACTCTCGGTCCTGATCCTGAAAATCCCAAACTGGAAGGCTGTCTATCGATGCCGACTATTTACGGCCCAGTGCCTCGCTGGGAATGGGTCGAGGTCGAGTATCAAAGCCTCCTAGACGGCGACGTGGTGGAGAAAAAAGACCGCTTTGATGGCTTCCACGCTCGAGTAGTGCAGCATGAAATCGATCACCTCGATGGCGTTCTTTTCACCGATTACTCCCTCGAATATGATTTGCCCGTTTACCGCGAAGAGAAAAAAGAATTGGTGGAAATCACTGATCGCGGTGTACTGGAACTTTACTAAAAATGTACAAAATTGCTGTCGCTGGCTCGACCGAGAGAACTTTGCAAGTAGCGCAAACCATCGCCCAGGACTCTCGCTTCCAGATCACCTACCTCATCACCCCTAGTCCCAAAAAAGTCGGGCGCCAACAAGAGCTAGTCACCAATCCTGTTCATCAATTTGCCGAGAAAAACGAGCTACCAACTATCCTAGTTAATACTAAAATCGATCAATCAGTACGCGAACAAATCGAGCAAGCCAACCAGGCAGAACCAATCGATTTCCTGCTGGTGGTTGATTTCGGCTATCTGGTCCCAAAGTGGCTCTTGGAACTGCCAAAAACTACGCCACTAAATATTCATCCGTCTGAACTCCCCCGCTGGCGCGGTAGCTCTCCTGGACAATTTGTACTGCTTCATGGCGATGAACAATCAGCGGTGACGCTGATGGTGATGAACGAAGCAATGGACGAAGGACCGGTAATTGCCCAACTGCCTTTCACTGTGGACCAATCCTGGACGCAGGTCGAATACTATCAGCATAGCTTTGACCTAATCTGCGAGCAGCTCGGTGACCTGATCGATCAATTTGCTCGAGGAGAACTCAAAGCAACTCCCCAATTAGCTGAATCCCCCACCCCCACCGCTGACCGGCTTAGCAAAGAAGATTCCTTCCGTGACTGGCAACTAATTAGTAAAGCCATGGAAATTGGAGAGCAGGCGGCAGAAATCGAGCGCGCCTGTCGCGCTTATTACCCCTGGCCCAAACTCTGGACTCAGGTCGAAACCAACCAAGGAGAAAAACGACTAATCATCCACCGCTGTCATCTCAATCAAAACAACCACCTAGAACTAGATCAGGTTCAACTCGAGGGAAAAAACATTGCTACTTGGAACGAGATTAAAACAGCCCTTAAGACTTAGCTTCTTGGTTGGGCTTGTAGTGAGTAGTGACCCCAGCTCTTTTCAGCTGACGCAAAACTTTGGTAGGCACGCGCATGCGCTTTTTGACACCATCAACCAATACCGTCACGGTGTGCAAGTTGTATTTGAACTTGCGCTTGGTACGGTTCTTGGCGTGCGACACATTATTCCCAGTGTGGGACACGCGTGGATATTTAAAATCAAAACCTTTCATAACAGAGGGGAATTGTAACATTCCCAAGGAAAATCAGCAAACTGGGCTTCACTTGTCCTCTCACGTATAATGAAAATATAATAAAAACATGATTAGTTTACTATTTAGTTCTCCCCTGGCTTTTATTCTCATTTTCGGTGGCTTGCTGATGTCGATCGCCTTGCATGAGTATGCCCACTGCTGGGCAGCTGACCGACTAGGAGACCCGACTCCCAGATCGAAGGGTAGATTAACACTAGATCCTCGAGTACATCTTGATCTCCTTGGTACGGCGATGATTCTCTTTACTCGCTTCGGCTGGGGAAAACCTGCACCCTTTGATCCCTACAATCTCAAAGATCCTGTGCGTGATACAGCCCTAATCGCTGCAGCCGGACCGATTTCAAACATTGCTGTGGCACTAGTTTTGTCCGCCATTCTCCATCTTGGTTTGCTGCCACTAGCGATTCTGCAAGTCGCGATTTTCCAAGTAATGGCAATCAACATCATGCTGGCAGTCTTCAATCTCGTGCCAGTCTACCCCCTGGACGGCAGCCGAATTTTGACCGCCATTCTGCCCAAAGAAACCGCTCTGGAGTACGAACAAGTCATGCGCCGCTATGGCACCATTGTGCTGCTATTTTTGATTTTTCCCTTCAATGGAGTTTCGCCCGTGTCACAACTGCTGTCACCGGTGATTAATATGATTCTGGGGTGGTTAATTTAATTTAAATTTTCCCAAAGTTACACTTTTTGTCAGTTTTTATTTTCATACTTGAGGTAATTGGTTGTTGAACCAAACAATTTTAGTAGTTGCTAAATGTGACGTATATGGCACAATATGAAACAAGTAATTTACTACGACCAAAGAGCAGAAAAAGAGTTCTCTAAGATACCAGAAAACATTCAGAAATATTTTGAGTTTACTTTTGATGTTTTAAGAAAAACTGGCACTTTAAGCTTTCCGTTGGGGAGAAAGCTGCAGAAAAATCTATTTGAAGTAAGAACGACCGGACCAACTCAATGGAGAGCTACCTACGCATACTTACCAAAAAACAAAATAATTATCTTGAGTTTTTTTGCCAAGAAAACTCAGCAAACGCCACTCAAAGAAATTAAATTAGCAGTAAAAAGAAGAAAAAATTATTTATGAAAAACAAAACGAAAAAAAAACCATTAACCTTGGAGGAAAAGCTTGCAAAATATGCTATCCCCTTTGAGGATATTCTGGCAGAGCTTTCCCCTGAAGAAAGAAAAGAAATTGATTCACTTTCTAATTACTATATCGCTTTGATGGACATTTTCTCCTTGAGAAAAAAGCTAAACCTAACTCAAGCAGAATTAGCAAAAAAGTCAGCCGTTCCCAGAAGTACTATCAGCAAAATAGAATCAGGTGAAAGAAATGCTACTATTCACACCCTGATGAAGCTTGCCGCCGGAATGGGAAAAGAATTACGAGTTACCTTGGTTTGAATTTCATTTCTGTACAAGAATTAATTGCTTGTAAAAGTCACTCCCACCAAGATTACAAAGAACAGAAAAGCTGTCAGCATTAGTAGCTTGCGCAACAGGTGCGGCTGGTAGTGTTTCGGGAGGTGTTTTTTGTTCAGCCAGTAGACTAGCGGGAAAGCGACCATCATCGCAGCAGCGTTGAGTACCGCTGAGAGCGTAAGTAAGAAGCGCGGCTCCTGCCAGCCGACCAAGTAAATCACGATTCCCAAACCAATCTGCAGCCATAGAGCCAAGTAAAACGCCAGCGATAGGTTGGCTTTTTTGCGCTTACTGAAGAACAAAAACAGGTTTTCCGAGATGATTCTTGAGGAAGATTCCAGAATTCCTAGGTGAGTGGAAAACAACATCAGCGCCGCCACCAGCAGGAAAGCACTGCCCAAAAAGGCTCCAGAACTCTCGGTAATCACCTCCGTTTCAGCGTAGAGAAAACTCAAGCCTTCGCTGACATCAGTGCCAAAGACCAAAGCTTTGGCCAACACCGACAACACCACGATCGTCAAAAAGCCCAGCAACCAAAACACCAGCCAGTGCTCCAAATTCACCAAACGCCACCATTTGCTCCACAGCTGCCGATTGGCGGCAGAGTCTACGAATCGTTGACCAGTGAGAGAGATTTCTTTAGCGCCACGAGCAAACAGCGATTTGATCCGTGCCGCATACTTGCCCATCCCAAAACCTTTTTCTTTAATGTAATAAGACTGAGCCAAATTCAGGTTGCCACCCCCACCGGAGTACGCAAAAGCGCCCAAAAACGCCGCTAAGGAGATTCCCTCGGGGAGCCAGCGCCAACCATCGCCAAAACCAAGCAATCCCCGCCCTACTTCCTGCCACTCACTCGCGCCAGCGAACATCAAAGTCAGCAAACCGATCAGCGGCAAACTGATGAAAATAATTGTTCGTTGTACTTGTTCGACGGTTTTGTACAAAGTTTTACCCATGCTGAGAATCAAACCCACAAAAATCAGCAGCCCAATCGCTACCATTGTTTCATTTAGAAAAGGAAAAAAGCTGACTAGGATTTGTGCAGTTGCCGACGAGAAGCCCGGCAAAGACCAAGGAATAAAGGTCGAGATCACGAACCACAAAGGAATCCAGCGTGCTAGCTTGCGAAAGCCGACAAAGACACTTTCACCCCAGGCGAGTGAATAACGCATGGTTTCGGTATTGAGAATAAACTGGAAAGTAATGCCAAGTAAGCCGCCCCACAGCAACCCCAAACCATACTGGGCCGCCAAGAAAGGCCACAGAATCAGCTCGCCACTCCCGAGAGCTAAGCCCAAGAGGACAAATGAGGGGCCAATGGTTTGCCATAGACTTGGAGGCCTAGGCAGACTCCGCCTAGCGGCGGACGCGGTCTTCGATCGGCTGGGCATAAACACTACTATAGCTTATTTACGACTCAGGACACAACTTACTCATGCCTGCTTCATTGTTGGTGGAAATTATTCAAGGTATTTTACTTCCCCAACCATGAAGGTTTTGGTGGTTGGGATGTCGCCACTGCCCTGGGAAATTCATCGGGAGTTGAGCATGAAATATGTGTTGGTTAGTAGTTCCCTCAAGAGTTTCTCCCAAAACCAAGCAGAAATCGCCGAAATAGAGCTGGTTCTGATCTGGGCAAAACGTCTTTCAAAACTGAAATTGAGTAAAACTGTTCAGTATTTTGTCGAGCGTTTTCCCAAAGTAAAAATAGTGGCGGCTGGCTGCGAGTGTTCCTCGGCCCAGCGAGCCGAACTGCTGAAACTAGGGCTGACTGACTGCATCCCCAAGCGGGCCTCAACATCAGAATTGCTGGCCAAGATCGAGCTAGCCAGCCGCCAAATGCCACTCTTCGACCCAACCCCCAACTTCACCCACCACCATTTCAGCTTCAACTTTCACACCCAAATCGCCAGCTTTCATCAAGTCCCGATCCCCCTCAACCGCAAAGAAACCCTGATCCTCGACACCCTCCTACGTCACACCGGCAAGATCGTCAGCAAGCGCACTCTTTATCATTCCTCCTGGGAAAACAACGAAAAACCCAGTTCCAATAGCCTGGAAGTCTATATCAGCTCACTACGCAGAAAAATCGAAAAACCCTTCGACCTCCAGCTCATCAAAACCGTCAAAGGTAGGGGTTATCAAGTCGTAACTTACAAAAAAGAAGCTGAAAACGACAAAGATGCCTCTAAAAAAGATCAATAATTACTACAAACTCACTTGAATATCGCCCTCAGCAAATTCATGAATCAAGGCGCTCAATAAGGTTTGGTAAGGGATTTTTTGCCGCTTAGCTTTGGCTTTAATTTTCACCAAATCCAATTGATTCACTCTCAAGGTCACTGGCTTGGTCTTGTTTAGTTCCTCATACCTTTCCGCGGCTTCTTTAAGCATCAGTTTGGTTTGCTCAAAGTCAGTATCTCTCACATACAGACCTAGCTCCAAATCTTTCTCGATTTGTGCTTCTTCTTCGTCTAAAATCAAATTTGCAAAGGTATCAACTGGCGGCTGTGGTTTTTTCATGATTTTTTCCTTTCTTTTTTTTCTTTTTTTAAGGTATTTGGTGGTCAAAATTCGACTCGGATAAATGGTTTTTAAAAAAATTTCTTTCTTGGCCTCGTTTATTACATACGGTACTGCATATACATACTGATTGATCTTCAAAATATACAATCTCTGTTTCGATCGGCTTTTGCTTGGATTAGAAATGTCATCCAAAATTTGCCCTTCTTTGATTGCCTCAATGACTTCTTCGAATCCAACACCTCTGATAGCCTGCAGAAGTTGGTTTTTTTCCTCGTTGAAACGTATCCTAAAGCCCATATAAAGACTATAGCAATTGTACATCTTTTGTCAATACAGGAATTGCGGTAAGTTCATCTTTCACCGAGTTTCTTCTGAAAAAGTTTCTCTTTGGATTCAAAGCCTAGTTTTTCGTAAAATTTGTGTGCGTCGGTTGATTCGCTTAGGCTGCCCAGCTTCACTTTGGAAACATCAGGATTTTGCTGACAAAGCTCGATGGCGTAGTTCATCAGCTCTGTACCGATCCCCTGTCCGCGAAAGTCTTTGTCTACTAGAACGTCTTCGATGATGGCAAAGTGGCTGGCATTTCTGATTCTGGGTAGCACATAAATCGTCGCGGTCGCCACTAGTTGGTCGCCTATTTTGCCCACGATCAGCCAAATGTTTTCGTTTTGTAAAACGCTGTCAAAATAGCTTCCACCTCGAGATTTGACTACATTGCCAGTCTGACCTCGCAACTGATTGGTTTCGTCTTGTCGATCGGAAAGCAGTTGCAGCAACTGCTCTTTATCAGAATCCTGAGCGAGGGAAAAAACTGCGCGACTCATTAATGCTTTTTGTCGTCTTTTGTGCCACGCACTGCGTCTTGAGCTTTGTCCATGCCCATCAGTCTCAGCATCTCAGGAGTAGTATTGGGACCAATCAATTTCAAACCTCTCGCTTGAGCAACGCCACCTGTCACGGGATCATTAGTTTGTTTGGCAGCCTCAGAAAGTCTACTTACTGCGCTCCACTCTGATTCTTGATCAGTTTCCCTGTTTACCATACAGCAAGTATAGCACCTAACCGGAATATTTTTGCAGGCCCACTAGGACTTGAACCTAGACGAAGGGTTTTGGAGACCCTCATGCTACCATTACATCATGAGCCTATCAGGCGCTCATTATACCGTATTCTTTCCAGATCTACTTGCACTAAGCGCCAAAAAACTCTAGGCTATAGTCTATGGCTCGCCTTGGCTCTGCCCTACTAAAATCTCGTCGACTGGATCAAAAATATCTCAAGAAAACCGCCGTACCGTTGGTCACTGTCTCTGGTACTTATCGCGAGGATCTCAAAGGCCTGCACGACCTACCAGAAGATGATCTGCAGCACGACTTGGTTTTCTCCCGCGCGCACTACTCGATGACTATCGGCGCCGCAGTAGAGGCTTGGGGCAACGCCATCGACCCCAAAAAGGCTTGGATCGTCGACCCGACCAATTACGTTGCCGGCGATGGCTGGACCAGCGTCGTCTTGACCGAAAAGATTGGCAAGCTGCTCGCGCGCAACCCCATTCTGAAACTGCTCAAAGACTTTGTCGACAAATTCGGCCGCCAAAAACTACCAATTCTCGCCAGCATCACTCCCCCACTAAAGAAACTTACTCGAGAGATCAAAGGCCCAGTGCTGTCCTTCCACATCGCTGCCGGCAACATCATGCTCGACAACGGCCAGACGATCCTGCAAGTCATCACCGACCCCCACGTACGCGAAGACTACATCGCCAACGGTGACAAAGACCACGCTTTCTTTGCGGTTTTTGACGAAATGACCAAGGAAGACTATCTGAAAAAAGCTCATAAACTAGGTAAAAAAGTCGACGAAAATCGCCTAATCATCACCGGACCACCAATTGATCCTCGAGTACTAGCAGCTCAAGAGAATAAAAAGGCCTGGAGCCCTCAAAGTCGTCGCCCCTTGCGTCTTTGCCTGACTACTGGCGGCATCGGTACCAACAAACAAGAAATCAAAACCATCGTCGAACAACTGATCCCTGAGCTGATGAAGGACAAGCCCGCCATCGAGCTGATGGTTTACGCCGGCACCCACAGCGACATCAAAAACATGGTAGTCGAGATCGCCCAAAAACAAGGCGTGAAATACCAAACCATCACTCCTCCAGATCCAGCTGAGTTCGAGATCGGCGAAAAACTGGAAGTCGACCCCATCAAAGTTCCCGCGTTTGAATCACCGCTGATCATCATGCATCACCCCCAGATCATCGATGCCAACGAGCTCCTGATCCACGCCGGTTTCCCCTGGGCTGACGGTTTCATTACCAAGCCCTCAGGAGACATGGCCTACGACGCCGTCGCTAGTGGCGCTTTCCTGCTGACCCTCAAAGAATGGGGCGAGTGGGAACACAACATCCGCGCCAAGTTCGAGTCATTTAAGATCGCTCAGGTCGCCGACAGCGACCACATCGACGGTCAGCTCAATGAACTAATGAAAAGCTCGAGCAAGAAAAAATCCTGGATTACCCAGGCTATGCACAATGCTCGCGAGATCGAAAAACAAGACCCCTACTTCCGTCAAGGAAATAAAAACATTATCAAAGCTTTCAAAAAGTTGAAGAGTTAATAGTTAAGAGTTGGGGGTTACGTAACCTAATTTACTTGAGTTTCTTCAAGGTTTTGTGCTCAGTGTGTTTGCGACAACGCTGACAGTACTTGCTGATCGGGAAAGTTCCCTCACCATCAGCCTGCTTTTTGAGTTGCTCGTTGTTTTTGTTGTACTCCGTCACATAGCCAAAGTGCTTGCACTCAGTGCACTGCAGCCCAACAATCTGACGAGGTCCCTTTTTCTTTTTTGCCATAAGTTTAGTTCAGAGTTAATAGTTGATAGTTTCTGGTTTCAAATTACAAAGCGGTATTGTATCACAGCTTTCTATCAATAAGCTGCTGAGCCACCTCTGGGGGTCGAACCCAGGACCTACAGTTTACAAAACTGTCGCTCTAACCAACTGAGCTAAGGTGGCGTGGAAAATGTGCCAGGAGCAGGATTCGAACCTACGAAGGCTAATGCCAGCAGTTTTACAGACTGCCCCGTTTGACCGCTTCGGTATCCTGGCTTTCCAATTATTCAACTAAGTGAGCCTTTGTCGGGAGTCGAACCCGAGACCTCATTCTTACCAAGAATGCGCTCTATCCACCTGAGCTACAAAGGCACTGCAAAATCGACAGTTAACCAACATATTATATGAGGAAATGACAAACCGACAAGACAAGAACCAAGTTTAAAAGATTTTCACCACCAAACGCGAGGGGCAGAACCAGTTCCCCGGATGACTCCAGGTGGGTGGAATGACATCGACTCCACGGAGCCCATGTACGCTTCCTCCCTGATATAAACTGTTGAGGAAATTTATGTTCTAACCCCTCCCGTTTGACTGTTAAAGTTCTTAAAGTTCGTTCACTAAATTTAGAATACTGCAAAAAATCAGGGCTCGCAAGGGCATTTCTCGAGGAAAAATAAAAAAAGAAAGATAGGCGATGATCGTTCGCCACCGGGCAGTTTTGACCAGCTTCTGACGCGAAGTAGGTCTGAAGATTATTGTAGGTGATTGGGAAAGCGAAGCAAGTCCGAGAAGTTTAGGAACTCTTGAACTCGTTCAGCCACTCGAGCACTTTACCGCCGTATTTCTCTTTTTCCAGCACGTATTTCAGATGAGCGCGGAAGTAGTTTTCTGGATCGCCAGTCGTCATCCACTCCCCTTTGGTAGTCTCGATCAGTACTTTGCCACGCTTGGCGACCTCAGTGATCGCGTCCACCGTCCACAGCTCGCCATCTTTACCAGTGCTACTGGGATTCAGGTACTCGAAAATCGAAGGCTTGAGCAAATAGCGGCCATAAGAAGCCAGCTGCGAAGGCTCGCTGCCCAGGTCTGGTTTCTCGATAATGTTGTCGAGCTCATTGTCCGAACCCTCTTTGAAAGAAATAATACCGTACTTGTCGACCACTTCTTTGGCCACCGTTTGTGCCATAAGAATCGCGTCAGCTTCAGGGTGAGCAGCATAAGCATCGACCAGCGTTTTGGCATCGCCAGGATTGCCAAACACCACATCATCGCTGTAAATCACCAAGAAAGCCTCCTCGCCTTCGACGTATTTCTGCGCCGAAGCTACCGGCGAACCATTACCGTAAGGCAGGCTCTCGTCCTGGGTGATAATCGTGATTTTGGCTGGATAGTCGAGAATGTGCTGCACCGGCTCGTAACGCTCTTCTTTACCCTGCTGAGAGAGCTGCTTTTTGATACGAATCACACTATTGTGAAAGTAGTCCTCGTAAATTGGTTTACCTTCGGGGGTAGCTACAATAATGATTTCCTCGATTCCCGCCTCGACACATTCCTCGACCATAAACTGCATGATCGGCTTGTTGCCGAGGGGCAACATCGCTTTGGGAAGAGTTTTGGTAACCGGGAGATAACGACTGGCAAAGCCGGCATCGGTGATAATTGCTTTACGAACTGGTTTTTTTTCAGCTTGCATAGACAAGAAGATATTATACCGAATTACCGCAATGGTGCAATTTTAGAACTGAATTTTGCCAAACTTGAGACCAGCTAAAAAGATTCCCCCTGAAAGATTGACAACTATCTGATAGAATACTCTGTCTAGTGAGCTGGGATGTCAGCCACGAGGAGAAATTTAATAAATGCAAAAACTTCGCCAGTATTTTCGGGAAGTGTTCCAGGAGTTGAAAAAAGTCTCCTGGCCGACCAGTAAACAAACCGTCAGATTGACTGGCTTGGTGATCGGAGTAACGATCGCGATCGCCTTGTACATCGGCGGCTTGGATTACATCTTTCAGCAAATGATGGCGTGGCTTATTAGTAGGTAAATAAAAATCGAAACATGACAGATCAAAATACACCGACCACCGATCAAGAAGAAAAAGTAGAGGAAAAAGTTGAAGCTCCAGAAGAGCAAGAAGTCCAGGTTCAGTCCCCCAACGTAGTGGTGATCTCCGACCAAGAAAACAAAAAAGCCCGCTGGTTCGTAGTGCACGCTTATTCCGGTCACGAAAAGAAAGTCGCCGAAGCTCTCAAGCAGCGCGCCCAGACTTTGAATCTCACCCACCAAATTCTCTCAGTGCTGATCCCCACTCAGGAAAAAATTCAGATCCGTCGCGGACAACGTAAAACTGTCAAAGAAAAGATTTTCCCAGGCTACATGCTGGTACAAATGGAAATGACCGATGACGCTTGGTTGGCGGTGCGCACTACTCAGGGAGTCACTGGTTTTGTCGGCATGAGCAGCAAGCCCACTCCGCTACCAAGACATGAAGTCGAAGCTATCCAGAAATACATGAGTCAGGCAGAACCTCAGTTCAAGGCTGACTTTGTCGAGGGTGAGGCCGTCAAGATTACTGATGGACCTTTCGCCGAGTTCTTGGGCACTGTCGATTCGATCGATGAAGAAAAAGGCCAAGTACGCGTACTGATCAATATCTTTGGTCGCGAAACTCCGGTCGAGATGGACTTCCTCCAGGTGCAAAAAGTATAAGAATAAGTTGAGAGTTAGGAGTTAATAGTTGGGAGTATGCTAGAATATCGACTTTGGAAAACAAACTAACTTTAAACTATTAACTAAAAATTAAATTTATGGCAAAAAAAGTTGATCAAGTTCTCAAGCTCAATCTCCCAGCCGGGAGCGCTACTCCTGCGCCTCCTATCGGTCCGATTCTCGGTGGTGCTGGTATCAACATGATGGACTTCTTGAAGCAATACAATGACGCCACTCAAGACAAGCGTGGCCAGGTCATTCCCGCGGTACTAACTGTTTATAAAGATAAATCTTTTGATTTCATCCTCAAACTCCCCCCTGTATCTGATTTAATCAAACAGCAACTCAAGATTCAAAAAGGTAGCGGCGAGGTGAAAACCAAGTTCGTCGGCACTCTCACTGCTGCTCAAGTCAAGGAAATTGCCGAGAAAAAAATGCCCGACCTCAATACTAATGATCTGGAAAGTGCGATGAACACCGTCAAAGGCACCGCTCGCAGCATGGGAGTCAAAGTCGAGGCTTAAGTAGAAAACTATTAAACAACTATTAACTATAAACTCTGAACTAATCATGGGAACCACACGCAACGTCGACATGTCCAGCCAAGAAGTGAAAGTCAAAAAGGTAGAGAATCCTGTCGAGGAAGCTGTCGCCGAAGGTCAAGAAGACGGCGAGCAGGCCGCCAAAACCCACAAGAAAGTCGTCAAACAACGCGTCCGCAGCAAGAAATACGTGATAACCAAGTCAAAGGTCGACAAAACTCGTCACTATGATCCTCTATCGGCGATGGAACTGGTCAAACAGCTATCCTACAGCAAGTTCGAAGGCACTATCACCGCTGACATTCAGGTCAAAGACACTTCCGTCAATGCCGAAGTCACTCTGCCTCACGACACTGGTCGTACCAGAAAAGTAGTGGTGGTCGATGACCAAGTTTTGAAACAAATCGAGGAGGGCAATTTCGATTTCGATATCCTAGTTGCTTCGCCCGATTACATGCCCAAACTCGCCAAACACGCCAAGGAACTGGGTCCTCGCGGACTAATGCCGAATCCGAAAAACGGTACCCTGACTGCCAATCCAGAAAAGGCTGCCAAAGAACTTACTTCTGGAAAACGTCTTTTGAGCACCGAAAAGAAACAGCCCTTGCTACACATCACCCTGGGCAAAACCTCAATGGACAGCAAAAAACTAATCGAAAATCTTCAGGCTGTGCTCGCCGCCCTCAAAGGCAAAGTCATGAAAGTCTCTCTCGCTCCGACCATGGGACCTGGGGTAAAACTCGACCTAGAAAAAGTTTAAGGTTTCCCGTAAATATATTGCTTGTTAGAATAGTGGCATGCAAAACTCCACTTTGATTTGTGACGGCTGTGTAAAGAACGAGGTTGGCGACGAGTTTAGTTTGTGGCAAGGAATCAGTGACGAGCATCGGGCTGCTATTTTGGAAGCGGCGAAAAGTGACGAATTGATCGTTAGCAATACTGGCGACGCGCAGCGTTTTGCCTCGCTGGAAAAGTTCAACCAGTGGCTGACAACCAACCCCATTCCCTATACTTTGACACCCAAAGATTCACCGAATGTATTATCAGGTTTCATCTGGTTTGTACAAATGGATTTGCCAGAGGAAATTGCCTCTCAAACTGATCAGCAAACCAACTGGACTTTCGCTGTCCGGCTTTACGAAAACGCCCGCGGCAAACGTTTGTCTTATCCTTTTATGGACCAAGCTTTTAAAGAATTTTGGCAGGAGAACCCCGACGAAATCATTTGGCTCAGTACTGGTAAAGACAACGCCATCGCCAAAAAAATCTACGAAAAATTCGGCTTCCAAAAAATAGCCGACACCGAAGACCGCAGCTATTATCTCCTCAGTCCTGTACAATAATCCCATGACTCCAGATCAAGCTGCCAATCAGCCTGGTAAATACCAACCGACGCTCAGCCGCGACGCGCGCATCAGCCAGCGCACCACCCTGCCGACACTGAACATGATTTTTTCGGCAGTGATTATTCTGCTGCTGATCTATGCTTTCTTCTCTGGTCTAAGCTATCAGTTCTACGCCAGCATTTTGTTTTTGTTTTATGGACTGACCAACAGCATGTGGATCTCGGTGGTGATTTTAGGTATATTCCAAACATTGCTGCTGGTTCCCTTTCGCATGATCCGGGTGATCAAAGCCAACAGTATTAAAGAGTTTCAAAACACGATCGAGAAAATCAAATCTGAAGAACAGCAAACTTTTCTCCTCAAGAAAAACTATCATCAGGGCAACCTCACTTTCTTGTTTTACTCAGTCGATTTCGTGATGCAGCTAGTGTCATATATCTCGATCGGACGATTGTTTTTGACTGATTTTTACAGCAAGGCCATCAATCCTGACTTGCTCTACAGCTGGGTGCCTTATCCAGAATATCCGATCGAAAACATTTTCTTCAAAATCCCCTACCCTGCTATTACTGAAACCGTAGATTTTGGCTGGAAAGTACTGATTCCTGTCTGGATTGGCTTAGTAGTGGTGCAGATTTTGATCAATGTCGCTCGCCGCTCGATTCGCAAACGCCAAAGCGAAGAAGTGGAGAAACAGCTATTCGACAACCGCTGGGGTCGTTACACCACTGGTTATCTGTTGTTATTCATGCTGCTAGCCTGGTTTGTGGTTCGTCATTTCCCAGTTGGTTGGGAGGTTAGTATCTTTAGCGGCGACATCAGTGTGCCCAATCGAACTTTTAATACAGTGACCGCGATCGCTACTTTCCTGGTGCTGATGTATCACGGCATCCCGAAAATCGCCCGCAAAACCCAACTGGCGAAAAGAATGGGGGTAGAACAACTAGTGATTACCCAAACTCAACAAGAAATGTTCAAAGAAACTCTGTCGACGGCCTCTGTGGTTGGTTTGGGTGCTTTTTTCATCACCAATCAGATCCCCAGTGCTTTCGAATTATCGATTTTTACTCTGGAAATGATCTCTTTGGCGGCACCGTTTACGGTCGACCGGCTGGTGCTGAAAAACATACCGCGACAAGAAGAGTTAGCGCCGGAAGAAGCAGAAAAGGGTTCGGAAAAAACTAATGAGAAGCCGTCTGCCGAGGAATAAACTCTATCCTCAGATCTGCATTAAGGGCGTCTGCTACTTTACGCAAAAAGCCAACGGTAGGGTTGGACTTTCCTGATTCCAGGCGAGAGATGACGGGTTGCTTGCTATCGATAAACTCAGCCAAATCTTCTTGGGTAAAATTATGAATCAGGCGGGCCTCTATCAAAGATTCGATCATCTCGAATTTAGGCTTCAGCCTTTCATATTCTCTACGAAACTCAGGATCCCGCAGATCTTCCTCTGTGATGCCTTCGTAGGGTAAGTGATTTCTTTTATTTTTAGAAATGTTCATATAACTTATATATTATATTAATAATTTTAATCTCGCAACAGCTATCTTAATTTCTTTGGCAGGGGTCTTTTGTGCTTTTTTGACAAATCCATGCAGCAAATAAAAATCATTCCCCCAAGGAGTGAAAAAAATTCTTATCGAAGTCTTGCCAATTATTCTCAATTCGTAGATATCTTTGGTGATCTTTTTAATAAGAGGTGGTTTTAAAAAGGGGCCATGATTTTTTAGTAAGTTTAGAGACATTTTCACTTTAACTTTAGAGGCCTTGTCTTGAGCATCAACAAATTCTCTAACAGGATAATCTCCCCTGGCAGTTTGAAAATAAAGTACCTTCCATGGCATAAAGCCATCTTAAAAGGCAAAAGAGACAGGAAGATTACACGATTGAGTTTAATGAACTAAATTAGTTTCTCTTTTTGGCTTGAACTTCACTTTCAATCCATAGTGAAAGCCGTCCTGATTCTCCACAGCAGTTTCATTTTTGCCCAAAAAAGAATTTTTCAGCTTATCAATCGCGTATCCCTTGGCACTTATTTCAGCACCAAATGAGTGGGCTTGTTGATAGATTTTCTCTACTGTTTTTCTAATACTTTCTTCGCTTGCTCCGGTAATGTCTACTGTTAAAGTTGGAGGAGAAAACTCAAATTGAAAGCACTCTAGTTCTACTTGCTCTGCGCTGAGGTCCAAATTATCCAACCAGTCAGAAAATTGATCCGCTTTAATCTGGGGTTCTTGAGAAGATTTTTGATGTTCCGGCATCTTTGTTAATTACTTTTTGCTCGAGATCTCTTCAGTAAGCTTCTCTACCAATTCACCCACCTCCAGACTCTCCTGCTCGCCGTCTCTTTGGCGGACATTGACTGCGCCGCTTTCCATTTCTTGATCGCCGACGACTAGCATGTAGGGGATTTTGTCTAGCTGGGCGCTCTTGATCTTGGCTGGTAGACGGTCTCCTTGGTTATCAACCGTCACGCGGATGTCTGCTGCGACTAGTTGATCGGCAATTTTTCGGGCGTAATCGTGGTGGCGGTCAGCAATCGGCAGAATCCGGACCTGCTCGGGCGCCAACCAGAGAGGAAATGCTCCGCCGTAGTGCTCGATCAGGATCGACAAGAACCGCTCGATCGAACCCATGATCGCCACATGAATCATCACTACTCGCTCCTGATCGCCTGCTTCGTTGATGCAGAACAGGTCAAAACGCTCTGGCATGTTGAAATCAAGCTGGATCGTCGCTACTTGCCACTCGCGACCGAGAGAGTCGTAGGCCATGAAATCAACCTTGGGGCCATAAAAAGCCGCTTCTCCTGGTGCTTCGGTGGCTTCCACGCCTCGTTTTTTGGCCAGTTCTCTGAGCTGCTGTTCAGCTGCTTGCCAACGCTCCTCTCCACCGAGGTATTTGTCGGGCTCGTTGGGATCATGTAGCGACAGTCGGACGTCTAGTTTGAAATCAAAAGCTTGATAAAACTCTTCGGCGATATCCCAGACGGCATTGACCTCGTCGGCCACCTGCTCGGGGCGACAGAAAACATGCGAATCGTCCTGAGTAATCGCTCTCACTCGAGATAAACCGTTCAGCTCTCCCGTCTGCTCGTCACGGTAAACCATGGTCGTGGTGGCGTAGCGCTGGGGCATTTCGCGATAGCTGAACTGTTTGCGAGCATAAATCTGCGTGTGATGCGGACAGTTCATCGGCTTCATCACGAACTCATGGCCTTCTTTGGTCGTCATGCGGAAAAGTTCATCGCCGAACTTGTCCCAGTGGCCGCTGGTTTCGTAAAGATCTTTTTTGGTGATGTGAGGAATCTCGACCTGTTCGTAGCCTTTTTCTTGGCGTAGCTGCCACACAAAGTCATCGAGCAGGTTGCGTAGAATCGTGCCTTTAGGAGACCACAGGGGCAATCCGGGGCCAACCAAGTCTGAAAAGCTAAAGAGATCCAGTTCGCGACCTAGTTTTTTGTGATCGCGCTGTTTGGCCAGCTCTAGGTTCTTTAAATATTGCTCTAATTCTGCCGCAGAGCTAAAAGCTGTGCCATAAACTCTGGTCAGCATTTTGTTTTTTTCGTCGCCGCGCCAGTAAGCACCAGCGATACTGAGGAGTTTGAAGGCTTTGATCTCGCCCGTGCTGGCGGCATGAGGGCCGCGACACAAGTCTGCGAATGAGTCTTCCTTTCCTGGTTCGCCGAGCCAATAGACGCTGGCTTGTTCTCCGGCCGCCTCGATTTCGTCCAGCCACTCTTGTTTGTAAGGGTTGCCAGCAAACATCTCTCGCCCCTCTTCCACCGAGATTTCCTGTCTGGAAACCGGCAGATCGAGGTCGATCAGACGCTCCATTTCCGTCTCGATTTTGGGAAATTGGTCTTCGGATAGTTTGAAATCTTCTCCGGAATCAAAGTCAAAGTAAAAGCCATCATCAGTGGCGGGACCCATGGCCATGATTACCTGGTCAGTGCCGTAGAGATTATGCATCGCCATGGTCAAGACATGCTCCGCGGTATGACGTAACTTGAATAATTCGTCGTGGTTAGCTTGTGAGTCAGGCATAAGTCCTTTCTTTATTGTACTTGGTTTTCTATAGTGTTCCACTGCTTTTACGCATCAAAAAACCCCGCTGGGGCGGGGTCTGCGCTTCTGCCACAACACCTCCTCCCCTTAGCGGGTAGTAACGGTAGTGCTGGTGGTAGCGTTGTGGAACAACATTGAGGAGATTGTATAACAGAGCTAATGATTTTGAAAAGTGGAAATCGGCCAAAACATCAAATATAATCAAAGTAATTAATAAGTTCCGAAAGGAGATATGGAAAGTCATAAAAATACCCTAAAACCAAGAGAGCTTCATGAAGAAGAGGAGCGCTCCGGACCAAAAGGAGAAGATCCAAACAAAGAAGAAGGACAATACGAAGTGGAAACAGTGGAGGGGCAAGACATTCGCACGATTGACAACATTGACCTAGACACCGAAAACTACGGTGAGGGTGACAAAATTGGTTAGCAATTAACCTGCTCCTCCTCCACCTCCGCCACCGCCTCCGCCGCCACCGCCGGAAAAACCGCCTGAGGAACCTGAGCCAGAGGCGCCAAAGCTGCGGGAAGTCGAGCTGGAGAGTGATGATAACGCCGAAGTAACGGAACTAAGTGATGAGCTTAGCGAGGCAGTTTGGGCAGCGGCTGAACTGGCATGAGCTCCATGGTAAGCACCCCAGTAAGTCGAAGTGGTACGGAATTCTTTATCAGAGAAATCGATCGGCAGCTGAGAAAGTGCTTTGGCCGAGACCCCAAACAGCGTGCCATAAACCAGATATTTTTCCCACAAAATCACCGAGTCGATCGGGTATTTCGCGGTTTTTTGGTAATCATTCATGTGGGCTTTGAAAGCTCTCCACAAAGAAGCTTCTTTGAGACCCTCATCCGTGCGACGCAGTTGGTTGCTACGCAAAGCGGCGACCACCAAGAGAATTACCCCTGGGAAAATCAAGTTGAGCTGGAAAACAATCATCATCACAACTAAAAGCGAGTCACCTTGGCCAGCTGATAGCTGAGTGGCATAAATGAAGATAGCAACAAGTAATAAAAGCGACAGCAGTGCGGGTCTAGCAAACGGACGAAAAGTTTCTCTGTAGCGAGATTTTTTGACCTGAACGAGTAAATTTTGTTTGAGATTTTGCGCGAAGGCAGTTTTACCCAAACTTTGCAAAAAACTGTATGCACTGGTGGGAGATTTTTTGTTGTAAGCGATCAAATCTTTGAACCATACTTGCTTCTTGCCTTTACCCACTCGATAGAAAATATAGTCGTAGACGTCTTGCTGCAGTTCTGTAAGGTTTTTCTTTTTGCTAGTCTGTTCAAAACCATACTCCCAATCCTGAATAATAAAGCCCTGCTTTTTTTCGCTGCGGATGATTTTGACAAATTTCTGCTGGACCAGCGACAGCGCTGTGGCAGTAAAAGCGCGCGCGGAAACAGTTTTGGCTCCGGAGATCAACTGCTCCACCAGCGCTGGCTCCAAATCACTTGGTGGCTCCCAAAAGCGGTCGGCTTGGTTGGCTGGCGGGATGACTTGGCGGTCAAAACGCCAGTAGCGATAAATCTCCCTGACGACCACCACCCAGCTCCACAACAGCAACCCGCCAGCCGCGAGGGCAAACCACTGCTGTAGCTGCTGCACTCTTTTCGTCTGCTCGATAAACTCATTTTCCTGCCCCACAATCAATGTTCGCGAAGCACTCCCCGCTGCACCACCAGTCATTACCTCACGCGGAAAAATAATCCGCCCCTCCAAAAACTCCCCTACCGCCGTACTAGGCGCGGTAAAAACTACTGTCTGCTCATCGACAATCTCCACTCTCCCCTGCAGATTGCCATGCCCCCAAGCCTGAATCATTTCCCCATCCAAACCAGGCGGAAGGTTAACTTCGATCTCGATGTTGCTGTGCCCGACTTCCCACTCGTCACCGACAAATTGCCAGTAAATCTCGGCCACATCTTCATGCAGCGTCACAGCGTTGTCCACTGAGTAAGTCAAAGTAAAAGTCTTTGGTTCGCGAATGGCATAAAAATGCCACTGCAAGTAAGTCTCGGTTGCGTTTTGCGTCACGGTAAAGGTCTCGGCTTCATTCGCACGGCGATCAACCATATCGACTGTCGAAGGATGAACGAAGGAATAGCACACCTCTCCCTCGCACAGGCTTTTGATCCTGATCTCGTAAGGCTCAGAGCGGTGATTGTCTACCGTCGCATCCGGGCGGTGACGAATGGTTTGGTAAACGAAACGAAAATCATCGCGAAAATCATAATGCCGCTGCTCCACCACCTCCATCGAGCCATCCTCATTGATCGTCGCATTTATCTCTAGGGAATCGATGTAATATTCTTTGGCGGAAACTTGAGTAGGCAGCAACAAAGCCAATCCACCTACTATTAAGCTAGCTAAAAGCTTGCGCCGCATGAGTTTAATGATACAATACTTCTCTATTCCGAAGACAGTGTGTTCCCGATGAGGCACTAGCCGAAGTCAGGATTAAATAGCGCACCGAGGAGAAACTTTTAGCTTCAAGCCGAGCAATTCTGCTTAGCTGATAAGCATTTTCCTCTTCGCACACACATCTTCACAGCGCATTTACAAGAAAGGATCGGCTTATGCCAAGTCAAAAAAACTTGGACCAGGTCAAGATCTTGCAAGACAAGTTTGCTGCTGCAAAATCAGCAGTGGTAGTCGACTACAGCGGTACTTCGGTCAATGACCAAGTCGAGCTGCGGGCGGCACTTTCTGAGGTGGGCGGCGAGATGTTCGTCACCAAAAATACTTTGATCGACATCGCTGTCGGTAAAGGTAAACTCAGCGAGTCTCTCGAGGGTATGAACGCCTTGGTGTTTTCCAATGAAGATGCCGTGGCTGCTTTGAAAGCATTGTTCAAGTTCCACGAAGACCACGAAAAGCTGGTGATCAAACAAGGCGTGATGGAGGACAAAATCCTCACTGCCGAAGAGATCCAGACTTTAAGCAAACTGCCAGGCAAAGAAGAATTGCTTACCATGCTGGTAGTGCAGTTGAAGGGTCCAGCCAATGGACTAGTCAACGTGCTCAAAGCTGGTCAGCGAGATCTGGTCTACGCTCTGCGTGCTGTTCGTGATCAAAAATCCGAATAAGCACTAGTATTAATTAACTAACCTGAAAAGGAACTGTATGTCAGAAGACACACAAAAAGAAACACAACAGGAAGCTCCAGCAGAAGAGAAAAAAGAAGCTAAAAAACTTCCTGCAAAAGTACAAAAGATTGTCGACGCTGTCAAAGAATTATCTTTGATGGAAGTCTCCGACCTCGTGTCCGCTTTGGAAGATGAGTTCGGTGTCAGCGCAGCTGCCCCCGTCATGATGGGCGGTGCTATGCCTGCAGCCGGTGGCGGTGAAGCCGCTCCAGCTGAAGAGCAATCTGAGTTTGATGTCATCCTCAAAGATGGCGGTTCGAACAAAATTGCCGCTATCAAGGCCGTCAGAACCCTAAAACCAGACCTTGGTTTGGGTGATGCCAAAGCCTTTGTGGAGGAAGCTCCCAAGCCAGTTTTGGAAGGCGTCAAGAAAGAGGAAGCTGAAGCAGCCAAGAAAGCTTTGGAAGAAGCCGGCTGTGTCGTCGAACTCAAATAACTTTTGACTTTAAAGTTGAAACAAGAAAACCCCGTCACTTAGGCGGGGTTTTTGGTTCATTGAAGATAATCTTCCGTTGATCTCTGATAAAGAATGATCCCTTTTGAATTCACCTATTGACCTAGTTGCGCGTACTCTGTTACTTTTATATGTAGGTTTGGAAAATTTTGATCCAAATACGAACAACTCTCACCGAAGATGCCTGCGCCAAAGTATGCAGTTAGTAGTAACTTTATTGGCAAGAAAGGACTTATGAACGACAATTCTGCCAGCAGCACGGTCAACGAATCCGACAACAAAAAAACCGGACGAGCGACCGACGCAGCGAAACTCGATATCAATAATCTGCCTGACCTCCTAACGGTCCGTGAAGTGGCAGATTTGTTACGAGTCTCTCCCCTAACCATCAAACGTTGGGGCAAACGCGGCAAGTTGCCCGCCATTCGGATCAACTCCCGTGGCGACCGCCGCTACAAAAAAGAAGCAGTGATGTGGCTGTTGGGCGTCAACCCCAACGGTGAAGAGTAAACTGTTTTCAAATTGAAATAAATTCCCCCACTTTATGTGGGGGTTTTTGTTGGTATTGAAGTTGGTTTTCGTCAACAAATTGGCTTCGATGATCAAAGCTTACTTTATTATTAATTAATGTATCAATATATTAAGCAATAAAACAGTTTTGAGCTATTTTTTACCACTCAAGGCTTGTTTAAAAGTCAGAGAAATAAATTCCAGTAAAGCCAACTGTCGACGCCAGCGGTGGGGCTCCTGGAGCAAGCGGTAAAGCCATTCTAAACCCAGCGCTCTCATCCATAGTGGGGCGCGTTTGAGTTTGCCAAACAGTACGTCGAAGCTACCACCGACGACCATCACGATTTTGGTACCGGCTTTGGTGAGTAAGTCGCGGTGTTCGACGACCCACTGTTCTTGTTGCGGCGCGCCGAAGGCGACCAGCACTAGTTGCGGCTTCAATTTACTGATGGTTTGGCGCACGGTTTTTTCTTCGGCAGTCGTGCGGCGCGCCACATTTTGGTAACCCTCCAGCCACTGCAATTTCAATTTTTTTGACTTTGGTAAGCTAGTTTTCAGCTGCAGCTCAGAATCTCCCGCCTGGTGGTAACCCTTTCCCCCCAAGAGCAACACCGACCAATCCTCCCGCGCAGCCCACTCGAGGAAGTCAGTCGCGAGATCAATTCCTGTAATTCGTTCCCGAATCGCTTTGCCACGGCCAAACCAATTCAGCAGCTTGGCAGCCCAAATTAGGCCAATTCCGTCTGGAATCAGGTAGTCTGCGCTAGCCAAATGCTTGCTAAAATCAGGGTTTTTCCGCGCCAAAACCAGCTGTTCTGGGTTGGGGGTAAAGATCACTAGTGGTTTTTTAGACCTTATAAGTTTTTCACGAAGCGAATTTAGCAGAGATTCTTTGGAACTGCTAAAAATGCTTTTTTTGAATAAAAGGACTGTCTGATCGGTCTTTTTCATCGTTTGTCAGTCAAAAATTCCAGCCAGAGAACTGAAGATTCGCCGAAACTTTTGCCTAGATTTTCTCTATTTTAGCAGTTTCCCCACCATCGCGGCGACCTATTTTTGCCAAATTTTACTAAAAACGCCAATTTTTGGGTTTTTTAGGGGTAAAACTTTCTATTCTACCGCAAAACCCAAAACTCCTCAGCAAAACTCAAAATACAAAAATGATTGAATTTCGGCAAAATTGTTTCTTTTTTGCTATTTTCGAACACAGATTTTTTCGAATAAAACCTTGAAAAACCTGATTTTTGGACTTTGGTAAAAAACTACAGCAAAAATTGCCATTCAAGACCCGAAAATTTGGCTTAAAAAATGACTGAATTTTTCACTTCTGCAAGCTCGTTGCCAGCTTGGTTTTCGCGGTTTCTGACATATAATGGAAGCATGACAGTTGCGCAGCTGCGAGCCAAACACCATTGCTTTTTTTACCGCAAATTTGCCTGGCAAATCATCAATGACGAGCTGGTGATCGATTTCACTTTCGAGCTGGAGCCAGAGATTATTTTCCAACCCCAAATCAAGATTTTCCCCTTGAGCCAGGAGTTCTTGAATAATGCTAACCAAGCGAACCTGAATAACTGGGTGTTTCACTTGGGGCTCATCGAAATGTTCAGCTACTGGAAAGTGGCGGCCTCACCAACCATCGTGATCGAGGCCGGACAGCTCGACGACGACCAACTCTCCTGGTGGAAAGAGCTGCTGCTCAAGGGCATGGGTGAGTTTTTCTACACCAACGACATCGATTTTACGCCAACAGATTTTGTCGAATTGATCAGCGACAGTGATGACAACTGGAGTGTTCAAGCCGCAGCCACAGCAGCAAACCCTAAGTCAGCTGCAGCTAAGTACTTGGTTCCCGTGGGAGGGGGGAAAGATTCCGCCCTAGTGGTGGAAATTCTCGAGGAAAATGGGCTGGAATATGACATCCTACTCTCTCATCCCCAATCACCCGCTGCTGACAAAATCGCCAAAGCCAGCCAAGCACAGCAACTGTTCCAGATCGGCCGGACCTTTGACCCCAAACTATTCGAGCTCAATCAAGCTGGCTATCTCAACGGCCACACACCTTTCAGCGCCCGCCTGGCTTTCGAGTCCAGTCTGCTGGCTTCGCTAGTCGGTCATCAGCAAGTTCTGCTGGCGAACGAGTTCTCGGCCAACGAGGGCAACGTCCCTTTCCATGGCACTACCGTCAATCATCAGTACTCCAAGACTTTCGAGTTCGAACAGCGCTTCCGCCAGTATGTCGAGCGCTATCTCTCCCCTGCCCCCGAGTATCTCTCGTTGCTGCGCCCTCTGACCGAGCTACAGATCGCCGCAGCCTTTGCCCAGCGCCCTCGTTTCCAGCAGCTTTTCAAAAGCTGTAATCGTGAGCAGCAGGAAGAACAATGGTGCTGCCAGTGTCCCAAGTGTCTGTTTGTTTTTACGGTGCTTTATCCATTTCTCGAGGAAAAAGAGCTGGTTGGACCGATCTTTCCCAGCAATCTTTTCGAGGACTCCAGCTTGAAATCAACCGCGCTGGCGATGTTGGGCAAAGACGAGCACAAACCTTTCGAATGTATCGGCACTTATGAAGAAACCCTGGCTGCTTTCCAGCTCAGCATCGAGCATTTCCGTCGCCAGCATCCAGATCAGGATTTGCCAGCCTTGCTAGGCTTTGTCCAG
This sequence comes from bacterium, assembly GCA_900299405.1. Lineage (GTDB taxonomy): Bacteria > Patescibacteriota > Microgenomatia > UBA1400 > PJMF01 > UBA10119. The sequence continues at coordinate 6,707 of OMJP01000014.1, read as the reverse complement.
CAACAAGTGCTCCATGACGAGCCAAATGTGGCACAATATGCTCAGCAAGCACTGCAGCAATGGAACGATCAGCACCACTTGGACGAGCAATTAGTAAACATCGTTCGCTCTGTCTTGCGCAATTAAGCCACTAAACCAACAACCAAAATGACTACTTCCCTCAAGCAACTAGCCACAAAAGAAATCCTGATCCTCGGTTTTGGTCGTGAGGGCTGGAGTACTTACCGGTTTCTCCGTCAGCATTTTCCAGACAAAAAGCTAACGATCGCTGATGAAAGAGAGCTGGGTGACCTGGATGAAGAGCAACAACAAGCGCTGAAGCAAGACAAAAATCTTACCATGCAACTGGGACCAGGCTACCTAGAGAACATCAATGGTTTTCAAACAATTTTCAAGACTCCTGGCATCCCCCACACTTTGCCGGAAATTGAGCAAGCCGTCGAAAACGGTAGCCAATTAACTTCCAACACTCAGCTGTTCATGGAGCTTTGCTCTGGTATCACCATCGGCGTAACTGGCACCAAGGGTAAAAGCACTACTGCCGCGATGATTCATCATGTCCTCAAACAGCAAAACTTTGACGCTATCCTGGCAGGCAACATCGGCACTCCAGTGCTGTCTATTCTCGAGGAAATAAATGACGACACCATCGTGGTGCTGGAGCTTTCCAGTCATCAGCTGGCCACCATGACGGTTAGTCCACAAATCGCTGTCATCCAAGAAATTACTTCTGAGCACCTGGATTATTTCCCCGACACTGCTGCTTATCAGGCTGCCAAAACTGCCATCACTCGCTACCAAACTGAGCAGGATCTGGTGATCTACAATCCTGCTTTCGAAGTGGTGGCCGAGACTGCTGCGCTGAGCAAGGGCAAGCACTTGCGCCACAGTCTGGAAGAGGGTCCAGAATCCTTGGCTTTCGTCCGCGCTGACGTCATCACTTACCGCAACAAAAATCAGCAGGCTTTTCCAGTGCTGCCCGTCAAACAGCTGCCTCTGCCCGGTCAGCACAATCTTTACAATGTCTTGCCGGCGGTGATTATCGGTGGGCTGTTCAACGTTTCACCAGAGGAGATTGGTGAGGCATTGCAGAGTTTCCAAGGCTTGCCGCACCGACTGCAGCTGGTCGCAGAAAAAAATGGTCAGCGATTTTATGATGATTCGCTGGCGACTAATCCCCATGCTACCTATCAGGCTCTGAAAAGTTTTGGCGAGTCGCTGGTGCTGATCGCCGGTGGTTATGAAAGAGATCAGGATTTCGGTGATCTCGCTCAATTAATTCTGGAAAAGGACGTGGTTGGTTTGGTGTTGTTCAAGCCTACTGGTGAGCGCCTGGCTGACACCGTCACCAAGCTGGCTGAGCAGCAAGGAAAAACCGCCCCGACAATCAAGTTTGCCGACTCAATGGCTGAGGCGGTTCAACTGGCTGCTGAACTAATGTCCCCTCAAGGAGTGATGCTGATGAGTCCCGCCAGCGCTAGCTTCGGGATGTTCAAAGACTACCGCGATCGCGGGGAACAATTTCAAAAAGCGGTGAAGAGTTTGTAAACTCTATTGAGGTTCTTGGATTCCAGCCCTTTGCTCTCTCCATTTGTCCATTAAGCCATTAGTTACTACCTCCGTGGCTGATCTAAATTTAGTTTCTCCTTTTAAAGCAAACTTGTTGGCTTTTTCAACCATTCCAACTAGCTCCTGATCAGAAACATCAAGCTTAAGATTATTGGCCACAACTCTAGCGGCCTCCAGAGTGGCGTCAGCCAAGGTTGCTTTTTCAAAAAAACTTGGACCGCCAGCAACACTTGAAAGATCTGGTCTTTTTCTCTGGTTTTGGGCGTCTTCGTGGGAAGCATTCATAATCAAGCGGGTTGGAGGGCTGATTGGTTTCTCAAGCCAGAAATTATTGTTCCCAGCTTTCCTTTAAATATGCGTGGGTCTGGCTGAGATTCGGTGATTTCTTGAACAACTTCGGGCTCTAGCTGAGTTTTGTCTGCCAATTCCCAAGTTACCAAATGTAAAACATCCTCTGGTGAAAGGCCTTCTTCTTTGGCTAATTCTTCTATTTGAGATTTGACAAGCTGAAGATCTGCATCGGTCACAGTGTCAGCGTCAATCAATCTAGACCTAATCAATTCTTCGGATAAACCACCTTCCGCTGCTTCTACTAGTTCTAAATTGGGAATCGCTTCTGCCATGTTTTTAGTTTAGCACATTGTGTGTCAGGTTTCTGTCAAAGTATTTTTTTAAGCTAGATAAACAACAGTTATGCAAGGCAACTTTAAAAAACTAGTTGTATTTCTGTTGTTTATATGCAACAATCTAGCATTAAACCCAACACTAACAAAAAGGTCGTAATAATGGACCAAAGGGCGGCGAGAGGCATTAAAAAATTCTCACAACCAGCCAGGGAGGAGCTCACTTCGCTGATAGTCGCACTAGAAAAGGAAGGCTTTTTAAAAGAACCTGAAGCAAAAAAGATAACTAGCGAAATATTTGAAATGAGAGTTGCTCAGGAAAAGAAACAATACCGAGCTTGCTACGCCTACTTAGCTCACCCAGAGATAATTTTGCTTTCTGCTTTTGAAAAACAAACTAATAAAACACCAATAAAGGAAATCCGCTTAGCTCAAAAAAGATTGCAAGCTTATAAATAAAAAAGGAAGAATAACAAATGAGCAACAAACGACCCAAATCTATTCTTTTAAGCGATTTTATCGCCAGTTTACCAGAGGAAGAGCAACGCCACATTAAAGAACGAGCGCGACAATACGAGCTGTTGTTCGCTTTCCGAAGAGCTAGAAAAGCTAAGCAAATTAGCCAAGCAGAACTGGCCAAAAAAGCCAACATCAACCGCACTACCTTGAGCCAAATCGAAACTGGCCAACGCAACGCTACTCTAGAGGTGTTAATGAGCCTAGCTGATGCTTTGGGAATGAATTTGGAAATCAAACTGAGTTAACAACCTCGACTTACTCCCGCTGCCCCAAACTTTGGCGATACTCATCGAGGTGCTCCAGAATCGTGCCCATGCCGCGAATGACTGCTTGGTCGGGTTCATCGACGGTCGAGACTGGCACGCCGAGCTTGGGCACCAGGTATTCGTCCAAACCACGGAGTTTGGCGCCGCCACCAGAGAGCAGTAGGCCTTTGTCGACGATATCGACGGTCAGTTCAGTGGGGATTTTGGTCAGCAGTTTCTTCACAAGCCGCACGTAATTGTTCGCTGCTAGCAGTGTTGGTTCGTACAGATCTTGAGTAGTAATTTCGACTTCTTTGGGTGCTTGGGTTTTTTCGCTTTTGCCAGTGACCAGTAGTGAGGAGCTAAAGTCTTCATCGAGGCTGGCAAGTTTGGTGATCAATTCGCGCGCAGTTTCACGGCTGACGGTGACTTTGCCGATGTCTTTGAGTGAGAGAATAATCTGCTGCTCAAACCACTCTCCTGCCTGGTGAGTCGCTTCCACACCGACCAAGGTGCCGAGAGAAATCACCGCGGCTTCGCTGATACCTAAGCCCAGCTGGAGAATAAAGCCACCGGAAGCATCAGCGACCGGCATGCCGGAGCCGATGGCGGCGGCCAGCGGTTGGGCGACTGTCAGCACTTCTCGCGCCCCAAGGCTGTAGCCTAGCTGCACGGTTTCTTGCTCGATGGCTGGCCGCAAACTAGCCGGCACGCTTAGCACCAAGGTCGGGCTCAAAAAACTTTTACCCAAAACATCTCTGAGTACTGCTTGAAGATAAGCTCGCGCCACTGCCACATCCCAGACCTGTCCTTTTTGCACTGGACGAAAGAGCTGTACGTTCGCCGCTGTCCTGCCTTGCATTTCTTGGGCGTCTTTGCCGATAGCGAGAATTTTTTGTGAAGTAGTATCGACTGCCAAAAAGCTCGGGTGCTCGACCAGCAAGCCCTCGTTTTTATCCCACACTCGCGTCACATCGGTGCCGAGATCGACCGCGATTACTTTGCTTAATGAGTCCAGACTTTTGAGCATCACTGCTGTTATAATATCCGCTGTTGCCAAGAAGGGCAATCAATTAAGCAATCATGTTGAAAAAAATCGCTCCCCAAAATCTCTTCAAAGGCGTCAATGCTGGGTTACTGTATACCTTGATTTCTGCCACCTTGATTATCCTGGGTACGGCGATCGCGATTCAGTATGCCAAAGGTGGTTTCCGCTTTACTCAGCAGGGTTTTCAGCCAGAAACTGGCCTACTGAGCGCCAACTCTTTTCCGACTGGTGCTGAGGTCTACGTCGATGGCGAACTGCTAACTGCCACTGACAACACTGTCTATCTTTCTCCTGGTGAATACTTGGTCGAGATTCGCAAAGAGGGTTATTCTCCTTGGACCAAAAACCTAACTATCGAAGAAGAGCTAGTGACCCAAACCAATGCCCAGCTCTACCCTATCGCTCCTAGTCTGACGCCGCTGACACTCACCGGTGCTACCAACATCGTCACTGCTCCTGATGGCCAAAAAGTGGTGTTCTATACCAACCAGGCTCAAGGAGAAGACAAAAACGGACTGTACCTGCTCGAGCTGTCGAACAACCTCATTCCTCTGGGTAGGGGTCCGAAACAAATCGCCGCTGATGTTCCTAGTCTCGATCTGGAAAGTGCTAGCCTGATTTGGTCACCGAACAGTGCGGAGCTGATGATCTTGAGTGAAACTAAAGAGATGGTGATCGAGGTGGGTAACAAAGTAAATCTCAACAACCAGCCAGATATCGCTTGGAAGCGTCAACAAGTGCTGTCGGAATGGGAGGAAGAAATGTATATCCGCGAGCGTCAATTCCTCGAGGAGATTCCGGAGGAAATGGTGCAGATCGCCACTAGTTCTGCCAAAAATGTTTACTTGTCACCTGATAAAAAACGGATGATGTACACTGCCACGGCAGCGATTACTTTGCCCGATGACATTGTGCCACCGGTGCCTTCCCGCAACACTCAGCCAGAAACTCGCACGCTCACTCCTGACGATATTTATGTTTATGATGCCGAAGAAGATCGCAACTTTTTCATCGGTACGGAAACTGGTGATCGCTGGGTAGCGAAACACTTACTGGCGACTGATCTTTATGGTCCAGCTCAATCGCTGGAAAGTTCTCCGAGTGCTTTTGCCAGACTGCAGGCCGAAACTACTGCCGAGACTGCTCGTCGTTTCCAAGTCCATCACACTTCACTGGCGATCAATACCCTACAGTGGATGCCTGACTCGAAACATGTTCTTTTTGCCACTCCTGATCAAGTACATATCATGGAATATGACGGCACCAACAACACGGTGGTGTATGCTGGTCCGTTCGAACCTGGCTTTGTCTACCCTTGGCCAGATGGCAGCAAGGTGCTGATTCTTACTTCTTTCAGCCCTGATTCGCCGCAAAATCTCTACGCGATCGAGCTAAAATAGGTTAGAATTCAGCTTCCACCGGGGATTAGCGCAGGTGGTAGCGCGCGCCGTTCGGGACGGCGAGGTCGGCAGTTCGAGTCTGCCATCCCCGACACTTTGATTCTGAAGCTCTTGCGAAGCACTACAAAAAAAGAAAGGAAATAAAATATGCCGTTTAGCATAAAAGAAATAGACAGAAACCTTATTCCGCCGAATAATGATCAAAATATAACACAGCGTCATCGATCAACTCCTCTGGAAAGAGGAAAGCAATACATGACAAGAACTGAGACTGTATCCAGAATTATTAGCGCTATTTAAAGAACAACTCTTAAAACTCCCCAAAGGGGAAAAAGTCATTGAAATGCTGGGAGAAATTCCTGAGGTAGCAGATTTGTTCAATTAAATTCTATTAAGAAAATAAAATTGGTGCTAATTGCCAACAATCAGCACTACCTCCGCACTGCTGCTGGCTTCACCGGCGGGAAGTTGATCTGCCAAACGTATGCCGAGGCTGGAGGCAAAAATCTGAGCCTGCTGCAGTCGTTCTTCGTCAGTAGTCAGCGCCACAATCGTCGGACCCTGGTAGTCATCATTGGCAGCGGCAGTGATCGCGGTGATCTCAACCAAATCAGCCAACTGCTCTTCCAAAGCAGCCAACCGTTCCTGACTGGCTCCTCCGCCCCTGATTTCCACCTGGAGCGGGTTTTCGGTGTCGAGCGGCAAACTAGCCCCACTGACCGACAAAGTGCCGACATTGACAATAATATTGCGCGCAGGGGAATAAATAATGCTTTTGCCAGCTTGGACATAGATCAAAACCTTGTCACCTTCCTGAACATTAGCAAAAAATGGCTGCGACTGTGCCATGGCTTCAGCATTTTCGATGTCAAAAATCAGCGGCTCACCAGCCGGCAGCACCATCAATTTCCCAGCAGCAGCCAAGAGCTCTTGGCGCTCTTTTTGGGCGGCAGCACTGCGAACTTGAGGATCGAGAGAGTCGAGCTTTTCTTGGGCATTTTGGTAGCTACGAAAGGACCACAAGCCAAAAATTAGTAAGGCCAATACAGCCAACAAGCGTAAAATAGTTTTCGGTAAAGAATTTGTGAACATCAGTCATTTATAATATACCGCGTTGCCCCCATAGTTCAACGGATAGAACGGAGGTTTCCTAAACCTTAAATCCAGGTTCGATTCCTGGTGGGGGCACAAGGCTACTCGCTTATCAACAAACGAATTTGCGCAGTTAATGAATTTATTTTTTCCTGGATTTTATCTCTATCAACACCGTCTGCTACCATTTTCTCGGCAACCGATTGAATTT
>OMJP01000013.1 GCA_900299405.1 bacterium | reverse complement strand
GAAACCCAACAAGGAAGTTTGAAAAACTTCACAGTAAAGGACTTTTCTCCGTGGTTGGTGATTATGCTGAATGACGAGCAAGTACTGGCAGCTTTACAAAGTTTCTTGGAGAACAAATCATGAACGTTCCCCAACATATCGCCATTATCATGGATGGCAATCGTCGCTGGGCCAAAGAGCGGGGAATGGAGGCCTCGCTGGGTCACAAGCAAATGGTGGAAGAGGGGATCAAGGAAGTAGTGGGTGCAGCCAAAAAACTTGGTGTCAAATACCTCACTTTGTGGGCTCTTAGCACCGAAAACTGGGATCGAGACCCTCGAGAAATCAAGTTTTTGATGAAGCTTTTCCGTCAGATGTTTAGCAAAGAAGTAAAGAAACTTCACGAAGAAGGAGTGCGAGTGAGAACGATTGGTGACCTGTCGCGTTTCGACCAGGACATCCAAGATAGTGTCGCTGAATGGGTGGAAAAAACCAAGGATAATCAGGAGATCACGGTGATTTTTGCCCTGAACTATGGTGGTCGTGACGAGCTTCTGCGCGCTGTCCAAAAAGCTGCTCAGGATTTGGGACAAGACGAGCTGGCGAAGCGCAAGCTGGAGCAAGCAGAGTTCGCTCAATATCTCGATACTGCGGATTTTCCCGACCCAGAACTCATCATCCGCCCAGGAAAAGAAGTCAGACTTTCTGGATACTTACTCTGGCAGAGCAATTATTCCGAACTGTATTTCACCGACGTGATGATGCCGGATTTTGATGGTGCAGAGCTGGAAAAAGCCATCAAAGAACTCAACCGCCGCCAGCGTAATTTCGGTAAGTAACTAGAAAATTAATTTCCTTTGCCGCTACGCAAAGTGTCGGCACCCTCTTTGAGTTGTTTCGTTTCGGTAGGAATTCTGAACTCCAAAATCGTATCAACGCCAGTGAACGAGGCCACCAAATTCAGAATCGCAAAAGCACTAATGGCCACAATCAAACCAATCACCGCAAAAGTGATGGATTTTTGCGCCTTTTCGACGTTCTGACTATTTCCACCAGAGAAGAGAATGCGGAAAGCAGAGACCACCAGCATGATGAAAGCGGCGATCCCGATCAAGGTCAGAAACGATGCCAGCACATTGGCGACCATGCATTGTAGACCCTGAATCGTAGCCACATCAGAGGCATGTGTGCCAGCCTCACCGACGCAGACGCCCGACCAGCTGCTAGTTTGGGCCACAGCCGGAGTAGCGCTCACCAAGAAAACTAGACCAAGAAAAACTACAGGAAAGATTTTTTTCAGCAACTTCATATAGGGGTGATTATACATGGCTTTCTCCAACAAAAAACCCCTCGACTAGCGAGGGGTTTGATTTTCTATCTAAAAACTTTAGCCATCGATGGTACGGATATTCAGCACATCATTGATGTCTGAGAAGCCCAAGAAGTTCAAGGCCAAAGTCAGGATGGCGTAAGAGGCAGCCACCACGATCAGACCGATAACGGCCGAAGTAATTTTGTTTCTGGCTGATTCAGTTTTGCCTTTGTCTCCACCGCTGGTGATCCATTCGATACCACCCCAAATGAGGTAGAGGAAAACTAGCAATGCAGCAATTACCATCACGAAACTCAAAACACCGTTCAACAAATTGCCAAAGTTGGTGGCAAATCCTTCACCAGGATTGACGTCAGTGCCCCTGGTCACATCGACTGTTTTTTCTGCCCAAACTGGAGTGGCAGCAGCAGTCATAGAAGCGACTGAGGCGCCAGCAGAGAGAGCGAGTTTGCGAAGTTTGTTCATGATTCTCCTTATATTTATTTTGTTACTTCGATTTGCCTATTATACCCACGCCTTGGTCAAAACGTCAAAATCTATTAATTATCATTTAGCAGCTACCGCTAAAGCTCAGCACACAAATTCCCAAAAATTGCTGAATCAGCATAAACAGTGCAGTGGTGGCCGCCAAGACGATCAGACCAACCAGTGCCTGGGAAATTTTATTGCGAGCAGACTCCAGCTTGCTTTTGTCGCCCCCACTAGTGATCCACTCGATTGCTCCCCACAGCAGAAACAGAAAGGCCAGTAGAGCAGCAATGACCATCACGGCACTCATTAGGCCGCTGAGAAAATTGCCAAAACCGGTCTGTGCGTTGCGCGCTCCAGCTCCGGGAAGATCCGCCGATCCCGCGCTTCTGCCAAAATCAATGGTAGTAGCTAGTAAGTTCATGATTAAAATTTACTCTTTCCAACCCCAGGAAGTTCTGGCTGTAAAATATTGAAACTACCGCCGAAGAACAGATCGCTGATAAAGCCAATGATGACGTAAGAACCAACCAGAATAATCAGACCAATCACGGCCTGAGTGATGCGGTTACGAGCACTCTCGATTTTACCTTTATCACCACCGCTGGCGATCCATTCCACCGCTCCCCAAATAAAGAAAATGATTACTACAATGGCGCCAATAGCCATGATAGCTTTCCAGAGACTGACAAAATAATTGGCAAAAGTGGAGCCGCTGGAGGCAGCAGCATCGTTGTTTCCCAAGCTGCCTTCCACCACTGGGTTGGTCAATTGAGCAAAAGCTTGAGCAGTAGAGCCAAGCAGCATGGCGGCGCTAGTAGCGATGGTGGCTAGTTTTTGTTTAAGATTCATAAATTAATTAGGAATTAGTTCTTGTAACTGATCAGCAGGATTCAAGAAATCAATACCGATTACACCACCAAGCAACCCGAGGATAGCGTAAGAACCGATAATTAGGATCATCCCAATAGCACCATACATCATCCGGTTACGCGCACTTTCCAGTTTGCCTTTGTCGCCCCCGCTAGTGATCCATTGAAAAGCACCGATGACAAAATAAATCACAAAGAAAATCGCGCCCAAGACAGTGAGCAGACCGATGATGTTCGAGATGAAGCCCTCAAGATTTTCTAGGGCGCCTCTTCCAGTGGGGTCATCTGAGCCGGTGCTGTAGGCGGTAGTGGGAGGTGTGAAGCTTTTTAGGTCTATCTCATTGGATGGCGCGGCATCATTGCGATTTTGAGCTAGTAAAGAAAATAATGACATTAGCATTAGGCTGGAGCTCCTGTGAGTTTGGGATTGATAATGTAGGTGGCGTCGCCGAAGAACAATAGGCCAACAAGAGCTGCCAGAGTGTAAGCTCCGACAATAATTGCTAGGCCAATCAGGCTATGAGTCATCATTTCTGAGGCTTCGGCTGGAGCCTTATTATCACCGGTTGAAGAAATATATTTCCAGCCAGCCACGATGAAATTAAACATCACCCAAATGCCGGCCACAACGGTAGAAATGCGAATGATGTTGGAAACAAAAAGAATCAATCCGCCCTCGGTAGCAGAGCCATAACGATCGACCCCTTTGGGAGCGTTGATGGTGCCAAAGATGTCGGCAGATTCGTCGCCCTCTCCAGATCCAGTGTTTTGAGCCATGACTTG
>OMJP01000012.1 GCA_900299405.1 bacterium | reverse complement strand
TTGCCTGCCTCGCCGGCAGGCGGGCGGCGGGGGGTCTGGGGGGAGCCGCACTAAAAATGAGAGGAAATTTTTGGGTTTGCCGCGCGAGCGGAGCGAGCGCCTCGAGGTGCGTCAGGAGTTTCTTTCAAAACGTGAAGTTACATTTGGCGGAAGCGGTGGGATTCGAACCCACGAAGCCGTGAGGCTCACGCTTTCCAAGCGTGTGCAATTGACCGCTATGCGACGCTTCCATGATGAAGTTTTTTGGCGGAAGCGGTGGGATTCGAACCCACGAACCGGAAATTCCGGTCAGGTTTAGCAAACCTGTGCAATTGGCCACTATGCGACGCTTCCTAGTGAAGCTAGATTATACCAGCTGCAATCAGGCTGGTAAAAGTTTATTACTTGCCAAGCAGGGGTGGATTAGAGTACTCTGTCTGATACAGAAGTATATAAAAATCAAAAGGAGTCTCCATGACCGAAAACAATACTATGGAACAACAACCAGCCAATGGCGGTAGCAACCTGCTGGCAATCTTGGGAATTATCATCGTGGTGGGCGTCGTCGCCTTTGTGATGATGCGCTCCAGTGACGCCCCCGAGGCTCCGGTTCAGGAAAACACCATCATCATTCCTAGTGAGACAGAGGACGTCGAGCTAGAAGCCACCGATGAGGCCGAGACCGAAGACGCCATGGAAGAAGGCGTGGTCGAAGTCGAAATGGAAGCAGGGATGTTTTATTTCGAACCTAGTGTGATGGAGGCCAACCTCGGTGACACCGTGCGCATCACCATGACCAGCGTCGACATGGATCACGACTTTGTACTAGATGAATTCGATGTCCAGTCTGAAGTCATCGATGGCGGAGAAACCACTACCTTCGAGTTCGTGGTCGATCAGCTCGGTGAATTCGAGTTCTACTGCAGCGTCGGCAGCCATCGCCAACTCGGCATGGTCGGCACTTTGGTAGTCGAAGAATAATCTTAGAAAAGCTACACTAAAACAATGTGGAATTGGCTCAAAGAACGAGTATTGTATCTAGCTTGGCTGCAAGCTTTGGTAGCTACCCTGGGCAGTTTGTTTTTCAGTGAAGTAATGGGCTGGACCCCTTGTGTGCTGTGCTGGTATCAGCGGATTTTGATGTATCCCTTGGTGGCAGTGTTGGCCGTGGGGATCTTGCTCAAAGACAAGCGCGTCTCGACCTATGTCCTACCCTTGAGTATCGGGGGCTTTTTGATCGCTGCTTATCACAATCTGCTTTACTACGGAGTGATCCAAGAAGTTTGCAAACAGGGAGTGTCCTGCACCACTAGATTCTTTGCTTGGTTTGGCTTCATTACCATTCCTTTGTTATCGCTATTAGCTTTTGCTATCATTACTACATTAATGTTGATCCATCGAAAGGAAAACTCATGACAGGTGAAGCAAAAACTCTCATTGGTATTGGCTTGGTGACTTTGGTGATGTTTATCGGAGGAATTGTGGCGCTGACCAAAGATCGTAACCCAGTCAGCCAGACAGCAGATCAGGAAATTTTGGTCAGAGAAAATAGCAATGTTTTGGCTGGGGAAAATTCTAAAGTAACCATTGTCGAGTTTGCTGACTATCAATGCCCGTTTTGTGCTCAGACACATCCGGCGCTCCAAGTTATGTTGACTCAGTATGGCGACCAAATCACCTATGTTTATCGTCACTATCCCTTGCTGCAGCATCAGTACGCTCAGTTAGCAGCAGAAGCTGCTGAAGCAGCCGGAGCTCAGGGAAAATACTGGGAAATGCATGATCTGCTGTACTTGCGTCAAGCAGAATGGGCCGAGTCAGGGGATGCCCTGACGATTTTCCAGCAGTATGCTGAGGAGTTGGAGCTGAATATGGAAGAATTCAACCTGGCTATCGAAAGCAATCGTTTCCTGCCCAAGATTCAGCAGGATCTCGCTGACGGTAACACCGCCGGAGTCAGTGGTACTCCGACTTTCTTTGTCGATGGCAATCGCTTTTCTGGATCGGTGAATGGCTTGATGGCCTTGGTCGAGGCGAGAATCAATCAAGGAGCGGAAGAAAATGCGGAGCTTCCTGAAGCTCCAGAAGCCACAGAGTCTGAGGAATAGCATGGATAGAAAAAAATTACTGATCATTGGCGGCTTGGTGTTGTTAGTTGGCTTGTTGGTTTGGAATGCCCGCCGCCAATCTACAGCGCAAGTCGACCCTCTTGGTCGTCCTGTTGGCGATGTGAACTCGGAGCCAATTGAGGCTCAGCTGGGCGCGCTGCAGGAAAGTAATAGTCAACCAAATACGCTACCTGAAACCGCAGCCCAGCAAGGCTACACCAAAGATGACATGCTGGCGATCCGTCAGGGTTTGGCTGCTAGTTTTGAGATGGAAGTGGAGCAAATAGAAATTACCATCGAGCGAGATAGCACTCCTCAGTATGCCACTGGTTATGTCAACGTCGGCGAAGGCGATCAGGGTGGAATTTATTTTGCCGCTAAAACAGGAGACGGTTGGCAGATAGCCCACAACGGCACTGGAATCCTGACCTGCCCCCAAGCAGACGCTTATGATTTTCCTACTGGCTTGATTCCTCGCTGTTTTGATCCGGGAACGGGGACGAATATTGATCGCTAGTTATTTTTTTTCTTGAAAAAACCTTTTAGACTGCCCAGCATCACTGCGATGTCGGCGGTGAATTGTAATACGGGAAGCCAGAGTCTACCGTATTCGACGTAGCGTTGGTTTTTGAGAATGGCCCAGTAGCTGTAGATCAGGATCAAGCCGACGAAGAAACTATAGATTTCCAAGAATTGATTGGTAATGATGGTCCAGATCAGCGCGGTGAAAACCAAGACATAGCGCAAGAAAACTAGTTTGACTTTGGGACGAACAATGCTGGCCTCGATATCACCCAGAGCAAAGCGGTAGATCATCCGGTAAAAATCTTTGAGATTTTTGGTTGGCAGCCAGCCTACTAAAGCCCGATCGGTGAATTTAATCTCGATGTTTGGTTTGACCATCTTTTTAGCCAAAGCGTAGTCTTCATTGTGGTCTAGTTTTTCGTCAAAACCACCCAACTTTTTCCAAACATCTCTAGAGATCATCATCGATCTAGTGGCGGGTAGAAAATTTTCTGGATCGACTTTGTTGGGTGGCACTAGCACATAAGGAATGACTGCTTGCTGGAAATTATTTTCTGGCAGCCCGAAATAGTAACCAGCGATCACTGGTGCTTGAGATTTTTTTTGGGCAGCAATCAGTTCTTCGAGCCAAGTTTCGATTGGTAGGCAGCCGGCATCGGTGATCGCCAGCCAATCATGTTTGGCTTGCTTGATGGCATGATTACGCCCCACACTACGATTGCCTTCTTTGGTAAAGAATTTGATTTTTTTGCCAATGCTGGGATTTTTTTGCCATTCTTTGATGATTTTTTTGGTTTGGTCAGCTGAACCGCCATCGACGATCACGATTTCGTCCACTGGTGTGGTTTGCTGTAGCAAGCCAGCCAACAATAGGTCGATGGTGTCTGCTTCATTCAGAACGGTGATTACGACTGATAATTTCACTGTTATTATTATAACGGGAATTGATGATGGCAAAAATCCTAATGATTACTCCGGCTTTTTATCCCAGTAGAGGTGGGGTAGAGACTCATGTGAGGCGGGTTAGTGAAGAGCTGGCCAAGCGAGGTTGGCAGGTGAGAGTGTTAACAAAATTGATTGGCAATGCTGTCGAGCAAGAGAAAATCGGTAAGTTAGCAGTTTTTCGCTTCAAATTCCCTCTAGTGAAGTTGCTAGGATTGCTGGTGATTTGGTGGAAGCTGATAGTGCAGTATTGGCAATTAGTTCGTTGGGCCGATGTGGTGCATGCTCACGATGTTTTTCTTTGGTATTTACCTTTGCGACTGATTTTTTGGCGCAAGAAGGTAGTAACGACTTTTCATGGTTGGGAAGGAAAATATCCCATTCCGTGGAAAAATATTTTTTTTAAAAAATTGGCAGCTCGTTTATCAGATAAAACGGTGGCAATCGGTAAGTACGTGGAGAAATACTATGATATCAAAACAGATTTAGTGATCTATGGCGGTGTTGATGTGCCGAGCAAGTTACCAAAGAAGCAGAATTTATTATTGTACGTTGGGCGGCTGAGTGAAGACACCGGCTTGCCATTGCTGTTGGATACTCTGAAAAACAATGCTTGGCAGGGGAAAGTGGTTTTTTGTGGTGACGGTGAGTTGAGAGGAAGAGCCGAAAAATTTGGGGAAGTTGTTGGTTTTGCTGACCCCAAGTCATATTTGAGAAAAGCCAGGGTAGTTTTTGCCGGTGGCTACTTGTCTGCTTTGGAAGCTTTGGCACATCAGTGTTCGGTGGCGGTGGCGGCAGACAATGAACTTAAAAAGGATTATTGGCGACTATCTGCGTTTAGCAATCAGCTTAATTTCCTTGAAGAAAATGAGATTGGCGGTAAAGGGAAAGAATTAAGTAAGAAATTCATTGAAGGATTTAGTTGGAGTTCTGTGGCAAAGAAATATGAAAAGTTATACCCTCTCCCGTAAAGCGCCATAGCAAAAGTGCTATGGGGCATTTTGAGGAAGTATAAAGATTTTTTGATGTATTTTGATGTAATTTTATAAATGCCTCGACCTTTTGCGTAGCATTTCGAACCAGTAGGTCAGCTTGTAGAGCGGGGAGACTGGCAGGTCATGAGCGGGTAGATAAGCCACTTCATCACCACCGAAGCCTCGCTTGAAGGTAGAAACGCCAGCGAAGCGGTGCTCGGTGTCTTCTTTGGGAGCAATACCCCAGAAATTGTAAACGCGACAACCACGCTGCTGAGCCTCCAGGATCGCTGCCCACTGACAAGCATAGGAACCAGGCAAACGATCGTTGGTGTCAGTAGAAATACCATAGTGATAGACCGCCTCGCGGTTGTAGAACAGCACATAGGCCGTCGCCAGCAGTTTGCCATTTTGGTAGCTGGAAATCAGTAGGGCTTGGTTGTCAGCAGCAAAGATGCGGAACTGTTCATGCAGAAATTCGTAGCTGAAGGGCACGAAATGATGTTTGGCCGCCAGCTCGAGCTGATGTTCGTAAAACTCTTTGATATCGTCAGGATTGCTGGAAGTGATGACAGTGATGCCTTCTTTCTCAGCTTTGCGTACCTCGTAGCGAGTGTTTTTGCGCATGCCATTGAGAATTTCCTCTGGAGTTTGTTCGAGATTGAGCTGAAGAGTCAGGTCGGCGGTGAGATGCATCGGTGATTCTTTGATGTTCAGCACGCTCAATTTTTGTCTCAGTTCTGGAGTGTCTAAAGCCTGAGGGCGGAAGCGGACGAAGAGGCAGCGCTCTTGTTTGGCCAGTTTTTTGAGATAGCCAAAAACTTCTTTGAGCTGCTGATCAGTGAGTTGCTGCCAGTCTAGCAACGGTCCGCCGGCGATAGCTAAATAATTGCCACGCTTGGCATTTTCTTTGACCGCCAGCATCGCTCCCACTTGCTGCTGATTATCAAAAACACCGATCAGGAAAACTTTTTTGCCCAAGGCTTGCTGAAACTCAGCCCAGTTCGCTGACTGCAGAAAATTCGCCTCGGGACGGCTGAGGACGTACTGCTCCCACAGCTGTTGGTTGTCGATTAATTGGCAGGTAAGTGGCATAGAAAAATTATTTTTTATTTTTAAAGAATTTTTTAGTGACCGCGATTATTTTTTCTGCTTGGCGCTGATTGATCTTTGAGTGAGTTGGTAGGTTGATAACTGTTTGACTCATTTTTTCTGCCCGTGGAGCAGTGCCGCTTTGATAACTAGTATCGCATTGTAGATTGCCACAATCGACCGGCGAGCGATACCAGCGATCGGTCAGGTGAATGCCATGTTTTTTCCAGAAACTCAGCAAAGCCTGAGGATCGTCGGTAGTCAAAACAAAGCGCAAGATTGTACCGTACTGAGTGTCAGCCTCAGTGGTAATGATTTTGCCAGGCAAAGATTGCAATTCCTGTAGGTAAAGCTTGGCAGTTTTTCGCCGGTGCTGAAGATTTTTTTCCAGCGTTTGCAGTTGTGTCAGGGCGAGCTTAGCGACACCTCCTGGAAGGGCAGTAATGGTTTGAGTTGGAGCTTGGGTCGGATTACCCATTAGGCCGGCAATGGTAAGTAATCGGTGAATTAATTTTCCCAAACCAAGCCAAAAGTAAGTGTTTCTGATCAGCCAAGTAAAGAAAGGATAAGCCAAGTCTTTGAGAATTATTCCTTTGGCAGGAGGCAGAAAAGACAACTGATTGTTTTTGGCTGGAGTACGGAAAATTACGGCGCCGCCGGTGACGGCGTCGATTACTTTGTCACGACCAAAAGACAGAATCACCGCATCGCCAAAGCTGCCCAGCGGTTTCCCAGCGCCGGCGGCGCCAAAACTCTGCGCCAAATCCTCGATCACCAGCACTCCTTGTCTATTACACCATTCACGGATTTTGTCGATCTCTGCCGGATGACCCAGACCATGCTGGACGATCACTGCTTTGACATTTTTGCCGTGTTTTTTGCCAGCTGCCTGCAGACTTTTGACATTGAAATTCAGCTGATCTTTAGCCAAATCGACATAAACTGGCTTGGCTCCGGCCCTGACGATTGCTTCTTCGATAGCAAAACAAGTAAAAGCCTGGGTGAGAACAACATCTTTGTTACTGGTCAGACCATAGCCTCGCAGCGCCAACTCGATCGCGTCCCGACCTTTGTAGGTTAATACCACTTTGCCACCAAAAGTGTTGCTCAGTTTTTGCTGCAACTCGTCGGCCGACTCTTGGTGTTTGATTCCCAACAGAGTCTGCCACCACAGCATCATGCTTTGCCACACAAAGCTTCCGTCGTAGTGCGCTCCCAAACTGGCGTTAATCATAGTTTCTTTGTAGCTCCTGGTTTAGCCATTTCGGCACATTGCCCTCCAGCAAAATCACATCTTTTTCATTTAGTTTTTCCATTACAGTTTTGATAGTTTCCAGATTGCCAGTGAGATTATTACCAAAGATTTCTTTAAAAATATGACGACCGTCAACTCCAGCATAGAGCACCAAGTCGGCCACTTCTGCGGCAGCTTTGGCTAGCTTGAGGTGAATCTCATCAGACTGATCGCCCAGGTCAATAATGCCGCTAGTTAGCAAAACAGTGTTTTTGCCCTGTTTTTTGAAATGACCCAGCAGCTCCAAAGCCCCCAGGAAACCCTGAGGATTACTGGTTTTGCCGTCATTAATAATTAAGTAACCTTGGTTTTTGTGCGGATAGACTTGAATATAGTTATCGGTGGGCAGGAAACTACTCAACCCAGCAGCGATTTTTTTGTCAGGCACTTTGAAGTATTGGCCAACCGCAATGGCTGCTTGCATCGCTTTGGTGGAGTACAGCACTGATAGGTGAGTAACGATGGTTTTACCCTGCCAAGCAAACTGCAGCCTGCCCTTGTCATTGAGTTTCGCTTTGTCGATCTTGACCACGGAGCTCAGTCCGGCATAAGGGACGGCTTTTTTACTAGTGTCTTGGCGACAAATCTGAATCACTCGCTCATCGCTGCCGTTGTAGAACACTTGGCCTTCGAGCTTGGTAGCTTTGACCAGCTCACCTTTGGCTTCAATGATTTTTTCGATACTGCCAAAGAGCGCCAAATGCTGCTCAGTGACACCAGTCACAATGCTAACTAAAGGTTTAAACCATCTAGCCAAGCGCTTGATTTCGCCTTTTTTGTAGGCGGCGTATTCGAGCACCAAAAATTCTTGTTGGCGGTAATTGCGCAGCAAATTCCAGGCAATGCTGATGGGAGTGTTGTGCGAGCGTGGTGGGGTATAGACCGTGAACTGCTGACTGAGGACGTGAGCCACCAAGTGCCGAGTGGTGGTTTTGCCATAGCTGCCGGTGACGCCGATGATGGTCGGTTTGGTGGCTGCGACTTTGCGTTGGGCGGCAAACAGCAGTCCTGTGCTGAGGATGCTTTTGCCAAGTTCGGTCAGCACTGCGGTGGCGGCGGGGAAGATGGGGAGGAACAAATAAGCAAGCACACTCAGCCACCACCAGGAGAAGCTGTAGGCAGCAGTCAGGGTGTAGCCGATCAGAATCAAACTCAAGAAACCAGTCATCGCTGCTCTAGCGGTCATCGCTGGTCTTTTCAAACCAGTACGAGTGAAATCGGTTTTTCTAGGAAGCAGTCTGAGAAGCTCTTGGACACCTTCTTCTGACAGGACAAACTGCCACAGCCGATCGGGGCGATATTCTTTTTGCTGCACCCAAGCCAGCCAGCGCAGCAATCTGACCAGCAGCAGCGGCAAAAGTACTAAGCTGATAATGAGGGTTAAGGTCTGCATTTTATTTTTCTAAAAAGTTTTTGATGGCGCTCAACACCTCTTCTGGGTGGGTGTACATCGGTGAGTGACGAGCTGCTTTGATCAGCACAAATTGTGAGTTGGGAATGTTTTCCGCAAAAGTTTCGGCCAGCTTCAGTGGTGTCATGCGGTCGTGTTCGCCCCAGATTACTAGAGTGGGAGCTTGAATCGCTGGCAGATCATCCACCACCTCATCGGTTAGGATATTACGCATGGTTTTGCGCTGGTTGGCGCCGGCTTCATAGTAATCCCGCTCTCTAGCTAGCTGATAAAGCAGGCGGCGCAGCACCGAAGACGAGGTAAAAGTTTTGCCGACTTTGGCCAGGGTGCGGAACACAGTTCGCTTGAGTTTTTTGGGCAATGAATGGTCCAGAATACCTGAGCTGTCGATCAATACCAGTCGGCTGACTTTTTCGGGATGGAGTTTGGTAAAGCGAGTCGCCAGTTGGCCGCCAAAAGAGTGTCCCAGCAGCAAGAATTTCTCTAGTGATTTGGTTTGGTCTGCTAGCCAGTCGACGTAATCAGTCAGGTGTAGTGCTTTTTTGGGTTCTTCAGCTAGGCCTGGTAGTGGCCAAAAATGCACCTTAAAACCTGCCTTTTCCAGCAGCTTCAGAAACGGTTGCCATTTGTCTTGCACCCCAGGATTGAGAGTCCAGCCGTGGAGCACCACGATATCGAGGGATTTATTAGGTTTTGGCATAGTAATTACTAGAGTATTATATGGTAAACTGCCCTGATCAGCCAATCATGAAGGATTTTCGGACTTTTTTCACTAAATTTTCTTGGCGAAACTGGCTTCTTGCACTAGCGGTGGTGCTGGTTAGTTGGCTGGTGATTTCTTTGTTGTTGACCGGGTTGGCAGCTCGCAGTCTTGCTCAGGGCAAAGTAGCAACCAGTCAGGCGCTGTTTGAAGCAGCTTATCCTGGCAGCTGGCTGGTTTCGCGCCTTACTTTTCGATCTTGGCCGTTGGCGGAAGTTTGGCATGAAGGGGTCTGGTTGGGTCGTTATGGTAGTCGGCTGCAACGACAGTTGGCAGACTTAAGTCTCGAAGAGCAGGTAGTGATAGCCAAAAACAGCTTGGGGGAGATAAACAATCATTTACCGAATCTGGCCGAGAATTTTCAGCGCTCCAGCTTGTTGTCGGTGGTGATCAAAAATCATCAGCAGGCGGCATTACAGCTAACCAAATTTCAGGAAGTGGCAGACGTTCTGGGCCAGTTGTTCAATAGTGAGCAGCGGTGGTTGATTCTGCTACAGAACACTGATGAGTTACGAGCTACTGGAGGTTTCATTGGTTCATATGCGGTGATTGATTTCAGTCAGGAAAACCCGCTGCAGCTGGAGGTACGAGATATTTATGATCCCAGCGGAATTAGTATCAGTTTACCTTCACCAGCTGGGCAAGCAGAATATTTGAGCGAGGGCCAAGGAATGAGACTGCACGACGCCAACTGGTCACCTGATTTTCCTACTGCAGCCAGTACGATTTTTCGCTATTTTGGTCGCATCAATGGTGATCCACAAAGTTTTGATGGGGTGATCGCCCTGCCGCTGTCAGCGATCGAGACCATGATTGGTGCTGTTGGTGGCGTTTATTTGCCAGATCAGGAAAGAACCATCAGCGCCACTGAGGTGGTAGAGGTTTTGCGTCAGAATCGCAGTAGCTTTTTTCCTGGCAGTCGCGAAAAAGAACAAGCACTGCAGCAGCTTTATACCGCACTACTGTTAAGACTTAGTCAGTTGTCGGTTGGTGAGTGGGGAGCAGTGGTGAGTAATTTGGCGGAAGACAGGCTGTTTAGTGAGCTGCAGTTTTATTCGACTACTGCAGCGTTACAGAACAAATTGCTGGCTCTGAATCTGGCAGGCAAAACAGAGGCTTACGATCCGCAGGAAATCTACGTGATGCCGGTCGAAACAAACGTGGGAATCAACAAAGCCAACCGCAAGGTGTCGCGCTCGCTGTCGCTCGCGCTCGCCGACCAGCAGCTAACCGTAAGCACTACTTTTACCAATCACTACACTCTCGCCGATCGGCCGGCAGAGATTCTCAACAATCCCAACTACACCGTCGCCAATCATTTAGGCTACATCAATTACCACCGCCTCCTAGTTCGCTCCGATATGCGGGTTCGCTCGATTACCATCGACAACGAACTCCTGACAACCTGGGACGAGGAAATCGTGGTCAACAGTAGCGGCACTTCTTACTTGCAGGTCGGCTTTTTGGTCCGCGTACCGGAAGAAACCGAAACCACCACCGCAGTAGAGTTTTCTCTGCCCGGTAATCTGGACCAAGCCATCGCTATCCAAAAACAGGTGGGTCTAACCTACGAAACCGTTGCCATTCACTGTCCGGCCGGCGCAATTCTGAACCCAGCGCTAATTCACAATCTTTACCAAGCTAGCTGTCAGGAAGCGGTACAATAACCCTATGCCAATCGCCACCGATGAGATTCAGGTCTTAATCGACAAAACCGAGCAATTACTCGCAGAGACCGACAGTAACCAGCTGACCCAAGAGCTACAGGCTTTGGAAAAAGAGTCTGCCGAGCCAGGGTTTTGGGACAAGCCAGAGGCGAAAAGCAAAATGCAGCGCCTGTCTTTTATCCAGCACCGACTAGAGGAGATTCAGCAGGTCAGCAAACTTCTCAAAGATCTTCAGGGTTTCATCGATCTCGATCCCAAAGAGCAAACCGCTTTTGCCGAGGAAGCCGAGCAGAATTACTGGCAGCTCAGCAGGCAGTCTTCCGAACTGGAGCTGGCGAAGTATCTCAGCGGTAAATACGATCCTCTATCTGCCACGTTGTCGATTCATCCTGGTCAGGGTGGCACCGAAGCCATGGATTGGGCCGAGATGTTGGCGCGGATGTATGCTCGCTATTTTGAACGACAGGAATGGAAATACAAGCTAGTTTCAGAAGTGCGCGGCGAGGAGGCTGGGATCAAGGAAATGGTTTACGAGATCGAGGCGCCTTATGCTTATGGTTACCTGAAAAATGAACAGGGCACTCATCGCCTGGTGCGCCAAAGCCCTTTCAATGCCGACAATTTGCGCCAGACTTCTTTTGCGCTGGTTGAGTTACTGCCGATTATCGAAGATACCGACGAGATTGAGCTCAAAGATGCTGATTTGGAATGGTCTTTCAGCAGAGCAGGCGGGGCTGGCGGCCAGAACGTCAACAAAGTCAACACTGCTGTGGAACTGAAACATCTTCCCACCGGTATCGTGGTCAAATGTCGCGAGGAGCGGACTCAGGTACAGAACCGCGAAAAAGCTCTCAAGATGCTGAAATCTCGCTTGGCTCTGCAAGAAGAACAGCAGCGCCAGGAAGAGTTGGCCAAAGAAAAAGGTCAGCACACCAACGCCAGCTGGGGCACTCAGATTCGCAACTACGTCTTGCACCCCTACCAGCTCGTCAAAGACACTCGCACGCAGGTCGAGACCTCCGACACCGATGGTGTTTTGGACGGCGATCTAGAACAATTCATTCACGAGGAAATTAAACTGCCTTAGTTAAATCCACCCTAGATCATAGCTTGAGATGTTGTAGAATTTCTTTTTTCTAAAAAATAGAAAGGCAATGTGCGTACCAATCAAGAAAAAATGTTTAAAGTGGCCGATGAATTTTTTATAACTTGGGTTAGTCAGGCTGAGGATTTTAGAAATCAGCAAAATTCTATTTTGAGCAATGAGGGCAAGCAAGACGATATGGCAACAGATGAAAATTACCTGGCTTTTTTTGCCAGGCTGATAGCCTTGAGGCGCAGGTGCCGCTTGAGCGATGTGCCCAGAGAAGACGTCGAACGCGAATTAAAAGATTGGCTCAACAGCAATCAGCAGCTATTACCAGTGGTGAAGTTCAATAGAAATAGGGTATGATAATTGTCGATGCCAGGAAAAATCACCAAGCTCGATACTGAACAAACTGCTGGCCAGTCCGCCAAACAGCCGGTTGACGCCACTGCTCAGACGAGCAACAATCAAACTCCATCAGCGGTGAAAATGAAAGCGCTGAATTTAGAGGATGATAAACCTCAAGCAAAGAAACCAACTAAAGGAAGTCCTATGACTCAAGATCAAAAGAAAAAACTGATTGTTTTATTTGCTGTAGCGGCAGTAGCAGGCATTGGTACCGGCTTTGGTGCCTTCAGGCTGCGCGCCCAATCAGCTGGAGACACTTCTCCCAAGGCTGAACAACAAGTGGCTGGCGATAATGTCCAGGTGGGTGATGTTTTTGGCGTCAAAGATGACCAAACCTTCAAAGACAGTGCCGAGGGCTATCTAGAAGCTGGAGGCATTAATGGTGAAGGCTCACACAGCTTGCTGCGCGAAGGTGGCGAGAGTCAGACGGTTTATCTGACTTCTTCGATTACCGATCTAGACAAACTGGTCGGCATGCGCGTCAAAGTCTGGGGTGAGACCTTCAAAGGTCAAAAAGCTGGCTGGTTAATGGACGTCGGTCGAGTGCAGGTTTTGGAGCTCGATGCCGAAGCGCCCACGGAATAATTTCTCTCATTTCTCACCTAGTGAAACAGTTTTCGATTCTGTTATCATGGAGGTATAACCATGATTACTTTTAATCAAGTTACCAAACAGTTTGGTGACGGCACTATTGCGTTGGATAACGTCTCGTTCCACATCGAGCCTGGAGAGCTGGTGGTGATCACTGGCCCTTCTGGTAGCGGTAAGACCACGCTGATGAAAATGCTGATTCACGATTATACGCCCAGCCAGGGAAGCATTCTTTATAAAGGAGAATCCCTGGAGGGAATGATCGACAAACAAGTACCTTTCCACCGGCGTAAGATTGGGGTGGTTTTTCAGGATTATCGCTTGCTGCCAGAGCTGAATGTCTGGGAAAATATCGCCCTGCCGCTTTCGATTCTGGGTAAATCCCAGGGAGAGATCGAATCACGGGTCACAGACTTGCTCAATCTTGTTGGTCTTGCTGATCGAGCCCTAGTGTTCCCCAAGCAGCTTTCCGGCGGAGAAGCCCAGCGAGTCAGCATTGCTCGGGCCTTGGCGATGGGTCCCAGTGTGATTTTTGCCGATGAGCCCACTGGCAACCTGGATAAAAAAGCCAGCTTGAGTATCATGAAACTTCTCGAGCAGATTAACTCCCTCGGCACCACTGTTTTGATCGCCACTCATGATGTCACTTTGCTAGATCACCTGAAAAACGAACGCCAGCTAGTTCTGGAAAAAGGCAAACTAACCAAAGACAGCAACCCCAAGGATGTCCCTGAGGCAGGCGCAGAAGTTACTGAGGAGTTTGAAGAGGTTGAGGAAACCGAGAAAGTTGAAGAAGTTAAAGCCGACGACGACTTGGCAGCTGAGTTTCAGGAAGTCAAGCCAGCCGAATCCGAAGAGCCCACTGAAAAGCCTACCGAAAAGCCCTCAGAAAAAAAACTCTCCGGAGGTCTGTTTGCTGGCTTAAAAAGCAGTTTGTCATCGCTATCTGTGCCAAAATTTGGTAAAAAAGAAGAGGTTCATGTAGAGGTCGAGTCTTTGGATGAAGAAACGCCAGAAGAACTAGAAGAAACAAAGAAGCCAGCCAAAAAATCAAGCAAAAAGAAGAAAACCAAAGAAAAGAAAAATGAAGAGTAAATTTCAAGACGCCCTAGTTGCTATTCGCCGCACTCCTTATCAGAGTTTGGTGGCGGTGCTGATGATGAGTTTTACTTTCTTTGTCGGTCATAGTTTTTGGCTGTTTGCTATGGGTACCAACCGAGTGCTGGAGTTTTTCGAGACCCGTCCCCAGGTGATTGCTTTCTTTGAGATCGATGCCGAGACCAGTCAGGTCGAGGCTTTGGCGACTACTATGGAGCAAAAAGATTATGTGGAAGACGTGAATGTAGTTTTGAAAGAAGAGGCTTTGGAGCTTTATCGTCGCGACCACCAAGAGGATCCTTTGCTTCTGGAGTTGGTGACGGCTGACATCTTGCCTGCCAGCGTCGAGGTTTCTGGCACCAATGTTAACTCGCTTGATCAAATTCGGGCAGATCTGGATGGTGCTCCAGGTGTAGAGGATGTGGTTTACCAAGAGGACATCGTCTCGAATATTCGCCAGTGGACTACCGCGGTCAGAGTAGTGGGCTTGATTGCTACCTCGACTTTGGGTTTAGTATCGTTTTTGGCGATCGTGACTTTGATCGGCATGAAAGTTTCTGCCAAACGTGGTGCTATCAGTGTGATGAA
>OMJP01000011.1 GCA_900299405.1 bacterium | reverse complement strand
CGTTCCCTCACAAGAGAGAACGCAGTTTTTCCACCGCCGAAGCCAATTTTAGTTTTGTGCTGGCACTTCCTCTAGGTGGAACACTAGGTCTAGGTCAAAGCCATCACCCATCGAGTCCGATTCACAAGCGTCGGTACGCAGCTTGAGGTTGAATTGAGCTACTCCAGTACCAACCCAGGCATCTG
This sequence comes from bacterium, assembly GCA_900299405.1. GTDB lineage: Bacteria > Patescibacteriota > Microgenomatia > UBA1400 > PJMF01 > UBA10119. The sequence continues at coordinate 43,357 of OMJP01000011.1, read as the reverse complement.
GAGAGTTGCCCCAAAATTGCTCCTGGTTGCCGACTTGATTGACTGTGGTCCAGTCCAGCGACGAGGCCACTTGTCCGTTATCGGTGTTTTCGAAATTGACGAAAACTTCGGCGCAGTCGTCTAGCTCACCCTCCCCGGTGGTCTCGGTTTCCGATTCTGGATTTTCTCCTTCTATGCTGTTACTGGTGTTGAGCTCATACCAGAAATTGCCGATGTAGCCACCGACACTGGCGATAGGTACAGAAAACTCTCGCTCCTCTCCAGGCTTAACCTTGTTGAAGATGAAGCTGACGGTGCTGGGGTCGTTGTCGCCGACCTGTAGGTTCACGGTCGCTCCGATCACTTTGTTGCCAGTGACGTACTCGACATCTTGCAGCAGTGCCCGAGTGATGGTCACCATACTTATTACTAGCAATCCAGCGATCAGAATCGCGCCAAACAGTTTTTTCATGTTGTTCCTTTCTGAAAAATATTTTTACTACTAATTAAATTCTTTAGTTCAAAGCTGACATTATCTGTAACTTTTACTGTTTTCCCTATGAAAATTGCTCTCACTAAAATGGAAATCACTACCCACACACTCAGCAAAACATGAGGTTTATTCATCAGTTCCCACAGCTTCACCCGCCAATCAACCCCTTCATCACCACCCTCATCTCTCGCTCCCAGCACTTCCCCGATGCCGGTGCCAGTAATAACTGTCTCGGGGCTGTCATCCAGCACTACTGTGATTTTTTCCAAATCCGCCCCCACAATCACGGTTTCTGGCTCATCGCTAATCTCCCTCAACAAACCACTCTCCTTAGATAACAACTTCAGCTCCTCAATCACCACTCCCGATGGTTTCTCCAAATCTCCCATTTCGCCGGCAAAAAAGCTCAAACGATGCTTCCCACTCAGCTCGCCCAAGTAAATTTCCTCCCCCTCCAACTCGCAGCACCGTTCTAATCCAATCTTAAAAATCAATAAGTCATCAAGAAAAACCACCAGCACGGGCTCATCAAAACCTAGCTCGCTCTCTTCACTCCACAGCTGATAGCTAAAGCTCAGCCACAACTCCCGCCCATCTCCCACAAACTCCCACTCGTAGCGATTGCTCACCAGATAGTCAGGTGAGTCAGCGCTATTCAGCTCAACCACCTCGCCATTAACCAAAAACTCTTGACCGCCGCTCAGCTCTCTTTCCTCGCCCACTACTTCCCCAAAGACCCAAGCGCCATCGAGCTCGCTGCCATACAACTCCACTCCAGGGGTAAAAAACATGCTCAGGAACATCAACCACATAGCCTCAGCATAAAAACTGAAACTGACTTTTAGCGTAACAATTGAGCACTCCGGGGAAAAATCGTATAATACCGCCTCAGCTAGGCCCCATCGTCTAGCGGTTAGGACACCGGGTTCTCATCCCGGCAACCGGGGTTCGATTCCCCGTGGGGTCACAAGTTATTTGATATATCAATGTAAAAGTTTATTTTTGCTCTCCTTCAACAATGAATCTAGCAATATAGTCCAAACAGGAATTTAAATCCTTAAATTTTTCATCAACACTCCTAAGTCCAGACCTACTTTTACCGAACTTCAAATGAATGTAGAGACCAGGGTTTAGTTTGCGAGCAGGGATATTAACTGTTGTTAAAAAACCTCTATTACCTGAAGTACTGGACTCTTTTCTAGCCTTAACCATAGCACCCTCTCTATAGTAACCAATTTCAACTGAAATGCCCTCTGATTGAGGCTGCTTATCAATGGGGTTGCCCTCATTGTCTGATATTGTCTTAATCCAAGCACGAGTTACAACCCACAATCTAATACTCCCATAAGGACTATTGTCATTTGGTGTTTCATTATCAGAAATTTTAAGATCAAAATCTTCGTCAGATTTTAATGTACCCACAAGGGCTTGCAAAGCCTCCTCTAACTCAGGTGAGTTAGCAATATCTCTCATTTCTTGGAAAATAGGGTGTTTTTTTGCTTCTTCAGTAGCAAGCTTATTCTGCTCATCTTTTTTAGCAGCATCTTGTTCTCTGGCAACTTGTTCTCCCTCAATAGCAGCTCTTTGGGCAGCGATTCTTCCTTCAAAAGACATATTTTCCTTTCAAGAATATATTTCTTCTGAACATGTATTCTACTAAATACATCAAAGAATATCAAAGGAACGGTTCAACTCCTTTTACTGAGTAACAAACCCAAGCTGCTTCATATCTGGGAAGAAAGTATTAAATAAGTCTACTAGACTAGCTATAATCTGGTTCGGTTGCGGAAGTGCTAGGGTCACAAAAACTAAATCCTGAGATTTTAGTCATTGCTTTCCTTAGGCTTCAACAAGCTTTCTGGAATCAATCCGGGTCTTGAGGCTATTACCTCATTTGCCATTTTTGCTCGTTCATTGGGATCCAAAAACTTGAGATCTTCAGGCACAAATGCCTCAATGAATTCATAGGGTTCTACCTTCGGAACAATTTCTGATTTTGACTGCAGCAAAAATAGCTCATAGCCCCTAAGAAGTGCCAGCACTTCGTCAAAATGATCATATGACAACCCGCCTCTGACCATTTCTTCATCATAGTCTTCCGGAATATCCCAAAAATTTTTCCTAAAAGGATACTCTTTTGCTTTGTGTTTCTCGAAATGAGCCTTCATCCTGGCGTGAAGATCCCCAAATGACGGATGAAAAACAAAAGCCCAAGCTTCATACGGTCGTTCTCCAAGCAGCAAAACCTGACTCGTCTGCACGTGCTGCAACTCGTGATTCATAACCCGTTGCTTCTCTTCTTTGGAAACTCCAAGGTATTTGATGTTGTAAGAAATTTCTTTTGCTCCCGTTTTGGCGCGAGCGTTGGAATCTTGATAATAAAAACCCTTGAACACAGCAGTTTCTTCTACCCCCAGCCGACGAGAGCCATCTTCAAAAGCCTCAATAATCGGCTTTTGTTGCTCCCTGACTAATTCTTCAGTAGAGATTTCTGCCATAATTTGACTATATCATTTAGAATACGATTAGACATATGAAAGAAAAAACCGCTTATCAAAAATTTGTGGATTTTCAGCGAAGCACGGAGCCTGATGATCTGCCGCAAGATTTGGTGACTGATGCCACTGATCAGGAAATCGGCTTTTGGAAAAGATATCAAATGACCAGAGCAATCAATAACGCTCGCGCTGGAAAAGCTACTCCGGTGGAACTTCGCCTGACAGGAAGAAAAGAAATCCTCTATCCCGACACTTCTAAAGATTTAAGAGCTAAAGCTAGAAAAAAATATCCTCAAAAAGTTTAGTTCTCACAATCAATCAAACTGGTAAAAATATATCAAAATATATTATAATCTCTCTTTTAAAAGAAAAATTATGAGAGAAAAAATCAAAACCGTTTTTGTTGGTGATGTAGCCTTCAACACCGACATTACTCCTGAAAAAACCAAAACATCGCTCGGAGGAGCTGCCTATTATTCCGCAGTCGGAGCGATTGCCGCACAAAACAGAGAAAGTTTGCTACACACCAGCGGGATAGTAGCTCCCATCGGCTCTGACTTTGATCTGCAAAAAATTGCCAGTAAAAACATTGATATCCAAGGAGTAGAAGTTTTGCCTGACGGTAAAACTTGCCATTTTATACTCACCCAATATGCAGATAACACTAGAGATTTTAAAGCGGAAAGAGGAGTAGCTGAAAAAGTCCAAACCAACATCTTCCCTGATCAATATCAAGATGCGAAGTATGTCCATCTCGCTACTTCCCTACCGCAAAATTACCTCATTTGGATCGACTTTCTCAGTCACACCACTAGCGCTACTATCAGCGCTGATGCTTTTGAATCGTTTGCCAAAGAATTTCCCCTGGAAACTATTGAAGCGCTTAATCGGGTGGGCATGATCTTTCTCAACGATGAAGAAGCAAATATTTTGGAAAGAAAAGGCACTCTTCGCACCGATGTTCCCTGGGTTCTAAAACACGGCGGAAGTGGAGCTTCCTATCTCGCTGATGGCAAAGAAATATCAGTCAAAGCCAAAAAGGTTTCAGCAATCGAAACCACCGGAGCTGGAGACACTTTGCCGGGGGCATTCTTGACCCTATTGTCAGCAAACTACGAAATAGAACAAGCCTTGAAAATCGCCGTTGATATTGCATCTAAGTCAATAACTGACTTTGGTGTGGAGCATTTAGCCAAAAACTAAGCTAAACTAAAACTCTCCAGGGAAAATTGTTTTCACCTCAACAGACATGCCATTTTGCAAAACCACCACGTCACCAACTTTTTTGCCAAGCAAAAGTGAGCCCAAAGGCGACTCTGGAGAAATCCAATCGCGACGAGTGCCATTGTCTCTGGAACCCAAGATTGTCAACCTCGTAACGTCTTCGTCTCCCTCATAAAACACTTCAACTGTATTGCCCACCTGAACATCTTCTGTTTCTTGTCTGGGCTCAACGATCACGGCATTGTTTAGCGCCGCTCTTATCTTGGCAATATCAGTCTCTAGCACTGTCAGTTCTTGTTGCAAAAGATCATAGGCTGCATTGTCATGCCAATCTTGAGCGCTATCCTGGGTAGCTCCCAAAGCTGCTGTTTTTTCTTGCAAAGTTTTTAGTTTTTTTTCCAAATCTTCTTCAAGACGAACCTTGGTAGCACTAGACATTAAAGTATCTCCTTGAGAATTTATTCCATCTCTAAAATCTTGCTCGCTTCTTCTTCTCATTCCCATTTTGATCTTTCTGTTTATTTAATATTTTTATGACAATTTTCTAGGCTGATTATCTAAAGTGTTGTCCCGATAAACAGAGACGTTTTTCATTCCCACTTGGTGGGCAAAAATATAGGTTCTCATAATGTCTTCGGGCGTGGCGCTGCTGGGGAGATTCACTGTTTTCGAGGCAGACTCATCAGACACCCCATTGTTACCAGCCAGTGCCGCAGTCATTAATACATGACTCTCGGGGTCAATTTCAATAGCAGTTTTTAAAAGCTCCTTAGCCTCATCGCTAATCGGCAAATCACGAAAGCTGCCAGCCTCTACTGCAGAGTTAAACATTTCCTGTAGATTTTGCTCTGCTTCGCCTTCAATTAAAGAGTCAGAAACTAAGCCCAACACCAACCCTACCGTATCAGCATTCAACCCAGCAGGACTAAAAATAGGTTCAATGGAATGATTGGCTCCCAGCACCATCGAGGCCCTACCTCCTGGAGGAAGAGCGGTGTGGTGAATGTTTCTCAGCATGCCTGTTCTTTTGATTTTTTCATCCAACTCCAGCCATTGCTGTTTCGAAACCGTGCTGGTGGCCTGATTTGCATACCTGCTGGCAATATAGCCTTCATAATATTTATTATTCAAGCTATATTTCATGGCCTCGCAAGCTCCCCGCTCTTCAGCCAACTCAACTGAAGCAAGCTTTGCTTGATAGTTGATCAACGACAATAAATCTCTAGCCAATTCTCTACCTTCGGGACTATCATAAGGTACGCCAGCTTTAATCAAGGCATCTGCCAAACCAGCAACACTAATGCCAATTTTCCTCTTCAATCTGGCCATTTGCTGACCCTCTGGGCTGGGTTGGTTTTCAATACCATACTCAACTGCATTATCCAGAACCCTAACAACAAACCTCACCAGCTCTGTTAACTTTTCACTTTTAATTCCATTTTTATCTACAAAATTAGCCAAATTGATGTAACCAAACTGACAAGTTTCTCCTGGAGCCAAGCCCATTTCTCCACAGGGAGGAGTGCAGTCATAAGCAGCAATATTTGACAAGGGGTTGTGTTCGTTCATTCTATCCAAATTTACTAGTCCAGGATCGCCGCACATCCACGCTGCTTTGGAAATTTCCGCCAATAATGCTTTGGCACTCACTTCTGTGCCATCAGCTAAAGCGTACATCTCATCATTAGCTGCAGCATTCATAAACTCGTCAGTAATTTCCACCGAGATATTGAAATAGGTCAGAGTTGAATCTTCAACCTTAGCCTGGACAAATTCTCTAATTTTTGGATGAGATACATGTAGGGTGCCCATGTTCGCTATACGACGATCATAATTTCCTGTTTTTGTCTCTCTGTCAGACAAATCATTTAGCCAGCGAAGCATTCCCACGGGATCTTCATATTTCGTAAAATTGTATCCTGAGCCCATGTTTTGTTGATAGTAAGAAAGAATTTTTTGAGTAGCCTCTTCTTCTCTTCGTAAATCAACGGGAATCACCACACAAGAAGACAGCGCAGAAAATTCGTAACCAGGTCTGCCAGCATTGGTCAGAGTAGGAATACCGGGAATAAAGTCTCGATTTATAAAATGCTGTCGAAAAGTTTGCTTTAGTTGTTTGATTTCCTCTGGAGAAGTGCCAAATAGCTCTTCCACCCCCATGATAGTTTCAACCACCCGATCAAGCATTTCTTGAGGGCTCTCGTTTTCCATCATAATACGATGGTTGGTGCCGTGAATCTCCAAAATATGCCTAATTTTGGCATCGGGATCGTATTGTATTTTTTCCCTGTTCAACATTTTTTGAATTTTCGCTAATAAGGGTGTATTATATCGCTCGTCTTGAGGAAATCAATAAATAGCTTGATTTATCAAAAATAAATAGGAATTAAAATGCCAGAAACAATTGTGGTTCACGGAGCGCCGGGCTCTGGAAAAACCACTCACGGAGAAAAACTAGCACAATTGGAGCCAGAAAAAGTTTTCCACGTCTCGATTGGGAATCGCCTAAGATCTATCCTACTAGGAGAAGTAGATTCGCAATTCAAGACAGAAATTGATCGCCAAGCAGCAATTCTGGCGGAGTCTAAACCACTTGAACATGAGGTGGTGAACGGGGTGATTTTTGAATTTATTGATCAATGCCCTACCTCATCAGTGGTTTTGGTCGACGGTTATCCTAGGTTTATTGAACAGTTGGGATTATTTTTTGACTCCATAAAGCTTGGTGAACATTTGCACCTAGGAACAATTTTTTTAAACATTTCCAAACAAATCTCTCTTGAAAGGCTGCTAAATAGGGGAGCTCGTGATGGAGAAAAGCAGGTAGAAGAGGGGTTTGCTTCCTGGCGCTTTGATGAATACCAGAACAAAACAATTCCCACAATAGCTCTACTAGGAGAATTAGGTAAATTGATAGAAGTAAATGCTGAACAAACAGTTGATGACGTTTGGCAGAACTTTTATGATGCGGTTGATAGTCTAACAACAGGCGTAGACAAAAAATAGAACAATAACCTTATAATACTCCCACATGCCAAACACGGAGCAGCCGCAGATTATTTACTCCGCCCATCATGATTCTTCCCTCTTTATCGGCGGTTTTTCGGAGCGTACGGCGCTCAGTCAGGAGCAGCAGGTCAGGTTTTCTGACTATGGCAGCGCCGAAACCATGCCGAGAAATGGTGTTTCGCACCTAAAATCCAAAGCCTCTCGGGGAATCATTGACCTCAACCGCGCACCAGACAGCGATGAGCTATTCCGGACAAAAGACTTTGAGAACAATCCCATCTGGAAACCAGGCCAAGAACCTACTGAAAAAGAGCAAACAGCCTCCAGAAGAACCCTTTACAACCCCTATCACAATCAGATCCAAGCTGCCGTCGAGAGGCTGAAAGGACCAGGCTGGGTAGTCGCTTGGGACAATACCGCTGACAAACTCATTGGACCGACAGAGCAAAACGAGGACATCCAGATGCCCGACATCATTCTTTCCAACATGGGAGAAGAAAACAACGCCGGCAGCGAATCAGAAATCACCTCCCGTGATCCCTTGCTGCTGGAACTACTAGTCCAGAAACTAGAACTGGAGCTGGAAAAGCACCACCTCCCACTGGAAATCAAACTCAACCTCGTTTTCCAAGGCGGCTACATCGCCGAACACTACAACACCCGTCGCCATCCAGGTATCATGCCCACCGATCACGAACTCCAATCATTCCAAATCGAGTACAACACTCGCCTGACTCATGATCAGCAAACCCTGAAACCCAAGCCTGAAGGAATTAGGTTGGTGAGAGAAGTTTTCGAAGGGACTCTGGGTGAAGCTTGGAGAAGTTATTACCGCTAATCTTCCCTCACATCCACGATCCGATACATGGTGCATATAGTACAATTACCGCTATGTCCAAGAAAAGCAGCTCTCACGTCGATGGTGTAATAAATTCTTTAGCAAAAAGAGCTCAAGAAAGCTTTCCCGGAGCAAAATACGCTGCTGTTTATTCTCATACTGAGAAAAAAATGATTTTTATTCCTCTGTCTGAGGCCATTACTTCCCAGTTCAGCCACGCCACCGATTATGGTTCTGGTGTTTTTGAGGGTAGTAGCGCTTTGGTGCACGAACGAACCGGAATGCCAAACATCGTCCTGCATGAAGCCAGAATGAACAGAATGTTCCAGCGCTCGCTGCCCAGCCGAGGCTATGCCGCCCCCGTCAGCCAGCAAGCAATGAGTGACGCTACTCTGGAGCTGATCAAAATGCACGGCCTGGATCTCTTCAAGCATCCCGACAAAACCAAAGACGAGCTAGTGAGAGCCTACGTCAGACCCACCGTACAACCAGCCGGACTAGGAGGCTACGGCATCAATATGAGAAAAGACTACCCCATCGATGCCGGCATCGTCGCTTGGGCCTGGCCAGATTACCTAGCCCCATCACTGGCAATCGACGGAGGGGTTTGTGCCATCACCGGTCACCAGCGCCTCTTCGCCATCACCGGCAAACACTCCAGCAACTACGGCGCCGCCGTGGAAAATGGCAAAATCGCTCGTGGCCTAGGAGCTGACGAACTGATCTATCTCGCCCCCTATTTAATCGACAAAGGCGGACACCAATACTGGGCCGATCCCAAAGACCAAAAAGCCAAGCTACGCGATGGCGTCATCAGCGACGGGCCAGGAGAAGAATGCGTGGCCATCAGTGCCGACCAGCGCACCCTGATCTACACCCCTATGCGCACCAATCGCCTGGGTGGCACTACCCTACAGTACGTCATCGACCACCTAGCAGCCAAAATTGACCTGAAAACCAAAGAAGCCGATATCACTCTCCATGATCTGCGAGCCGGCAAGTACTCAGCCCTGGCCATGGTCGGCAATGCCGTCAAAGTCACCCCCATGAGACAAGTAGATCTTTATGATGAAAACCTCAAACTGGTAGAAACCATACCCCTATTCGACAAAGGCCAGATCCCCGAAATGCTACAAACACTGATGGATCGTTGGAGCGAAGAAACTAGGGGCGTGATCGATCCCAGTCACCCCTCACTCCTCACACCCGTTGAGCTTTAATTTAGACAGCCCAGCACGAAAACAATGGCAAGTTGACAGAAAATCAGAAAACATTATATACATAACAAAAAGTATCATTATTATCAAATCCTGCCTGGAATGATAAACAAACTTCTCAACCTTGCCCTACAATGTTATAGTTAATCGTTGTTATTAAGGAACTAAAAACTAGAAGAAAGATTTTTTATGAAGGGTGTTATTCTCGCAGGTGGTTTGGGCACTCGCCTTTATCCCCTCACTCACGTTACCAATAAGCACTTGCTGCCGGTTTACAACAAACCGATGATTTTTTACCCGATCGAGACCATGGTCAATGCTGGAGTAACCGACATCATGATTGTCACCAGCGGACCGCATGTGGGTCACTTTTTGGGAGTCTTGAAAAACGGTACCGAGCTGGGCTGCACTCACATCGAGTATGCTTATCAGGAAAAACCAGATGGCGGGATCGCTGATGCCTTGGCTTTGGCAGAAGACTTTGCCGATGGTGAGTCGATTGCCGTAATTCTAGGTGACAACACCACCGACGCTGATATCTCTCGGCCAGTAGCAAATTTCAAAGATGGAGCAGTGATTTTCCTCAAAGAAGTGCCTGATCCTGAGCGTTTCGGCGTACCAGCTTTTGATCCCAAGGATAAGACCAAGATCTCACGCATCGATGAAAAACCAGACAAACCAGCTTCTGACTTTGCCGTGACTGGTCTATATATCTATGACAACAAAGTCTTTGATTACATTCGCATGTGTGACCCTGACTATATCGGCCGCGGTCAGCTGGAAATTACCCAGGTGAACAACTTCTATATCGAGGACAAAGCCCTCGGTTGGGAGGAGCTCAAAGGTTTCTGGAGCGACGCTGGGACTTTTGACTCACTGCTACGCGCCAATGAATACTGGGCCGAACATCAAAAAAACGGAAAATAATGATCAATAAATCAGACTGGGGTAAACACCTGCGCGACATCGTCTACGGCGGGCTGGATGGGACCGTTACTACTTTTGCGGTGATGGCGGGGGCTACTGGGGCTGATTTGCCGTCCAGAATCATTATTATCTTGGGTTTGGCCAATCTATTTGCTGACGGTTTCTCGATGGGGATGGGCGCCTACATGGGTGAAAAAAGCGAGCAGCAATACAATGATAAACAACAAATCACCAGCAATACCAGCGATCCGGTGATGACTGGTTTGTTTACTTTTTTCTCGTTTATCTTGATCGGTTTTCTGCCGATTCTGCCCGTAATTTTCCTGCCTCATTTGGGATTCTGGGAGATTTTGGCGCTGGTAGCGACAGTGCTGTTTATTTTGGGCTCTTTGCGATCCAAAATTACCGACGTCAGCTGGTGGCGCAGTGGCCTGGAAGTAATGATGGCCGGGGTGGTAGCCTCGTTGATTGCTTTTGTGATCGGGGAAAAACTCGCCAGCTGGATTCAATAAAGCATTAAATGGTTGATTACCAGACGTTATCGACTTCGTAGTAACGACGAGGGGCAAACAAACGATTGTCTACTCGGTACTCTTCACGAAACTCCAGCATTTTGGGATGATAGAAATCTCCTTCGAAGCGCACTACTAGGCCTGCCTCGGTAGTCACTCTCCCCATCTGCAGCCGATTGCCATAAATGCGAAATTCTTCTTCCACCGAGGAATGATCGTGACGGAGACGAAACTCGGTAGCATTGGCAGCGAAATAAATCCTCGAGTAACACGGCCAGTCTTTGCCGGTACGAAACACCATCGTGTCCTGGGTGGAAAGCTCTTTGGTGATGCGGTAAACTTTGGAGTAAGGCTCAGTCATACGAACATCAAAGTTGCTTATATAGGGAAACTTGAGATGATGATAGAGCGCCATGATGATTGCGCCACTATGGGGCTGAACTGTTTTCAAACTCAGTGCCATGGGCTATATTCTACTCTGGAGCAAGCAAAATGACAAAAAATACCACCACTTTTACCGAACGAGTCTATGAGCTCACCAAGCAGATTCCCAAAGGAAAAGTCGCTACTTACAAAACCATTGCCGAAAGCTTGGGCAGTAAAGCCTATCGTGCTGTCGGCCAAGCACTGCGCTGCAACCCTCACGCTTCGCACCTAGTCCCCTGCCACCGAGTGGTGGCTAGTGACGCTAGTTTGGGCGGTTTTCGTGGCCACAAAGCTGGCAAAGATGTCCACGACAAAATCGTGCTGCTGCGCAAGGAGGGGGTGACGGTGGTGAACAATCACATCGAGAATTTTGCTGATAAATTGCATTATTTTCGCTAACAAAAACAGTCATTTACAGCCCTTTTTGTATAAGGCTATAATGCCTTCATGAAACAACTTACCCCCCTGTTAAATACTTTAAGAGAGTTCTTTGCTCAATTTCCCCACCTACCGAATGGTGTGCTGAAACCGTTTGTGCCATTCTTGTCGTGGTACATGCTGCTCCAAGGCATTGCGCAGCTAGTAGGAGGCTTCCAGCACATTTCGGTCGGAATGCAAACCAATCATTTCTACCGCATGTTCTCCAGTCTAATCGACACCAATCCGCTGTTTTTCTTGATTGGGGGTATTTTGACCGTTATCGCCGGCGGACTATACCTGATGGCTTTTCCCAAATTGTCTCAGGAAAATACCCGTGGTGAGGGCTGGCAGCAGTGGGCACTGGCCGCAGCTGTTTTAACTCTGGCGAGATTATTTGAAACAATCTTTACTGGCGGCTCGGTAGTCTGGTCACTGCTCACCCTGACCGTCGGTTGGTACTTTATCTTTGAGTTCGAAAATGTGATCGGGGTCAAAAAGGCTTCCTCCAAATCCTCAAAACCATCTGCCAAACGGAGCAAGCGCAAGAAATCAAGTAAAAAATAACGATTTTTTATGAAGCTTCGGCAGATCACCGCAGATTTCGTTGCTCGTAAGCGAGTTTTGCTGCGAGTCGACTACAACGTCCCACTCAAGCAACAAGGAAAAAATCAAGTCGTCGCCGACGACACTCGCCTGAAAATCACCCTCCCCACCCTCGAATTTCTCCTAAAACACCAAGCTAAAATCATCATTACTTCCCACCTGGGCAGACCCGAGGGCAAGACCGTAGAAAAGCTTAAGTTAGATCCCGTAGCCAAGCATTTGGCAAAACTACTTGATAAACCAGTTAAAAAACTAGATGAAACCGTGGGAGAAAACGTCGAACAAGTAGTCTCTGAAATGAAACCTGGAGAAATTGTGATGCTGGAAAACTGCCGCTTCAATGAAGGTGAGAAAACCAATGACGAAAACTTTGCCAAGAAATTAGCCTCGCTTGCCGAAGTGTTTGTGAATGATGGCCTAGCAGTTTCTCATCGCGCTCATGCCTCAGTCGTTGGCGTAACCAAGCATTTGCCTTCAGGGGCTGGCCTGGCCTTAACTGAAGAGGTCAAACAGCTAGAATCGCTAATGGATAACCCCAGTCATCCCTTTGTCGCCATTGTCGGTGGTGCCAAGATTTCTGATAAGGTCGAGGCGATTCGTAACCTGAGCAAGGTCGCGGATGTGGTGCTGGTAGGCGGTGGGGTCGCCAATAATTTCCTCAAGGCAGATGGGGTCGATGTTTTTCACTCTTATCTCGAGGACACTCCTGCTGATGTCAAAAAGGAAAAGGTCTCGTTTGTGGCAGTAGCGGAAGATCTTTTGGAAGAAACCAAGACCGAGAAAATGATGCTCCATGACTATATTCCTCTGCCGAAAATTCTCTACCCTTCTGACGTGCTGGCCGCCGATAAAATCGATCACACCACCAAGAAAAAAATCATTACGCTGGCCAATGGCAATGGACACGAAGAGCGGCAAAACTGGATGTTTGTCGACATCGGACCAAAAACTCAGAAACTCTACCGCAATATTATTTTGCAAGCCAAGACCGTGTTCTGGAATGGGCCGATGGGAGTCTTTGAAAAAGAAGCTTTTTCTCAGGGAACCAAAACCATCGCCAAAGCCATGGCCAAAGCCAAAGCTAAAACCGTGGTCGGTGGCGGCGACACCATCAGTGCAGTCAAGAAATTCGGTCTGGAAAATCACTACGATTACCTTTCCGCAGCCGGTGGTGCTGCTTTAGAGCTACTGGGCGGAAAAATGCTACCTGGACTCAAGCCATTATTAGCAAAAGAAAGGAAATAATGGAAGATTCCCTCGCTCTGACCCTGTCCCACGCTACCGAAGTAGGCGCGATCGCTGCTGCTCGGGCTGCTGGTTTTGGGGACAAAAAAGGGGCGGACCAAGCCTCGGTCGAGGCGATGCGCGAGCACCTCAACTCAGTCGAGTTTTCCGGACGAGTAGTGATCGGTGAGGGCGAGCGCGATGAAGCTCCCATGCTCTATATCGGCGAAAAACTTGGTAAAGGCAAAGGTGTCGACGTCGACATCGCCGTCGATCCGCTGGAAAACACCAACGCCACCGCCACTCTCGCCCCTAGTGCTATTTCTGTCTTGGCTGCCAGTGAAAAAGGCGGACTGTTTCACGCCCCTGACATGTACATGAACAAACTCGTCGTTCCCGCCGAGGCTGCCGGGAAGGTTCACCTCGATGACCCAGTGAAAACCACACTCAAAACCTTAGCCAAAGTCTTGGACCGCGAGATTCGTGACCTGACGATTACTATTCTCGATCGACCACGCAACGAGGAACTGATCGCCGGAGTTCGTGAGGCAGGTGCCCGAGTTAAACTGATCATGGATGGCGACCTAATTCCTGGAGTAGCAACCGTGATGCGCGGCACTGCCGTCCACGCGGTGATGGGTATCGGTGCCGCTCCCGAGGGAGTAATGACGGCTGCTGCCTTGCGCTGCATCAAAGGTGAAATGCAGGCTCGTTTCTGGCCCAAAAATGTCGAAGAAGAAAACCGCCTGAAAAAAATGGGTGGTAAGCTGGACAAGATTTACACTCACCAAGAGCTGGCTAGCGGTAAAAACATTGTGTTTTGTGCCACCGGAGTAACTACCGGAGAGGTGCTGAAGGGTGTCCGCTTCTTTGGTGGTGGAGCTCGTACGCACAGCTTGGTAATGTCGACTCAAAGCGATAAAATTAGATTCATAGATAGTACCCACGTCTTTGACAAACAACGTATCAATTATCGACTCTAAAGGAGGTTCAGATGAACAACATCGAAGCCCTCGCCCACCAGGCAGTGTTTGGCACTGCTGCAAAAAAACAAGCCGCTCGTTTCGAGATTTGGCAACTAGGCATCGAGGCCGGCATTATTCCCAGCTCGATTCATGATCTTTACATCGCTCGCGGCCAAGGCAAGCTACCAAATGACTTCACCGTACCAGCCATGAACCTGCGGGGCATGGTCTACGAAACCGCTCGGGCAGTTTTCCAATCGGCCAAGAAAAACAACGTCGGTGCTTTGATTTGCGAAATCGCTCGTTCAGAAATGGGCTACACCGCTCAGCCACCAGCAGAGTATGTGGCGATCGTCACTGCCGGAGCATTACGTGAAGGCTGGTCGGGTCCGCTGTTCATTCAAGGCGATCATTTCCAAGCCAAGGCTGCCGCCCCAGGTAAGCCCAAAGAGGGCGAGATAGAAACCATCCAGAAACTGATCACCGAAGCGATTGGCGCTGGTTTTTACAACATCGACATCGACATGTCGACCCTCGTGGAACTAGACAAGCCAGAAGAAGCCGAGCAGCAGGTGCCCAACTACACCTACTCTGCTCAATTGGCCAAATTGGTACGCTCGCTCGAGCCCAAAGGCGTTACTGTTTCGCTGGGAGCAGAAATTGGTCACGTCGGGGGACGCAATAGCACAGTGACTGATCTGGAGGCTTTCATGGAAGGCTTCGAGAAAGCTTTGCCAGCGGAATTAACTGGCATCAGCAAAATCAGTGTCCAGACTGGCACTGACCACGGCGGTAAAGTGCTGGCAGACGGCACGCTGGCTGATATCGACGTGGATTTCTCGATCCTACGCGATGTCACTCAGGTTTGTCAGGAAAAATACCAAGTGGGCGGTGCAGTCCAGCACGGAGCCTCGACCCTACCGGATGAGTTTTTCAACCAGTTTGCGAAATTTGGCGCTCTGGAAGTCCACCTGGCAACCGGTTTTCAGAACATTCTCTTTGAGCATCCGCAATTTCCTGAGGAGCTCAAACAAGAAATGTATGACTACATCGACGCCAATCACAGCGACGAGCGCAAAGAAACCCAAACCGACGAACAGTTCCACTACAAACTGCGCAAAAAAGCTCTCGGACCTTTCAAGCAACAACTCTGGGAAATGCCAGAGGAAAACCGAGCAGCGATTCGCCAGTCACTGGCCGAGAGGTTCGAGTTTTTCTTTAAAGAACTAAACGTAGTGAATACTCAAGAAATGGTAGCCGAATTTGTCAAACCAGTAGTGGTGGAAAAAACTCTGGAAGACTTCGCTATTTCTGGAGAAAAAATCAAGGACGTCAAAGGCTTGGCAGATTAGCCAACCAATCAGTTCGACTGCTGTCGCCACCAATCATGAAAAGCGTCTAGAGACTTACGCCGGTGATTATAGTCGTGCTTCCTGCCTTCGTCTGCTAACTGAGCGTAAGTCAACTCATCTCCGTCTGGCACAAAAACCGCGTCATAACCAAAACCACCTGAGCCTCTGGGTTCGTCAATGATTTTGCCCTGCACTTCTCCGCGGAAAAAATGCTCTGTTTTCGTCCGGGGGTCATAAAGGCACAAGACCGACACGAACTGCGCTGAGCGATCTTGCTGTCCTTCAAGCTGCTGCAAAAGATGCAGGTAGCGATCTTCATCGGATCCAGGAATCCAGCGAGCAGAGCGCACTCCAGGCTGACCATCCAGCGCGAACACTTCCAAACCAGAATCATCGGCCATGGTTAGCACGCCACTAGCGTTACCAAACTCCACCGCCTTGATCTTGGCGTTGGCCTCGAAAGTCTCACCTGTTTCCTCGGGATCCATGCCAGCTAGCTGGGGAAAATCACCTAAAAACGACCACTGCAGGGCGGGTAAAATCTCTTTGACCTCTCGCAGTTTATGTTGATTGTTGGTTGCAAATAAAATCAAGGCTTATTGTCCACCACCACCCAGCATGCCACCTAATCCACCAGTCATTTCCTGGAGTTTTTTGGCCGCTACTTCTTGGGATTTTTTGATGGCTTTGTTCAACACCTCGACAGCTTCATCGCTGCTGACTCCTTGGACCGAAAATTGTTTGATTTTCTGATCGCCAGAAATCACCACTACGATATCGCCTTCTTCGACGCGAATTTCTTCCGCAGCGAGATCCTGCTGCATTTTCTTGGCTTGGGAGCGAAGCTTGTTGAGATCGCCCAGGGCTTTTAACGGATTTGCCATAAAGATTTCCTTTCTTTAATAGACTTCATTATACCGATTTCATTCATTGAAGCAAAGCGTCTTCTGCGAGCTGGACCAAGTCCTCGTTTTTTTCTTCGACCTCTACCAGCGAAGCATCTCTGGGGGCTTGCTGTAAGGCAATTTGCAAAGGTAGCGAAACGCCGATGACGTCTTTGGCACAGTCCTGAAGCAGCGCCATATACTTCTGCTGCTGCAACTGCTCTTGATGAAACTTGTAGTAAACCCCAACCTTGGGCACGCCGTCGTCACCTAGAATTGGCTTACTGGATCTCAGTAAGGCTGCCAAGGTAGCGTTGCGCTCGTGAACCAATTTCAAAAACTGATCCCATTGCTCCAGCAGTGCTTTCGCTTGCTCCTGGAGGTCGTAGTCTTTGGTGATCTCTTCAGTTAAATCGCTGGTGGGCAAGACTGTTTCCGTGGGAATTTGCTGGACTGATTGGGTAATTTGCTTGGTTTCAGGGGCTTTTTTTATTTTTTTTTTGGCGGGGGAAGCGCCTTGCTGTTGAGCTCTGTCGATTAGCTCCAGGAGTTTGAGTTCCAATCCCAAGAACGGCATTGGTGAAGCTTGGAGTAAATCTCCTCTCAGCAACTCCTGCATCAGAAAGCGAGCCACCTTGGCAGAGACCATGGGCTCACCCTCTTTGACTGCCAGATCCTGAAGTAAGCTCTCGTGCAGTTTGCTCATCAGGGTTTTGTAAAAATAGATTTCCTGAATGTTTTTGGCTCGCAAATCACCGATTAGCTGCGAAACCAGGGGAGCGTCTTTGCTGATCACGGCTTGAACTAAGTTACCAATCACCTGATCAACATTTTGACCCAAAACAGACTCCATACTCTCCGCAGAAACCGAGCCACTCTGCGACACCATTTCCAACAGCTTGACCGCATCGCGGAAACTACCATCGGCTCTTTGTGCTAGCTGCTCGAGCGCCTGGTCTTCGTAATCGATTTTTTCTTGGTCGGCGACAAACTTCAATGCTTCGAGCAATTCCTGTTCAGTCGCCTTGCGAAAATCGAGCTTGGTGCTGCGAGACACAATCGTCTCGGGAATTTTGTGCAACTCGGTGGTGGCGAGAATAAAAACCGCATGGGCTGGCGGCTCTTCTAGCAATTTCAGTAAGGCGTTGAAGGCCTCAGTAGTAAACATGTGAGCCTCGTCGAGAATGTAGACCGCCATCTTCCCCTCCTGAGGAGGGAGCATCACTCGCTCTTTCAGCGCCCGAATGTCATCGATCCCACGGTTCGAGGCCGCATCCATTTCCTGAACCACATAGGAATTGCCGGCATAAATTCTTCCAGCAAACTCGGATTCGGTGTCAGGTTCTTGGAACTGTTGTTGTTTTTTGTCTTTAGGGGCTTTTTTGCCGAAAAACAATGAATCAATCAAAGCCTCGTTTTGTGAGTCGTTGAGCAGGTTGCCAATAATTCTCGAGGCCGAAGTCTTGCCTGTTCCTTTGGGACCAGCGAACAGTAGCACTTGAGGAAATTTCCCCTGCTCCATCATCTGCTGCAAAGCTTCTCTGACATTGGTCAGGTGCAGTTCTGAGATTTTTTTGGGACGATGAGTTCTTTGCCAAGCCATATTAGTTAGTAGTTTAGAGTTAATAGCCGCTGATCAGTCATGGTGATACCCCAACAAGTGCATCAAGCCATGTTCAAGATAAAAAGCCAACTGCTCATCTACTCGTTTGCCGAAACGACGGGCAGCAGCCACTGCTGTAGGAAAGCTTATCACAATATCGCCCAAATGCGGGGGGACATTTTCCGGCAAAGGCACGTCATCGAGCTGCTGTTTTTCGTGATGGGGAAAAGACAGCACGTCGGTGGCTCCTTTGTGATTCAGGCGCTCTTCGTTGAGTTTTTTGATCTTGCGCTGACCGACAATCGAGACATCTAGCTGGGCATGTTCAATGTTGTGTTTGGCCAAAACCTCTTTAACCTTGACACGCAAAAGTTTGCGGTTCACCGGATAGCGCGAGCCAATAAAAAAATTAACTGTGATCATATTGGAGATTGATCGGTCCTAAAGGAATTTGATCTTCTGGATCGTCAACGAATAATAATAAAATCTTGCCATGAGCTTTGGGGCTCCAAATCTTGCCTTCACGAATGATTTCTGGAGAACCGCCAAACTGTTTTTTGACCCATTCTGCTGGACCGGCATCGCCCACTACACCCACCACTGCCACTTCTTCCGACGGGTTGATAACAATCATTTTGCGAAATTTGTACCAAGGCTTGAGTTCTGGATGATTTTGGTTCCAGTCGGGCAGGTATAAAGTCTGGACCGCAAAATAGTATTTCTCTCGCTGGACCGCTCTTTCGGTCAGCTGACCATTCTCAGTAAACCAGCCAAATGCGCCGCGGTTGGGAGCAATCCCTGCTTCTTGGTAAGCATCGTGCTGTCCCAAGGAATCTCCAGGAAAACGCATCAAGTGCTGCTCGCCGCCCATGATCCCGATGCTGTGATTGAGGCGCTTGCCCTCCAGCTCAGCAGCCACCGGAAAACCCAACATGTCCGACAGTTGTTGCTCCAAGTAAAGCTCTTCGTCTTTGGCCAAATGGCCGGGGGCGCGGTTGGCGTAGCCTACCATTTTGGCCATGATTTCCTGATGCTCTTCTTCGGTCACTTGGGCCAGCAGCTTGGCGTCCTCATCTTCTGCTCGCTCCATGGCCATTGCTTGAGGAGTGACACCTTCGGGATTAGGCTGGTTGAGTACCACTTGCCCAGCCAGCGACAAAGCCGCTAGTAGTTGCTGCGAAGTGGTGCGCAAGTCAAGTTGTTTGACGCGTTCCACTAGTTCGGCTTGAGTAAGTTTCTTTTTTTGGGGCATGATTAACTCATCTTAGCAGCCTGTGCCAATCGTTGTAAGGTAGTTTCTTGACCTAAAACGGTCATGGTTTCAAAGAGCGGTGGGGTGGCTTTTCTGCCAGTCACCGCGATTCTAATCATCATGAAGTATTGACCTTTGTGCCAGTCGTGCTGCTCTTGTAGCTCACGAAGGGTTTTTTCAATTCCAGCCAGGTCCCAAGCAGTCAGCTTTTCCAAAGCCGCGCTGGTTGCTGCCAGCTGCTCGGCCACTAGCTCCCGATTACCTCTGGCGAGTAATAAATCGTTATCGATCTCGATCTCACGATAGAAAAAGCTGGTGAGTTCTTCGATATCAGCCAGAGTAACTAATCTTTCTGAGACTAACGGCAAGATCTCTGAAAGTTTTTCTTGGGGAAAATCCGCGGGCAGGAACTGTTTAACTTGTTTCTCCAATTCATCCTGAGTCAGCTGGCGGATATAAACACCATTGAGCCAATCGAGTTTCTGCAGATCAAAAGCTACTGATTTGGGGCTCATATCAGCTGGATCAAAGGCCTCGATATACTCGTCCAAGGTCATTACCTCTTCCTGATCTTCTTTGGCCCAACCGAGAATCATGAAAAAGTTCAGCATCGCTGCTGGGAGATAACCTCGTTCGAGAAAAGAGCGAGCCGAGACCGTACCTTTGCGCTTGCTCATTTTGCCTTTGCCATCGGGGTTGAGAAAAATCGGCATATGAGCAAACACTGGCTTATCCCAGCCGAAGGCCTCATAAAGCAAGACGTGCTTCGGAGCGGAACTAATCCATTCCTCGCCGCGGAGAATATGAGAAATCTCCATCAGATGATCATCTACCACTACGGCCAAGTGATAAGTGGGAAAACCATCTGATTTTACCAATACCTGGTCGTCAATCTCGCTGGTGTTGATCGAGATCTCCCCCCGTAGCAAATCAGTAAAGGTCACGGTGTAATCATGGGGCACTTTCAGGCGAATGACGTGGTTGTCGCCGGCCGCGAGTTTGGCTTCGACTTTTTCCGCCGATAAATTGCGGCAGTGTTGATCATATTTGGGTGGCTGGTGATTGGCTCGCTGCTCTTCGCGTAGTTTCTCCAAACGCTCTTTACTGCAGAAACAATAATAAGCCTTGTCTTGTTCAACTAATTGCTGGGCATGTTCCTGATAAGTTGCCAAACGCGCCGACTGGATATATGGCTCGAACGGACCGCCTTTGTCCGGACCCTCATCCCAATCGAGGCCATAATCGCGAATCACTTGCATGATTTCCTCGATCGCTCCCTCGACTTCGCGTTCTTTGTCGGTGTCTTCGATGCGCAGCACAAATTGACCACCATTTTTCTTGGCCCAAGCATAGTTTTTGAGTAGCATCGCCAAACCACCGACATGCATCTCGCCTGTGGGACTGGGAGCCATTCTGGTACGGACTGCTTGATTGGTCATCTAGCTTAGCTTTCTTGCTTAAATTTATTCTTGATTAACATAGGCTGGGTCGATGGCTTGCACGTAACCTACAAAACCACCATCACCAGTAAAGACATAGACTGGCTGGAAGTACTCTTGTTCATTGAACCAATCTTCATAGTAACCGAGCTCGACGGCTCTGACGACTGCCTCTTCCCCATCACCTTCATCGGCCACATAGCCCTCACCTGACTGCAGCACTTGCCAAGCTGATCTAGTGGTGCGTAAAGGATAGGTCTCGGCGGAGAGATAGTCTATCGGGCGGTAATGAAACTCGAAATGAACGATACTTTCGATTCCTGACAAAGCACCGGCCAAAATCGCGTTGATGGCTCCTTTTTCTGGCTCAGGACTGTAGGAGTTATATTGACCGTCAACCTTGCCGCGGTCGAGATTGATTTGCAGAAAGTCAGCGTCAGACAAAGAGAAGGCTTCTTCTAGATCTCCGCCAAGCGATTTCAAGAAAACCACTTCCCCAGCACTGGTCGCTACGTCATTCGGCAGTAGATCAGCTCGATCCAAGAACGATTTCACTCGTCTAACTGCTTCAAATTCCTCTGGCAAAGTATTGTTGGTGGCAATCAATTCTGGCTTGGACAGGTAGTTGGTTTCATAAGTAAAGTTTTTGGTCAAAGTATTCATTTCCAAACTGGCACTTAAAGAGCCTGTCTTGGTCCAGCGGTAATTATTGCTGCCCAGTAGATCTGGTTGGAAAATAAAACCATAGGCCGCAGCGATTTGTTTGGCTTCTTGATCTGCGAGCAAGCTAGGAGCGGTACGAGGCATCAGGAATACTTTGGCCCGGTCAGTATCTAGTTCTGGCAGCCGATTTCCCAAACCGGTTTCCAAACGATAGCTGGTCGGTCGGTCGCTTTCGCCCTGCTCAGGGAACTCCAGCTTGGGCAGCAAACCAAAGCCAACGGTGGGTGGGGGTGGTGGGGGTGGGTTGACCGCGCGCCAAAAACTAACAAAAGCCCCGAGCAGCATTCGTCCTACGATCATCACTGCCAAGGCAACGGTGCCGTACTTCACGACTTGCCTGCCGACACGGGTAGCACTGGTCAAAGTCACGGGATTGGGCTGTGGTGATCTGGTGGCCATAGGGTTATTCTAGCGGATCTAGGGCGTCTTGCCAACGAATGTGGCTGCCGAGCCAATTGAGAATCGCTTGGGTGTCCTGATAACGGTCTTCGGTATTCATTACGATCACGATGTATTGGTGTCCAGCGATCTCGGCGATAGTGACCAAGACTTCTTTGGCCAAGGCGGTGGTGCCTGTTTTGCCGCCGATCACTCGAGGGTCAACGCCGAGCAGATCATTGGTGTTGATCAGATAGTGACGAATTCTGCCACTGGCATCTGCTACTTCATAGCGCTGGAGGCTAATCCACTCCATGATCATCGGATTGTCGATGGCTTGCAAAACCAAAATACTCAAATCTCTGGCGGTACTAACGTTTGGCGGATCATCATAACCAGTGGGATTGGCAAAACGAGTGTTCTCGAGCTTCATCGCCAGCGCTCGCTCGTTCATCTCCTCCATAAAGGCTTGTTCTCCGCCTTCGGCATGACCTGCCAAAGCATAAGCAGCATCATTGGCAGAGTTCACCAGGGTAGCAATCAATAAACTCCTGACGGTCAATCGCTCATTCGCCACCAATCCTCCACCATCGTGCTCCTCGGCTATTTCCGGAGAAACCTCTACCACCTCATCGAGGCTAAATAAATCCAAAGCTACCAAAGCGGTCATTAGCTTGGTTGTAGAGGCTGGCGGTAAGGAAGTATCGAGGTTTTTTTCTAGCAGCAAAGCTCTGCTCTCGATCTCCATCGCTAAATAAGCCTGTGCCGACAGCTCCTCTGCTAGCTGCTCCTCACTCTCTGCCAAACTCAGTGAATCAGTTGCTTCCCAGACTGGTACCTGCTTACTCTCGACCAGTGGCACCACCTGATAATCAGGCGAGCGCGCCACCAACTTGTCATCCACCACTCGCCAAAACAGCCAGCCAATCACCAGTAACATCAGCACCACATAGACACGCAATAGGGTGTTTTTCACAAGGTTCATTGTAAGGAATTTAGGAGAAAGGCTCTAGTCTGAAACAATCTTAATTCCAAGTTCTTTCAACTGCTCTTCGCCAACCATTTCCGGAGCATCCATTACTGCAGTGCGGCCGGTGGAGGTCATGGGGAAAGCAATGGTTTCTTTGAGTGATTCTTCACCAGCGAGCAGCATCACCAAGCGATCTAATCCAAGAGCAATTCCGCCATGAGGGGGGGTGCCCACACGGAAAGCTTGCAGCATGTGACCGACGCTGGCTTCGATTTCTTCATCACTGTAACCCATTACTTTGAAAGTATTGATCAATACCTCTGGCTGATGAGCGCGAACACTGCCACCACCGACTTCATAGCCATTGCAGACCAGGTCGTACTGAGTGGTGCGAATCGAGCCGATATCTTCCATCTCCAGATGTTTTTCGAGATCTTCTTCCAAAGGCATGCTGAAAGGGTTGTGAGTAAAGGTCCAACCGCTTTTACCGTCGCGCACCTCTGCAGCATCGGCTTTGTCGACTTTTTTGAAGAAAGGAAAGTTCACTACCCAGGCAAAAGCTAAAGTGCCGTCTTGTTTCTCCTGCTCAGTGCGCAGATCAAACCGATCCTCGCCATATTTTTTGATCGCTTCGTCATAATCCACTACCGGAAATTTTTCATTTTGTAGTTTGCCGCCGACTTTTTTGACAGCGTCCTTGACCAATTCTTCGACTCTGGCCATCACCTGATCACGATTCACAAAGCTCATCTCGATATCTACCTGAGTGTGTTCAAAACCGCGGTCGGCCCGCAAGTCTTCATCACGAATGCAGCGAGCCAACTGGAAATATCGCTCGAAACCAGCAGTCATTAGCAGCTGTTTGTATTGCTGGGGACTCTGGGGCAGGGCATAAAACTTACCCGGCTGAAATCTGGAAGGCACCAAAAAGTCACGAGCACCTTCTTTGGTAGATTTGGTCAGCATTGGCGTTTCGATCTCGACGAAATCCTTGTCATAGAGATGTTCGCGAATGGCTCTGGAAAACTTGGACCGCAGGCGCAAAATGTCCTGCATTCGTCCGCGGCGCAAGTCGAGATAACGATGTCTCAAACGGGGTTCCTCACCGATGTCTTTGCCGTCGGTATCAAGCGTCAAAGGCAGTTCCTCGGCTTTATTGAGAATTTCATAAGCTTTGACCTCCAACTCAATCGCGCCAGTCGGTTCTTTATCGTTGACCAGATTTTCTGGACGCTCTTTGACCAAGCCCTCGATCTGGACCACTGACTCGATCGTCACTTCGCCCATCATCCCTACGCCCACGCATTGAATCTTGCCCGTGCGATCGCGCAAGTCGATAAAAGTCACCTTGCCGTGGTCGCGTTTGCTATCAACCCATCCTTGTAAAAGAACTGATTCACCAATCTTTTTTGTAGTATCTGCGACGAGAGTGCGTGTCATATGTTTTCCATTATATCCTAAACCACTGATTTTTCCTGGTTGACATCTCGAGTCAACTTGAGAGAATAGTAGTTGTCATGAAATCGTTGACCGTCAAATACCAATTGATCATTAACCGCTTTTTCGAAGGTGGTGGTGTTTGCGATTGCTAAATAAGAAAAAATAAAACAAACACCCCCGCCAAGAACAGGCGGGTTTTTTGTTTTAAAATGAAAAAATAAGAACTTTAAAAAATTAAAATCGTCTCTTTATGCAGCCTGTTGTTTCTCAGCAGGTTGAAAAAAGGAGATATATGGTATCTCCCTGTCTTAATTAGGGCTCTAGCCTCACACAACGCGTGTGCCAGCTGGAAAACTATTAAGAACCAACATCATTGGGCTAAAAGCCCGAGAGGAGATTGGCAATATGCCAAATGGACAACTGCAGGTGCCCTGCACCTGCAAACACGGCCTTCAAGGCAAACGCACTGACACGACCGATGGCTTCGGTCGCGTTATTCAGGAAGGGCAGCCAGCCTGCGACCACCCCCCCATTCCTGGAGAGACAGCAAGCTCTTCCCTCCTCACACCGCCAGGAAATCCACCTGGCAAAAAGATGCGCGACGAAGATTACCCTTATTTTGGAAAAAACAAATAAGCTTCGTTGCCCAACTCACAGACCCCGTGTTCTACACGGGGTCTTTTCTTTATACGTTACAATACCTTTATGAATCTAAGAAAATATCTGCTGACTGGTTTTTTAGCGGCGATGTTATTTCTGGGTGGTTTCTATGCCGGTCATTTTCTCGAACTTGGTGGAGAAGCTAGTTTACTATCTCCTTTTAGTGAGCAAGGTGTAGATAAAGAACTGCCTTTGAGGCAATACACTATCGAAAACTTGGCCAAGAGGCGTTATCAGCCCAGCTCGATAGTCGTCGAACGAGTCTTGGAAGAGACCGACAGTTATACCAGCTATCTTTTCTCCTACACTTCTTTGAATAAAAAAATCAGCGGCCAACTAAATGTTCCAAACGAACTCCTGACTAGCAGTGTCAACGAACCTACTCCCGCGGTGCTGATGCTGCGTGGCTACGTGCCTGAGGAAAACTACACCACTGGTGCCGGCACTCGTAACGCCGCTGCATATTTTGCTGAAAATGGCTACCTGACAATTGCCCCAGATTTTTTGGGACATGGAGAAAGTGATCCTGAACCAAGCGATGTTTGGGAGGCCAGATTCATCAAACCCATCAACGTCATCGAGCTCATCACTTCGCTCAAAGCCAACCCAACCCTCAACATTCCGACAGTCACCGCCAAAATCACTGCTGACACGGAGCACCTGAACATCTGGGCCCACAGCAATGGCGGACAAATCGCTTTGACTACTTTGGAAATTCTAGGTGAGTCAATTCCCACCACTCTCTGGGCACCAGTTACCAGTCCTTTCCCTTACTCAGTGCTCTACTACAGTGATGAAAACGAAGACGAGGGCCGAGATGCACGAGCTTGGGTAGCACAATTTGAACAAGAATATGACGGCAGAGAGTTCAGCATTACTCAGCATCTGGATAGATTGACCGGACCGATTTTACTGCATCACGGTACTTTGGACGAAGCCGCTCCCCTCAGTTGGTCAGACGAGTTTGTGGACAAAATCGAAGTCGAAAATCAAAGAAGAGCAAAAGAAACTGAGGCACAATTACCACCAATCGAGATCACCTATCACACCTACTCCGGCACTGACCACAACATGCAACCCAACTGGAACACCGTCGTCCAGCGAGATCTGAGTTTCTTCAATCAGTTTTTGGAAAACTAGTTTTTCTTTTTCTTTTCGGAACCATCGGCCAATAAATTCGAAGTGCCCTGGCGATAAGTTTCGATCTTATCGATCCGTCGCTCCATCTGCCTAGTTCTAGTAGTAGTGATCTGCTCATAGCCACTTCTCAGCGAGTCAATCGACCGACCAAATTTATCGAACTCATCACGGAATCTGCCCCACTCACCGACAAATTCATCGATGTATTTGACAA
Source organism: bacterium (assembly GCA_900299405.1). Lineage (GTDB taxonomy): Bacteria > Patescibacteriota > Microgenomatia > UBA1400 > PJMF01 > UBA10119. The sequence continues at coordinate 16,967 of OMJP01000011.1, read as the reverse complement.
CTTCTTTGAGCTTGTCACCAATCATGAAGTTGCGGTAACTCTCCATCACTGTGCGCGCCACGATCACAAAGGTAAAAGGCGAGACAATGATCACTCGCTGACTCATGGCATAATCCACCAGATCGGCGAACTGCTGATTGATAAAGGAAAACACCATTTCGTTAGGCACAAACATGATGGCGTAATCCAAAGTATCGTTTTCCGGACTGATATACTCCGCCACTTTATTGATTTTGTTTTTCAGATCGACACCAAACTGTTTCAAATGGTCTTGTTTGGCTTTTTTGTTCTCAGTCTGGCTCATTTTCTGGATTTCCTGATAAGGAAACTTGACGTCGACCGCCACGTTACGTTTATTGGGCAGAATTAGAGTAATGTCGGGCTTCATGGTAGACTCGCCCAATTTGGCCTGCCGCGCATAGTGAACGCCTTCGATCAAACCATTGGCTTGCAGCAGGTCTTCGATAATCCGCTCGCCCCACTCACCACGAGTCTGGTTGTTGGACAGCACCTTAGCCAGCTGCTCGGTAGAGGTGCGCAGCTCATCGGTCAGCTTGCGATGCTCTGTCAGCGTCGTAGTGATTTCAGAAAATTTTTTGACTCGATCCTGTTCCAGACCACGAATCTCTTTTTGTCGCTCTTGGAGATCTTTTTGTAGCTCAGTAACTAGTTTTTCGATTATTTTTTGTTTGTTTTCCAAATCAATCTTGATGGCTTCTTTTTCGCTGGAAAGAATTTGTTTGCTTTGGGCAGCGATTTTCGGCACGCTCATGCCAAAGATTTTATTTACCAAGCCTTCGAGATCTTCTTCATCTTTTTTATCAGTCAAAAGCTGGCGTAAACCAAAATACAGCCACGCAAAGCCGCCAATCACCACTATGATTAACAGGACTACCTCTAATGTCATATACTGCTTAGTATAACAACAGCCTAAAGTAATACCATGACAAAACCCACCCGCCGCGCCAGATCGAGATTGAAACAGCAGACTAGCTCGAGACGCTCCAGCAGGCAATCGATTCAGCTCTGGCAGCCGATCAGAGAACGCTTGCAGTTTTTGCCTTTATTGGTCTTGGCTGGAGGTTTTTACGCTGGGTTGCTTTGGCTGATCAACACTTTTCACCCGGAAGAAGTTCGTAATTTTCTCCTGCCGAATAGTTTTTTGCCTTTTCATGTCTTGCTGTTTATCGCCAATTTTTTTCTCCTCACTTTTCTCACACTTAGCAGACGATGGGGTCTTCTGCTAACTACTGTCATTGCGTGGCTATTATTTCTCAAACTACAAAACTTCACTCTCGATATCTGGGCCTGGGGAAGCGCTGTGCTGATGGGAGTCACGGCTTATGGTTTGAGGGTAATCTGGAGAAAAAGTACAGGGTATAATGCTTGATGTGTCTGAAAATAACTTTTACCTGACCACTACTCTGCCTTACGTCAATGCGGAGCCGCATATTGGTTTTGCGCTGGAGATTGTCGCTGGTGATGTCATTACTCGTTATCAGCGGGAGATTTTGGGCAAAAAGGTGGTATTCAATACTGGTACTGATGAGCACGGACAAAAAATTTATCAAAAAGCTTTGGAAAACGATCAAGATCCGCAAGCATACGTCGATGAGTACGCGGCTAAGTTTGAAGATTTAAAAAACTTGCTGAGCTTGGACTACACTCATTTCATTCGCACCACTGATCCAGAACACAAAAAAGCTGCTCAGGAATTCTGGCACCGCTGTGATGACAATGGCTACATTTATAAAAAGAATTACGCCATCAAATACTGCGTCGGCTGTGAGCTGGAAAAAACCGATTCCGAACTAGTCGACGGTCGCTGTCCCCTGCACCCCAATCAAGAGCTGGAGATTCGTGAGGAAGAAAACTATTTCTTCAAATTCACTGAGTTTCAGCAACCCCTACTCGACCTTTATGCCAGCAGTCCAAAGTTTGTGAAACCCGAAAGCAAAATGAAAGAAATCACTGCTTTTGTGCAGGGAGGTCTGCAGGATTTTAGTATCTCGCGGCTAAAAGAAAAAATGCCCTGGGGCGTTCCGGTGCCGGGTGATGATGAGCACGTGATGTATGTCTGGTTTGATGCCTTGGTGAATTACATTTCTACTCTCGGCTGGCCGGATGAAAGTGGTGAGTATGCAGCTTTTTGGCCCGGGATCCAACTGGCCGGCAAAGACAATCTCCGTCAGCAAGCAGCGATGTGGCAAGCGATGCTGCTGGCAGCTGGTCTACAACCCTCGCAGCAAATCCTGATCAATGGTTTCATCAGCGTCGACGGACAGAAAATGAGCAAGTCCCTGGGCAACGTGATCTCGCCAGCGGAAATGGTGCAGCGCTATGGAGTCGACGGCACTCGTTACCTACTGATGAATCTTGGACCCTTTGGCACCGACATGGATGTCAGTTGGGAAAAACTGGATGCTGTCTATACCGCAGAGCTAGCCAATGGCTTGGGAAACCTGTGCTCACGCGTGGCGAAACTGGCAGAAAAAACTCAGTTGGAAAATCAAGCAGAGGCAACCGACCTCTTTGACAACTATCAACAAGCAATGAACGAAGCCAATCTTTTGGAAAGTCTGCAACAAACTCAAAAACTAGTAGCAGAGCTGGATCAACGTCTAGCAGAGAAAAAACCCTGGGAACTAGCCGCCGCCGAAGCTCAGCCAATCTTGCAAGAGACAATCAATAAAATCTTGGCCATAGCAAAAATGCTATTGCCTTTCATGCCAGAGACATCACAAGCTATCACCAATCACTTCAGTCAGGAAAAAATCACTGCTTTAGAACCGCTGTTTCCTCGTTTGGAAAATTAGTCATGCAGATCATCGACACTCACTGCCACTACAACATGGAGCCTTTATATTCCGGGCAGGAATTTATTTTTGATTTTCAGGAAAATGATCCGCTGCTGGAGATGAATTGGCAAGATCACTGGCGACAGGCCCAGGAGAAAGGTGTCGTGGGCTCGGTGGTGGTTGGTACGGGAATCGAGACTTCTGACTTAGCGATCGAGATCGCTAGCCAAGGAGACAACTTAATCGCCGCTGTCGGAGTTCATCCCACTCACGCTAGCGAAGTAACTATTGATCAGCTGAGTCAAGCAGCCCAAGGGTGGGCCGAGGAAAAAATTCACGCCGTGGGTGAAACTGGTTTGGATTTTTACCGACTGGATAAAAATGGGCGAGATTTTGAGCAAGCAGCAAAGCATCAGCGAGTAATCTTTCGCTGGCATCTGAATTTTGCTCAGCAAAACGATTTACCCTTGATCCTGCACGTACGCGACAAAGACGACCAAGCCTACTGGGAAGTTTTGCAAATCATGAAAAATGAATATCAGGGAAACAAGCCCTTTGTGCTGCACTGCGCTTCGGGACCGATGGACTACATCAAAGAAGCAATCGAACTCGGCGGCTATATCGGCTTCGATGGCAACATTACCTACCCCAACGCCCAAGACATCCGTGATCTAGTAAATAGTGCGCCTGCCGACCGACTGATGATCGAGACCGACGCACCCTTTCTGGCTCCACAAAGTCAACGAGGCCGGGTCTGCGAGCCATGGATGATTAACGAGACTGCCAAATATGTCGAAAAAGAGCTGAAAATCGATCCCCAGCAATTACTCGCCAACACCGAAAACTTCTTCCGTCATCAATTCGTGAAATAAACCAGCATAAAAGGTACAATACCACCGCTATGGTCAAACGCTTTGTCCAACGCCATCCAGTCAGAACACAGCGCGCTTTGGAGATTTTACCCGGAGTATTTTCCTGGTCGCTGATCCTTTTCCCGATTTGGGGATCATTTGTGGTGCCGAATCTCGTCGCCTATTATGTGATCGCTTTCTCGGTCTACTGGCTGTGGCGCTCGTTGGTCGTGGCAGTACTGTCGATCGCCGCTCATTTCAAGATCAAGGCCTCGAAACAATTCGACTGGGTCAGTGATTTGAAAAAAAACTTCCCCCAAAAATGGAACAGCATTCACCACATCGTCGTCATTCCTACTTATAAAGAACCCATCACTACCCTGCAGCGCACCCTTGAAGCCCTCAGTCTGCAGTCCTATCCACGCCAAAACCTCCATGTGATGCTGTCTTTCGAAGACCGTGAAGGTCAGGACGCGCGCGACAAAGCCCAGCAACTCACCAAAGAATTCGGCAAAAAATTCGGACATCTGTGGTCTACTTTCCACCCCGACATCGAAGGTGAAGTGAAAGGCAAATCATCCAATACCTCCTGGGGCGCCAAAGAGGCCAAGCGAATCTTGGTCGACCAGGAAAAAATGCCGATCGAAAACATCACCATCAGCAGCGAAGACGCCGATGCCCGCTTCCACCAAAACTACTTCGCCAACCTCACCTATGATTACCTCACCGTCGAAAAACCCCACAACAAAATCTGGCAAGGAGGCATCGCCTTCTATAATAATATTTGGGAAGTACCCGCGCCGATCAGAGTGCTGTCCTCGGTTTTCTCCGTCACCCAAATGTACATTCTCATGCGCCGCGACCGGCTGATAAATTTCTCCAGCTACTCCACTTCGCTGAAACACGTCGACGAAATCGGCTACTGGGACACCGACGTCATTCCCGAAGACTACCGCCTGTTCTTCAAATCATACTTTGCCAAAAAAGGAGATTTTCAGGTCAATCCCATCTATCTCCCCGTCTACTGTGATGCTGCCCAAGCCCGCGGTTTCTGGAACACCATGAGCAACCAGTACGAACAAATCAAACGCTGGGCCTGGGGAGTCAGTGATGACGCCTACATCATTCGCCAATTTATTTTGAGTGAAGCGCCATTCTGGCAGCGCTTGGTGAGAGTTTTTAAAGTCGTCGAAGATCACTTCTTGTGGCCAGTCAATTGGTTCGCCATTACCGTCTCGGCCATCTTGCCGCCGCTGCTGAATGAAGAATTTAGCCGCACTATTTTGGGTAAAACCTTGCCACAGGTAACCTCGACCTTGCTGACCTTCGCTTTAGTGTCGTTTGTGGTGATCTTTACTTTGGACGCCATCAACCGCCCGCCCAAACCAGGCCAAGAAAAAAAGCGCGGCTTTTTCTCTTATGTCATTCAGTTGGCAGAATTTATTTTGCTGCCAGTGGTCGGCTTTTTCTTCTCCGCCCTGCCAGGAATCGATGCTCATACCCGCCTGATGCTCGGTAAATATATCGAGTACAAAGTCACCGAAAAAGTTTAATACTCAGTTTGAGCTTGAGTAGCAGACCAAAATTTGTGTAAACTAGTAAGGTGCGTAAGTTATTTCGCCAAATCGATCAAAAATGTGAAGAGTATCTAGAAGTCTTGGTACTTTTGCTGATCAACGTCACCTTGCGCATTCCCAATTTTTTCGAACCCTACTGGTATGGCGATGAAGCCATTTATTTGACCGTCGGCAACGGCATCCGCCAAGGCCTAAAGCTGTACACCGAGATTATCGATCACAAAACGCCAATCATTTACTACCTAGCAGCCGTTCCCAGTCAGTTCTGGTTCAGGGTTTTGAACCTAGCCTGGATGATGGTCGCTACCGTGCTGTTCTTTCAGCTGGCGAAAAAACTTTTCCGCAAGACCAAGCCTGCTTTCATTAGCTCGCTGATTTTCGTCCTGTTGACTACCCTGCCTTGGTTGGAAGGCAACATCCCCAACGGCGAACTATTCGTGATTGGTTTTGTGCTCGGCGGCTGGTGGCTACTGACCAAAACCAAACTACTAACCGAATTTCTGGCTGGAAAATATCAGGAGGTGTTGCAAGGCAGTAAAAAAGAAACCCTGTTACTGCTCGGCGCTGGTAGTCTATTCGGCCTAGGCGTGCTCACCAAAGTGCCTGGACTGCTAGATTTTGGCGCAGTACTGCTGATTGGTTGGTTTGCGCTGGTTAAACTACTACCCTCTGCCAAAACCTGGTCTGGCAAGTTGAAAAATTTCTGGCAATTTGTCAGCAAAAGTGCCTGGCTCGGCATCGGCTTGATGATTCCGGTGGTGCTATCGATCGTCTACTTCATTTCCCAAGGCTCTGGCCAAGATTACCTACAATACGGCCTGTTGTACAACATCCGCTACAGTGGCAGCTGGCAGCTCGAACTAGCCAATCCTTTGCTAGAGTTCCTATTTACCCTGCCCGGAAAAGTGCTGGTGCTGGCTGGCATCATGTCGCTGCTCAGTTTTGTAAAAAAATTCACTCCGCGCTTTCAGCTAATCGCCGGCTGGTTCGCTCTGACTCTGTTTGCTGCTTTGCTGTCCAACCGCCCCTACCCCCACTATCTCATCCAAGTAGTACCACCACTGGCGCTGATGGTAACCGAGCTCTATTACTTGCTAGGTAAAAAATTCGCTACCCACAAAGCTACCCTACTGACCGGAGCTGGTTTGCTAATCATGCCAATCGCGGTGATGCTGCTACTGGACGTCAGACTTTACTCCACCAGCGAATATTACAGCCGGTTTTATCAGTTGGTCTCGGGACAAATTAGCGAACAAGAATACGATTATTCTTTCAATCCTTTGGTGGAAAACAACTACCAAGCGGCTCAAGCGATTCGTGGCTTGGACGGTGAGCGGATGTTCATCTGGGGCACCAACCCGATGCTGTACGCCCTAACTCACACTACTCCGACCTCCCGTTTCACGGTTTCGTTCCACATCAAAGACTTCAATGACTATCAGCGCACCATGGATCAAATCGAGGAAGAACAGCCGACCATCATCGTGGTCATGGACGACGAGCACCAAGAATTACCCGGTCTGCAGGAATACCTCGACACCTATTACTACCCCAACACTCAATACGACACCATGACCCTCTACCTGCTCCGCGAAGATCAGTAGATGTATAATGACCGCATGCAGATTTCCCCAGCAGAGACCCTATCCGATCTTTCTCCGCGATTGAGAGATCCCTATTTCGTCCGCACCTTGCGATTAGCGGTAATTATCTCCTTGGTGATGAGCGCTGTCGCTGGCGTAGCCTACCCTTTCCTCCAACCGGTGGTACCGCTGTTTTATAGTGTTTCCCAGCCTGAGCAGCAGCTAGCACATAAGCTCTGGATCTTCTTGCTACCGGCGCTGGCTTGGCTGATAACTTTCTTTCACTTCATCTTGCTCAAAAATCTCAAAGAACTGTCTGGCACGATTGAAAAACTGTTTTGCTGGACCACCGTGGGAGTAGTGTTTATTTTGGGCATGCTACTGGTAAGAATTATTTTTCTAGTGCTATGAGGTGGTTAGTGTTGATCGTCAGCGGTCTGGTGTCTTTACTGGTCGCCCCCAAGATCATCAAGTGGTACACCAATAGAGGCTGGCTAGACGATCCGGAAAAATCTCCTCACGCCAAAAAAACTCATGCTGCTCCAGTTCCTCGCGGTGGTGGCATCGTGGTCTGGCTAGGAATCTTGCTGGCTAGTATTTTATTTCTCAACTTAGACAGTTACTTGATCGCCATTCTGATCGGCGGCACGCTGCTGATGGTGGTTGGCTTTTTGGATGACATCTTGGATCTTCACCCCCTGTGGCGACTGCTGGCAGGGCTGGTAGCCAGCCTGATTGTGGTGGGCGCCGGTATCGGGATCGCTTATGTCAGCAATCCTTTTGGCCCAGGAGTGATTCATCTCAATGAACCCACGATTCAATTAAGCCTACTGGGAGAAACTAGAGAAATTTGGGTGCTCTCCAGCGTGTTTGCGATTTTCTTTATTCTTTGGAACATGAATATTCTCAACTGGTCCAAAGGCGTCGATGGCCAACTACCTGGTTTTGTCAGTATCGCCGCGATCTTTATTGGCTTGCTATCGCTGCGCTTTCTCGATGATCCCACAACCTTCAATACCGCTCACCTGAGCTTCATCGTGGCTGGTGCTTACCTAGGACTGCTGTTCTGGAACTGGTATCCGCAGAAAATGATGCCCGGTTATGGCGCTGGCTCGCTAGCAGGCTACCTACTCAGTGTCCTGGCCATTCTGTCTGGCGCCAAAGTCGCTGCTACCCTGATGGTAGTCGCCATTCCTACTGCCGATGGTATTTTCACTATTACTCGACGCCTACTGGCTGGCAAATCTCCTTTCTGGGGCGATCGTGGTCACCTGCACCACAAACTGATGGATCTCTTCGGCTGGGGCAAAAGACGGATCGCGATTTTCTACTGGCTGGCTAGTTTGTTGCTGGGAATCGTGTCACTTTATCTTAATACTACGGGAAAAATCATTACCTTTTTCCTGACACTGGGTTTTGTGTTTGGCTTTTTGATCTGGGCAAAATTCAAAACCAGCCGTAATTAATTATTTTGATAAAACTCACTCTTGTTCGGCGGGCAATTTTGCTTTACAAATCAAGATAAATGACTTGGCAAACTTTGTTCTTGCTGTTTAAATCCGTCCGCCCAAGACAATGGCTCAAAAACTTGGCGCTTTACGCTCCGTTATTCTTTTCCGGATTTTTGTTTTACCAACCAGTAGATGGACCTTCTTACTTCTGGCTAGTTACTTACGCCGTCGCGATTTTCTCGATTTTAACCTCTAGTGTGTATCTTATTAATGATATTTTTGACGCCAAAGAAGACGCCGCTCATCCCTTCAAGAAAAAAAGACCGATTGCCTCTGGTGAGTTACCGATTCCCATCGCTGCTTTTTTTGCCATTGCCGGCATCGCTACGGTTTTTTACCTGTCGCTGTCTTTGCCGCTCTTTTTCCGTCTGCTGCTGCTGGCCTACCTGTTCCTGCAGGTAGTTTATGCTACCCAAATTAAAAAAGTCGCGATTTTTGATGTCATCTCGATTGCCTTGGGTTTCTTGATCAGAATTTATGCTGGAGCGGTGATCGTCGATCTGCACATGAGTGTGTGGTTTTTACTGACGGTGGTATCGGCTTCACTCTTCCTGGCCGTTGGTAAGCGGCAAAGTGAGCGCACGCTACTCAAAGACAAGCAGGTAGATTTTGCCAGGAGAACCTTGAAAAACTACTCCCAGCGGCTGCTGGATCAGTACACTGGTATGTTCGCCAACGCCACCTGGCTCACCTACGCTTTGTTTTCTTTCCAACACGAAACCGGCATGGTCGAGCCTCTGTCAGAAAGATTTCCCGAGCTTTACTTGAGTTTGCCCAGAACGCTGCATTCGCAAAAACTACTGATGCTGAGCTTGCCTTTCGTGATCTTCGGGGTAATGCGCTATCTGCAGCTGGTTTATGAGGAAAATAAGGGCGAATCTCCAGAAAGAGTGCTGCTGAACGACAAAATGCTCTTGTCAGCAGTGCTATTATTTGGTTTAGTAGCCTTTGTAGTAATTTACGGTTAGGTTCCTAGAAAGTTCCCGTGACAAACAAAGCAGTCAAGATGAACAAAATGGATTTTCTGGTAGCGTTGTACATTTTTTGTATCGCGGTCGCAGAGCTGATGGGTGGTAAAACTTTTCCTCTAGTAAATATTTTTGGCTTTCAACTCAATGCCAGTGTAGCAATTTTTGTCTTTCCCCTGATCTTCACCATCAATGACATCATTACCGAGGTCTATGGTCGCGAACGGGCGCGCAGTTTGATTAGATCAAGTTTGGTAATTATTTTCTTGCTGATCGTCGTAGCTTTGGGCTTCACTGCTTTGCCACCTTCCACCCGCTTTGCGGCCAACGAGGCTGCCTACGACACGATTTTCTTCATCTCTGCCAGAATTTCTGCGGCCAGTTTGGTGGCGTTCATTGTCGCAGAATTTGCTGATGTAGCCATCTTTTCCAAGATCAGAGAAAAACTAGGCAAAAAAGCCCTATGGCTGAGAACCAACTTGTCGAATTTTTTAGCGATGTTTTTGGACACGGTGCTGTTTATGAGTTTGGCTTTTTATGACTTTCAAACACCCTTTGGAGAGAACTTTTCTTTCTTGATCGGCCTGATCTTGCCCTACTGGGGACTAAAATGTCTGGCTTCAGTAATCGAAACTCCTTTCGCCTACTGGGGTGTGAGGTGGCTCAAACAGGATAAGTAACACCGCTTTCTCTGGACAGCCTGGAAAACTTTGCCTACAATCTTATTATCATGCAAATCAATAAAGCAGTCATCGCCTCCGCAGGCTTCGGCACTCGATTTTTACCGATTACCAAAACCATCCAGAAAGAGATGCTGCCCGTCATCGATCGGCCGGTGGTCGATTATCTAGTCGATGATCTGGTCAAGGCCGGCATTAGCGAGATCATTTTCGTCATTACCGAGCACAATAAACAAGCATTGCACTATTTTCGAGAAAACACTCGGTTGGAGAAATACCTTCAAGATGTCGGCAAGCTGCCCCTTTACGAATCAATCAAAAACATCCACCAAAAAGCAAAGTTTCATTTCGTTTACCAAACCGATCAGGATCAGTACGGTACCTCCACTCCGGTTAAGTTGGCCCAAGAACACCTGGCTGGCGAAGAGGCTTTCGTGGTCTTGATGGGTGACGATATTCCCTACAATGCTGATGGCTCTTCTGAGGTTAAACGGATGATCGCTCACCTAGAGAAAACCGGCGCCAAAGCTTTGGCGACTTTTGTGGAGCAACCTGAGGAAAAACTACATATGTATGGTGTGGCAAAAACTAAAGAAGAAAATGGCCAGCTTTGTTTGGATCAATTGGTAGAAAAACCCAAACCAGGCACTGCGCCCAGTAATCTGGCCAACATCAGCAAATACATCTTAACTCCCGAGGTGTTTGAGATCATTGCCAATCAGCAACCCAACCCCCAATCCAACGAGCTCTACATCACCGACACCGTCACTGAGTTAGCCCAACAGCAGCCAGTAGCGGTTTATACCCCATCAGGCACTTATCTGGATTGTGGGTATCCTTTGGGATGGCTGAAGGCTAACTTGACGATGGCCAAAGATAACCCTGAGTTACATCAAGAATTGCAGAAATTTCTCCAAGAAATCGAGTTTTAGCTGAGGTTGCCTCGCAGCAGCATTACATCGACCACTCTTTTAACAGCAGTCATGTAAGTCGCCATGCGTCCGTCTACCTGGTGTTCTTTTTTCGTAACCCACATCTCGGCAAAAGCTTTTTCCATCAGCGGTTGAAGTTTGCTGATCACTTCCTCATGAGTCCAGTAATAACCTTGCAGGTTTTGCACCCACTCAAAGTAAGAGACCGTTACTCCGCCAGCATTGGCCAAGATGTCAGGAATAATTACCACCCCGTTTTTGGTCAGGATCGGGTCGGCTTCCGGAGTAACTGGGCCATTGCCCATCTCGATGATAGCTTTGGCCTTGATGTTGGCGGCATTGCCTTCATGAATGACGTTTTCCAAAGCTGCCGGCACCAAGATATCGACTTCCAGCTCGAGCAGTTCTTCGTTGCTGATCTTTTTACCAAAATCAGAGACCGTGCCAGTTTTACGCTTATGAGCGAGAGCTTTTTCAGGATTCATGCCCCCCTCTACATAAGTACCGCCTTTAGAATCAGAAACCGTCACTACTTGATAGCCACGATCAGCAGCATGTTTAGCGAACCAGTAGCCGACATTGCCAAAACCCTGAATAGCAATCGTGGTTTGCTTCGGCTTCAAGCCCAACTCGACTACTAACTTATCCAAAACAAACACTCCACCCAAACCAGTAGCTTCTTCTCGACCCTCTGAGCCCCCCAACTCGAGTGGTTTGCCAGTGAAGGTTCCCCAGGGATTTTCCTGGATCAAGCCTTTTTCTGCCAAAGCCTGTTGGTACTCATCGACCATCCAAGCCATGATCTGCCCCGTGGTGTTCACGTCGGGAGCAGGTACATCGACCCAAGGACCGATCTTGTCACTCAGCCAGCGAGAGTAAGCACGACTGAGGCGCTCTAATTCACCTACAGATAATTCGCGAGGATTGACTACCACTCCACCTTTACCGCCGCCATAAGGAATGCCAGTCACGGCGCATTTCCAGGTCATCCAAGTCGAGAGAGCTTTGACCTCATCGCGATTGACATCATGATGAAAGCGAATCCCTCCTTTGTAGGGACCACGAGCATTATTGTGCTCTGAGCGGAAAGCCTGGAATTTTTTGGTTTTGCCGTCGTCCATTTTGACCGACAGCTCGGTCTCGAAAACTTGATCGGGCTCTTTGAGTTTGTCGATCGCCGCTTCAAATTCTGCCTGACGATCTTGATAACTGTCACTCAGTAGCGAAGCCACTTGCTCCAACTGGGTAACGGCGTTTTGGTGGGGATTACTACTCATAAAACCCTTTCTGGTTTTTTTATTACTAAGACTGTTCTACCAACCATCTTTCGGCATCGAGAGCCGCCTCACAACCCATACCAGCCGCTGTCACTGCCTGGCGGAAACGAATATCAACTACATCGCCAGCGGCAAACACTCCCTCGACAGAGGTCATGGTGGGGTAATTGACCAGATTTTTATCGGTCAGACGCTGTCTGGCCTCTTCAATACCTTGTTTGCTCAAGCTGCGAGCATTGATCAGATAATTATGGTCATCCATCAGCAGCTGTCCGGTAAATAAATCTGTTACCGGCCGATGGCCGATAGCATAAAACAAGCCCTGAGCCTCATACTGCTTGGTCTCGCCATTTTCGCTCACCGTAATCTGCTCCACACTGTCAGCGCCGTGAACTTCCTGCAAAGTAGTGTTCCATAAAACCTTGATCTTATCGTTGTTTAGAACTCTTTCGGCCATGATCTTGCTGGCAGAAAATTCGTCTCGGCGATGAATAATCGTCACACTGCTGGCGAACTTAGTCAGCGCCAAAGCATCTTCCATGGCGCTGTCGCCACCACCGACCACAAACACGGTTTTCTCTCTGAAAAATGCCGCGTCACAAACTGCGCATGTGCTGACTCCTTTACCCATTAGTTGCTCCTCTCCGGGAACCTTGAGCGTCACTGCAGTAGCACCTGTGGCAATAATCACTGCATTGGCCTGGTAGCTGGGCTCAAGCTGTTTGACCTGCTCGATCACTGCCTGAATTTCCTCACGGGAATCTTTTTTGAAAATTTCTGGGGAAACGCCTTCTGGCAAACCTGTCCAGAGTTTGAAGGGTCGCTGACTGAAATCAACTGCCGTAACATGCTGATCCTGAATGTTGGTGCCAAACTTATCTGCTTGAGCCCTCAGATCCATCATGAATTTGGGACCCATGATTCCCTCAGGGAAGCCGGGATAGTTCTCGACATCAGTGGTGTACATCAGCTGGCCGCCACTCTCGACGCCGGTAAACAGCACTGGCTCCAGACGAGCACGAGACGCATAGATCGCTGCCGTATAACCGGCTGGACCAGAACCAATAATCGCCAATTGCGCAGTATCCATAAAAGATTTAACTCTCCAAAGATTGATCGATCAAATTACGATAACCAGCTTCTCCTGGATAACCAACTTGTTTGTTGACCACTGCTGCTTTTTCACCTTCTTTTTTGAAGATCAGCACGGTGGGAATACTCATCACGCCGTATTCTTGGGCGATCTGAGGATGCTCGTCGACATTCAGCTTGGTGATCAGCATTTTGTCCTGATATTCCTCTGCCAATTTATCAATCACTGGAGCTGCCGCGATACAGGGACCGCACCAGTCGGCATAAAAATCAACCATTACTAAGCGCTCTTCGGTATCCAAAGTGCTATGAAAATCATCTCCGGTGAGGTGAATGGCTCCTTGTTTGTCATCAGCTGCCATAAAAACTCCTTTCCTATTACTGTCCTCAGTATACAAAATTTGGCTCAAAAAAGTATATGCTAGTTCACAAAAACTGGGTGAGATCGCTTACTAGTGGCTTTTCAGCCGGTGTTGAAGCTCTACTACCTGGCGCAGAAGTTGTGCCAACTGTTTATCTTCCTCGTCGGTTAATTCGGCTTTTTTCTCGAGTTGAGCGATTTCTTGCTGTAGCTGCGAGATTTTCTCCCTGATCGACTCTTTCTTGAGGGAAGTGAGAGTTTGCTGCCACTCTTTCTCTGGCTTGATAGTGTCTTTGAGCTCGAGGAGGTCTTGGTCATACATTACCTCGAACAACAAGTCTTTGAGGTCTTCTGCCAGACCAGCAGCCAAGGAGCGGATATCTGGCTTGCCGGTGATTTTTTTCTGGGAAAAATGCTTCAAAAGCTGCTCAAAACCACTAGTTTCGAGACTGATTTCCTCTAGTTCTGCCAGGCGTTGGCTAAATTCTGGCAGTTGTAGTAATAAAAACAGCGCGTAACGCTCTAATTTGCTCTTTCTCGAGGATGTTTTAGTAACTTCTTCACTTTCCTCCCTGGCTGGTTGCTTGGTCCGCTGGGTGGTCTTGGGCTGGGTAACTCGACGAATATCTTGCAACACCATTCCGGTCTGCACCTGAAGTTTTTCTGCCAGTTTTTTGACATAAAAATCCCGCTCAACTGCATGGGGAATGCTGGCCAACACCGGCCCAACTTCCTTGATAATCTCGCGCTTTCCCTCTGGAGTGGCTGGGTCGTGATGGCGATAGCTCAGCCGCAGTAAAAATTCATAGACCGAAAGGGTTTTATTCGATAGTTCTCGCCAAGTTTTGGGCTCATGGCGGGCAATTTCATCGACATCTTTGCCGCCATCTTCCAAGGACGACAGGTCAATCACTCGCAGCTCGATATCGGCATCGCCGACCACCTCGATAGCCCTTCTGGTGGCTTCTGCACCAGCCTCGTCGGCATCCAGACAGAGAATGACTTTCTTGACGATTCTACCCAGCAGTTTAACCTGCTCCTTGGTTAAAGCCGAACCTTTGATCGCTACAATATTGTTCACATGAGCTTGGGATGAGGACACAACGTCGAACTCGCCTTCGACCACGATCGCACTTTCGGCTTTTTTCAGCTCGGCAAAGAGTTCTTTGTAGCCGAACAACATCTGGGATTTGTGATAAAGCAAGGTCTCGGGAGAGTTGATGTATTTGGCTTCTTTGGCATTTTTATCGAGTAAGCGTCCAGAAAAACCCACCACTCGTCCGCGGTGATCTTTGAGAGGAAAAATTACCCTACCACGAAAGCGATCGTAATAACGCCCACCCCTACCACGAATGATCAAGCCCGCCTGTTCGATTTTCTGTAGCTCATATTTTTTCTTGTCGCGCAAATATTTCAGCAAACCGTCCCAACTATCCTGAGCATAGCCTAGCTGAAACAACTCGATGGAATCTGAGGAAATTTTGCGATCTTTGAGATATTCGCGAGCCTTGGCGCCGACTTTGTGCTCGGTCAGCAGGTAATGATAGTACTCTTTGGCTAAACTCAGGATCGCCAACAGCTCATCACGTAGATCATCCTCGGCGGTGCGCTTGACTTGTTTGAGTTTGATTCCTGCCCGATCAGCCAAATACTCGAGGCTTTCAGCAAAGGTCATGCCGTCGTATTTCTGGAGAAAATCAAGCACGTCACCGGTCTCACCACAACCAAAACAGCGATAGCGCTGCAGCTGATCGCTGACAAAAAACGAAGGGCTTTTTTCACTGTGAAAAGGACAAAGGCCTTTGTAACTAGACCCAGAACGCTGTAGTTTTACTCTTTCGCCTACAACCTGCACAATATCGGTGGCGTCTTTGACTTGCTGTACCTGGGACATTGGCTGTAGTATACACTGAGAATGAAAAATCTTATCGCTGCTTTCTATAGCAGACTTTCTTTGAAGCGTCAGGATTTTCTTAACTTGATTTGGCTGGGATTATTGGCCCTGGTGATGGGGCAGGTAATTTCTCTAAAAACTCAGCTCACCCAGCTGGAAAACAATCTCGATTTGCTGGCAGCCAAAACCAGAACTAGAATCTACGACGAGCAGGATCTGGAAATCAAGCAGATTGGCAATGTGTATGTCAAGGTCCCCCGAGAGTGGAATAATATCATCGAGGATCATTTCAGCAGTCCGGATCTGACAGTCGAAAAACATTTTATTGCCTCCAATGGGCAGGGTTTTGCTTTCCCTAGTCCTGGGGAGTACGCTTTTGTGGTCGGCATCGAAAAACGAGGAGTCGAACAAAGCCTCGAAACCTACCTAGATACCACCGCTGTTTCCAGCGACATTGATCAGCAAAACCTGGCCTACAACAAAATCAATGACGAGATGTTTTTTATTCGCCGTGATGAAGTGGGAGAAGAGTTTTTCCGCAAAGTCGATGATGATATTTTGGTGATTTTTGTCTACGACAATGGAGACAGCACCATCGATGATTTCGAGCAAAAAGTGATCAATAGTGTGGGGGTTGTTGATTAGTTAAGTTGCTTAGCGCCGATCAATTACTTCATCAGCAGACCAACGAACTTTTGGTAATTTAGCATATTTGTCAGCTTCGTCACGATAACCCAAAGCAACCAACACTGCCGAGCCGTAGTTGGTCTTGTCTAGACCAAGAATCCGATCAACTTCTGCGGGCTTAAAGCCACCCATTGGACCAGCATCAACTTCTTCTGCCGCTGCAGCGAGCAACAAAAATCCTAAAGATATGAAAGTCTGCTGTTTCGCCCAAGCTGCCCAAGCTTCGGGAGTTTTATTTAGTGAGCGACTCAGACTATTACGGTAGCCTTCCAAGGACTCAAGCGGTAAGTTTCGCTTCTCAGCGGTAATTTTTACCAAGTAGTCAATATATTCTTGATCAAGTTTTTTCAAAGATGCCAAAACAATCAAGTGAGATGCTTGGCCAACTTTTTCTTGATTATTAGCTGCTGGTTGTAGCTCTACCAACAATTCTCGATCTTCCACCACAATAATTTTCCAAGGCTGAAAGTTATTAGACGAAGGAGCCTTCCGAGCTGCTTCTAAAATTATCTTGATTTTTTCCTCAGGAATTTTCTTGGTAGGATCAAGTTTTTTAGCTCCATAGCGCCAGTCGATTGCTTGTGTGATTGTCATGGGGTAATTATAAATGATAAGGGATGGCCATTGCTGTGCCATCCCTTAGATTTTCGTTGTGAAATTAATTACTTGAATTAATTGTCATAACCGCCACGGCGATCGTTGCGGTCATTGCGACCACCACCGTATCCACCACGTCGATCTTCACGAGGACGAGGG
>OMJP01000010.1 GCA_900299405.1 bacterium | reverse complement strand
TTACCCAATGCAATAAACGCCAATGTCCAACCTCAAGGAAACAATGATGAAATTATATTAAGCCTGTATTCTGAAGATGACATAGAACTATTTAACCAAACAAGAAAAGGAAGTGATTTGAAAGGCGACATATTAGTTCCAATATCCGTAAGTGCCGCTAATTGGCAATTTGAACAATAATTAAACTATCAATGTTAAAAAATTACTTTAAATTTTTTTTACGACCGATAATATTGGTATTTTTATTTTTATTTTTTAATAACAATAGAGCATTAGCTGATGACAGATGTGGTCCAGGATACGTTTGCTGGGAGGAAAATGGTGGATCAGCTGCCGTTCATACTGCATGTGAGTGGAACGGAAGTTATTGCTGGAGCAAAGGTGCCCATTCTGACACCTGTAGTTGTAATGGAAGTTCTAATTGTAGCTGCTCAATTAGTCCAGGATATGGATCTTGCGATGTTCCACCAGTAGTAACAAGCTCATGTAAATGCGTTGATATGGAGGGCAACTATTTAGGAGCTTGTTCTCAAAGTGGAACTTGTGGTGTATACGCCGATTCCAGGGAGGTATATGAAACAGAATACGAGTGCAATGGAACTCCACCACCAACAATTGGTTGTTGTTACGGAGAAAGCGTAACTCCTACTCCCACTCCTACCCCAACTCCTGGTGGAGGAGGAGGGGGTGGTGGGCCAACTCCTACACCAACTCCTACTGGAACTTTTATAGGAAATATTTATGACGACCCCAATGCTTCTCCAGGAGGACTGGGTGGTACTGATAATCTTTGTGTAGGAGATACTTCTTCTTTGGCCTCTACAGGAGGGACTATAAACGTCAGCAGAACTGGAGAAAACAAGGCTAAAGTTTTTAGTGGCGCAACATACAACATCACTACAAATACTCAAAACTCTGACTACACTATTACTTTAGACCTGCCTTTCCCTCCTGCTGATCCTGATAATCCCTGGCAATGTGCTTGTAACGCTGATCCTACTGATCCTTATCGGTGTATTTATACCAATAGAACTCCTGGCTCCGGGGTAAATTTCTTCGTCCAACGTGGCAACATCGCCAGTGCCTGGTTCCAGACTTTGGGTGGTAGTGCTTGGGCGCTGAACAATATTGAGTCAAATATTCCTGAATCGACCTGCACATCTCCTAGCTGTAAACCTGCCTTGATTGGCTCTGACGCGGCAGGAAATCTGGATAGTGCCGGCTTCCCGCTGACAAAGCTGGGAGAAATCGTGACCAGTGACAGTGGTGGCAATTACATCCACGAAAGCGACAGCCGCACCAATGCCGTGCAAGCCAAAGGCTCTGGAGTAGAAGTACCAACAGAAAATTACAATTATTTTTACAACAAATTGGCAGGCAGTGCTGTAACACTGGCTAATGCCAACAAACCAACAGCGGAAGAAGGTCTGGTGACTTATCTATACAACGGTGACCTAACCATCAACGAAACCCATGGTTGGAGTGTCGCCAATGACGAACAAATCGTAGTGCTAGTCAACGGAGATCTCATCATCGATGATACCGTCCCAGGAAACACTCGAGTCATCACCGTCGCTACCGGAGGTACAGGCTTCCTGATGTTTGTGGTAAATAATGATCTAACTATCAATTCTAGTGTCGGCTACAACACCATTACCACCGATGCCACCCAAGCAAATGTAGCCAACATCGAAGGAGTATATGTCGCTGACGGAGTACTAGCAGTGGCGGGACAAGCAGGTACTACCGATCGAAAGCTGATTGGGGCAGGCACCTTTGTCGGCTGGAGTGGAGTAGACCTCCAAAGAAACTTTGATAACGGCAGTAGCCCAACCCTGAACAACAACACTGCTACTGAGGTATTTGTTTATAGACCTGACCTACTACTCAACGCTCCTCAGGAAATCAAGTCACCACAAATGACCTGGAGAGAAATTAGTCCTAGATTTTAAAAAGTTACAGTTAATGTCAAAAAACTTGGTTATAGTTTAGTTAATGACTAAATTAAACCAAAAACAAAGAAAACATCTTGCGGATAAGTTAGCTGACACAGCCAATTTGGCAATTGGTGGACTGGTTTTTGTACAGATATCTCAGGCGAATATCATTAACCCAACCTTTTTATTTGGTATACTGTCATCACTATTACTGTGGAGCATATCCGTTAATTTGCTCCAGAAAGAACATCATGATGGGAGGAACTATGGACGCTAATCAAACTTTAACCCTGATCTTTACTGTGATGACATTGGGTGGCCTTTACATCTGGTATTTAGACAAGAAAAGTTAAAGATTTGCCAACTGCCCAAAAACACCCTTCTGGTTTCACCTTGATCGAACTACTAGTGGTGGCCTCGCTGACCGTGCTGATCATGCTGACCGTCACTACCATGTTTATGACCTTCCTGATCGCCTCAAATAAAGCCAGCATTTCCCAGCGGGTAAAAAGTGAGGGAGAAAGCGCCCTCTCGCAGATCGAGTTTTTGATGCGGAACACCAAGAGATTAGTGCCCGGACTAGATGGTGCCACTACCTGCAATAACGACTCTGAAAACCCGATGACCAACATCGCTTTGGAAGGCCTCGATGGCTACGTTACCACCCTGCAAGCCTATCCAGAGGAAGACCCCAAAATCGCCTCGCACTCCACCGCCATCGACGATTACTACTACCTCACCTCTGATGAAACCACCCTCTCGAATCTGAACTTCACCTGCCTGAACGGGGCAGAAGGCTCCTACTACGTCGGAGTCAGCTTTGATCTAAAAATCGGCACCGGAGAAGAAGAGGGCAGAGAAACAGCCATCGAAAACTTCCAAACCGGAGTAACTTTGAGAAACAATTAATTAAACTGGCGGAAAACCTGGACCAACTCTACGTTGCGCTCACCACCGCCAGAATCCCAAGTAGTGTTGATCTGTACCCTTACCTGAGGATCTGAGGGAGTAGTAGTGTCGATATCAATCGTCGCCTCACGATAAAAATCAATCCCAGATACCACAATCGATTGACCATCCTCGCACTCACCACTGACAAACTCAGCACTCGGTTCGGGAAGCTCAGCCAGACAATAAGTCGCCCCATCAGTAAAACTAGCCAGGAAAGTGTCCCAACCACGCACCGTTCTCTCTCTACGAAAAACCTCCATCGCGTTTTGACTACGCTTGACCGCTTGGGCTCGATACTCAGCCTCGGCATTAGTTTTCAGCGACAAAGTCAGCCCAGCCACGATCGCAGTCAGCACTAAGCCCATCACCCCCGTCACAATCACGATCTCGACCAAACTAGAACCCCTCACTGCCAGTCTCCTTCACTCACTCGACCCTCACGATAAATAGTAAACAAATAGCTATTGCTGCCACCAGACACAGTGACATCTTCACTAGCATCATCCAGGTTGAAGCCAGCATTCAAGACCTGAAAAGTCACATCCACGTTGGGGCTAACAGTCACTCCTCCAGGAAGCTGTTGGATGCGGGCCGTATCGGCCGTACCAGTCTCACAAACCGCCTGAGAACTCATTTCCGTCACGTTACCATTGAGATAAGTCTGTACTCGGTAGCCAGCCAGCTGGTCACAACCACCCAGATCACCAGCATTGGCTCTGTTTTGGGCTGCAACCAAATAAGTCTTGAGCTCATTGGCAGCATTCAGCACCGACCGCCGTTCAGAATAATTGATAAAAGCAGCCAAGGCGCCGCCCAACACCACCAAAGAAATCGCAATCACTACCAGTAATTCAATCAAAGTAAAGCCGTTATTGAGTTTCATATATCAAGGATTCTGCACGGTATAGGCAGTATCGTCCGGTTCTAAAGTGGCTTCCAAACTAAACCCTGTGGCCTCAGTAGTATTGCAACTTCCCACTCCACTCGGAGTATAGGTGTAACCAGGCTCCGCCTCTGATCCTTGGGGGTCGTAAGGAATTTCGCTCAGATATTCACTAATAGTCGCCACCATTTCCAAATAAGTAGAGTCTTCTGGATAACAGCCATTGTCGCTGCGGTAGAGGACTAAGGCCTGGCGGACAGTCTGAACATCGGTCTTGCGTTTCGCATTACGACTGTTTTGCGTCGCGTTGCGATAACTAACCAGAGCAATCGTGGTCAAGATAATCATGATCGTGGTCACTACCAGCAGCTCGATCATCGTAAAACCAGTTAAAAAGCGTTTTTTCATTGTAGGTTAGTTAGACAATAATAATCACCGCCAGCAGCATAGTCACAAGTCGCTGCTGTCGGGGCATTAGCATTCCCAGTACCGCTTTCCAGATAGGCACAAATACAGTAACTAGTGGCGTCGCAACCATCGCTGGTGTTATACACATAGCTGCCAGTATTGCGCGGGTCAGTGGGTAAACCGCCAGGCATCAACGCTCCAGAGCCACTATCATATTCCGCCATGGTGTCACACGCCTCATAAGTACCATTTTCTGCCATGTATTGCTCGAAAGCGCTCTGCATCGCTTTGACATCTTCACGGCGGCGAGCATCACGTCCTGACCGCTGAGCCACATTGAAAGCCACCGCACTAATCGAAACCAAGATACCAATGATAGAGATCACTACCAATAACTCGAGCAAACTAAAACCGCGATTTTTTTTGAAGATCATGTTTTCCTTTCACTTTCCTAAGGCCTTACTTGCACTTGAACTTTACTGGTTTCATTCAAGGCACTAGTTAGACCTTCGACAGTCACGGCTTGAACCGTGGCGTTATAAACACAAAGCTGTCTGGTACAAGTATAGGCGTGAGTGACACTGCCTTGCAAGTCAGACAAATCCAGCGCACTACCATCGCCGAAATTGATCACGATTTTTTCCAAAGAATCAGTGGTTTTTCCTTGGGGAAACCATTGGGCGAGCGAGTTGAGTAAGCGCTGATCCCATGACAGGCTGACCTGATTATCGAGTTCATCAAACTGGGCAAAAGCATCGCCACGAATATCGCTGACCGTGTAGAAAAACTCGACCTCATCGCCGGCATCGACCGTCACTACATTCGTCTCTAAATCAGCTCGAGGGTCACTGTTGAAACCCAAGACCACCGGCCGATCAGCACACTGACTATAACAAGATCGAGGACAATCGAGCGCTGCCTGCTGTTGGTCACCCTGACCAACTTGATAATTCTCATTGCAGCACGCATAGCCATAACCCGAGCAAGTAGTCGTAGGTCCCTGACTGAAATCAAGCTCTGCCTTGTTTTTGACACTCAAAGAACTACGGATAAACTCATCTTCCTCAAAAACAGCACCTGTTCTGCCCAGAATACTCAGCATCACCCCGTGGTTTTCCTGACCACTGACGATGCCTGACTGACCAGCAACCTTCAGCACCAGTGGGGGAAGGGAGTCCTGGCGGAAGACCTTACGCACCGCCTCGCCACCATGACAAACAGCCTCCAAAACATATTCTTTGTCCGATGTAAAACGCAGTTGTAATTTGGTAAGAGCCTCGTTTTCTGGCAGTGACCCACCGTATTCCAAACAAGTCTGAGCAAACTCACTACCGACTTCCAAAGAACGTAGCTCACGAGCCGCACCCCGAACCTGATTGATTCCTAAATAAAGCAATAGCTCTCTGCCAATCAGCAGCGACACACTGCCAATCGCCAAAATCGCCACAGTAAAGGAAAAAAAGAGACGTAGAATTCTCATAGGGCAGTTCCTGATAATATCCTGACATACCAATCCCAGATTTCATACCCCCAGACCAGACTAAGCAAGGCTCCTAGTAGTAAAAATGGACCAAAAGCAATCGTTTGACCGAATTTTTTCCTTTTGAAGAGAATTAATACCAAGCCAACAGCTGCTCCCAAGAAAAAAGCCAGCATCACCGCCACTGTGATTCGCTGCCAGGTGCCCAATAATAAACCCAGTGGTACAGCCAACTGCACATCACCATCACCAAAACCCCGCTCTTTGGTTAATTTCCACAGACCAAAGAAAAAGCCTACCAACAGTAGGGTGGCTAGTAGGCCCTGCCAAAAATCTGCCGACTGCATTGCACCAACACTGACTAGCAGCAAGCGGTAAGCCAGCGACAAAGCCGTCAAAGCAACAATCGTCCAGCGAGGAATCAGCTGATAGCGCCAATCACTGATAAAAATCACCACCGCCAACAAACCGACAACCAGCCAAAATAACGGCTGAAGATAGGCGAGAGGATTGGTAACCAGCTGGAAAATGAAAACAATAGCCGCGTACCACCACAAAAACAGCGAGCCTGTCAGGATTTCTGCCAAGAAATGACTCAGATCGATGGGGCGCTGACAGTGGGCACATCGACCGTGCAGTAAGACAAAAGACAGCAGGGGAATGTTCTCGTACCAAGCCAATTGCTTGTCACAGTGATCACACTGAGAGCGCCCAGTCAGCCAGTTCTTACCCTCTAGAGAGCGAGAAACAAGGACATTGAGAAAGCTGCCCACTGCAGCGCCCACCATGAATAACAAACCGCCAATTAACCACGAAAAAACCATATCTCCAGTATACCTTGTTTAACTAAAACACCCCGCCTGAGCGGGGTGTTTCTCGTTGCTTATTAATCAGCTTATGGCAAGCAGACACAGTTTCCAGCGGTACCACATTCAGTGGTATTACCAATCGCGTCATCGGACGGATAATCGGCTGGATAGTTGTCCAAAGTGCCATCACCATCTGGATCAAGTCGTTGCTCGACCTCCTGGACAAAAGCCTGGGAACGAGGAGCAAAACAAGCATAAGTGCTACTTCCCTGAGCTCCATCATTGTAGAGATAAAGGAAGTTGTAAGAAGTGGCCGAGACCCTGTCCAAAAAGCTCTGTTTGAGCTCATCGGCCCCAGTACAACCAGCGGTAGTGGCCGTACCAAGTTTTTCAGCTACTTTACAAGTGCCACCACTGTCGGTTAGATCAGTGGAATCCTCGAACTGAGTCCAAGCCAAAGCAGCGTTAGCAGTGTCGGCTGCGCCGGTCTGCCAAGGATAATAACCATTGAAAGCATAGTAACGATCGATGGCACTAATGAGCTGCTCTGCATCGGAGCGGCTACCAGTGTCTCGACTACGGTTGATCTGTTCAATAGGGTTGATAGCAGATAAAACAGCGATCGCCAAAATACCGAGAATGGCAATCACGATCAGCAACTCGATCATGGTAAAACCTCGTCCTGATTGACGAGTAGCGCCGATTGCTGTTTGCAGCGCGGTTTTGATAGTGGGCAGTAACTTCATAGTCTCCCTTTGGTTAATTAATTAACTGTTAATACTCTACACTAAATCGAGT
This sequence comes from bacterium, assembly GCA_900299405.1. Classification (GTDB taxonomy): domain Bacteria; phylum Patescibacteriota; class Microgenomatia; order UBA1400; family PJMF01; genus UBA10119. The sequence continues at coordinate 31,607 of OMJP01000010.1, read as the reverse complement.
AGTCAAGGCAAGTCAAAGACTAAAACTGACTGGTCAGACTGTAGATCGGCATGATGATAGCGATCACCATTGCCCCAACACCCAGACCGAGAACCACCATGATCACGGGCTCCATTGCTGAGGTCAGGTTTTTGACTGCCTGCTCACTTTCAGCCTCGAAATAACTCGAAAGTTTGAGCAGTACTTCATCGAGTTTGCCTGTTTCTTCACCCACCGAAAGCATCTGGTGTAAGATGCCCGGAAAGAGGTCATAAACCGACATAGCCCGAGAAAGGGCAACGCCTTTTTCTACTTTTTTGGTCACTTCGGTCATCGCATCGCGATACAGAGCACTAGCCATTGATTGCGACACGATCGCCAAAGAGTTTAGCAGCGGCACCCCCGCAGTCAGCAGCAACGACAAAGTTCTGGTAAAGTTCGTCAAAATCACTCGTTCGCGCAAAGAGCCAATAATCGGCATCTTTAGTAGTAACTGGTCAAGCTTTCTTTCTCCCAGAGGAGTGCGCTTCCAAGACCGCAAGCCAAAAACCGCCCCAATAGCTAGCAAAACAAACAGCCACCAAAAACGACTAACAAAGTTTGCCATCGAAATCAGAATTAAGGTCGGCAGAGGCAGCTCGGCCCCAAAATCAGTGTACATATCTGAGAGTTTGGGAATCACAAACACCATCATCACGAAACCTACCACCAGCATTGCTGACATGACGATCACTGGATAAATCATTGCCCCTTTGGTTTTGGCACGGAACTCTTTGTCTTTCTCCAGGTTTTCGGCCAGTTTATTCAAGACTTGGTCCAAGACGCCGCCGATTTCTCCTGCTTTGATCAGCTGGATATAGATACGGTTGAATACATCTGGCTGTTTGGCCAAAGCTTGGGAAAAAGTGCTGCCACCCTCGATCTCACGCAGCAAATTACCAACCACTTCTCCCATCGCAGGGTTGTTTTGTTCGCGCAAAATCGACAAAGCCTTGGCCAACGGCAGGCCTGACTCGATCATCGTTGCCAGCTGCCGAGTAAAGTTTACTAAATCTTCGTGCTTAACTTTGTTGAGAAAACTATTGACCATCGACAGACCCGAATCAGTCAGTGGCACGACATCGATCACCAATAATTGACGACTGATCAAAATCGAAGCAGCTTGATCTTTGGCTTGAGCCTCGACTTTGCCTTTGACAGTCTCGCCGTGGGTGTTTTTGGCGGTGTAAGAAAAAATCGGCATATATTTCTAGGGCTAACCCTCTCCCAACAATCTCGATAATTCGTGGGGGCGAAAGGCCTTTTTGAGCGCCTGCTCTTTGGTGATGACCCCTTGTCTGACCAGTTGAGCCAAATTGGCTTCGATCAGCATCATCCCTTCGTTGGCCGAGGTCTGGATGACGTTGTCGATTTGGTAAGTTTTGCTCTCTCTGATTAGGTTTTGCACTGCTGAGTTGGCCGAAAGTAACTCAAAAACTGCCGTCAGACTGCCATCTTTTTTGCTCACCAGTCTTTGCGAAGCCACATAGCGTAAAGTAGCAGCCAGCTGCATCCTGACCTGATCCTGCTGGTGACTAGGGAAAACGTCGATAATGCGGTCAATCGTCTGAGCAGCAGTAGCGGTGTGCAAAGTAGCTAAAACCAAATGGCCGGTTTCGGCAATGGTGATGGCGGCGGCAATGGTCTCCAGATCTCGCATTTCACCGACCAGCACTACATCAGGATCCTCACGCAAAGCCGAACGCAAGGCTATTTCCCAAGAGTGAGTGTCTTTGCCGACTTCGCGCTGGGAAATAATGCTTTTATCCGGTCGGTAAACAAACTCTACTGGATCCTCAACAGTGATGATGTGTTCACTGCGCGTGTGGTTGATCTCGTCGATCATCGCCGCCAAAGTGGTCGATTTTCCCTCACCAGTGGGACCAGTAATTAGCACCAATCCTTGAGAAAACTGGGTTAGTTGGTGAAAAACACTTGGCAGACCGAGCTCATCGATAGTTTTGATCTGTAAAGGAATTAAGCGTAAAGCAGCAGCAATACGACCTTTTTCGTAATAAACATTGACCCGGAAACGACCACGATCGCTGTATTGGTAGCTGAAGTCCAGTTCGCGATTGGTGCGGAAGTACTCCTGCTGCTCGGGGTTCATCAGGGGCAAGATCAGCTGCTCGGCAGCCTCCACGGTGAGCGGCGGCAGGTTTTCGACCGGATAGAGCTGGTTGGCGATTCGCACGTGGGGTGGAGAGCCGACCAATATGTGAAGATCCGAGCCGCCGCGCGTCACCACCATCTCTAGTAAGGCCTGCATGCTAGTGGTTTGTGTGTTGTTTTCTGTCATAGATTTAACTCCAGATTTTTAAACTTCAGCTACCCGTAATACTTCCTCAATTGTTGTAATACCAGCCAAAGCCTTGAGATAACCGTCCTGCTTCATCAGCAACATCCCGTTGGCTAAGGCCACCTTTTCGATCTCTGCGTCAGAGGCTTTCTGGGTAATCAAATGACTGACCTGCTCAGTGACTGGCAAAACTTCAAAAATACCGACTCTGCCCAAATAATCAGATTCAGTAGCAGGAATGTCGCTTGAAGGTCGATAGAGAATTGGGTTATTCGGATCGCGTTGGTTCTGCTGGCACCACTGAGTGTAGCGCTCTCCCAAGACCTGCTTGATGTCTTCCACTACTGCTGGATCTGGAGTGTATTCTTCTCGGAATTCAGGATTGATGCGCCGCACCACCCGCTGCGCCATGATCATCGTAATAGTGGAGGAGAGCAAAAAGGGCTCGGCCCCCATGTCCAACAACCGCGGCAAAGCTCCAGCAGCCGACGAAGTATGTAGGGTAGAGAACACCAAGTGACCAGTCAGCGAGGCCTGAACCGCCAACTCGGCCGTTTCAGTATCACGAATTTCTCCGACCATGATCACGTCAGGATCCTGCCGCAAAAAAGACCGCAAACCATTGGCAAAAGTCAGTCCAGCCTGAGGGTTGACCTGCACCTGACTGACACCAGTGATCTGATACTCGACCGGATCCTCGATCGTCATGATGTTGACTTTAGGAGTATTGATTTTGTGCAGAATCGAGTAAAGCGTCGTGGTCTTACCAGATCCAGTCGGACCAGTTACCAAAATAATCCCACGGGGCACTTTGATGCTTTCCTGCACCCACTGCAGGGCCAAGCCATGGAGACCCAAATCTTCCAACGACGGCACCGCCGTGTTTTTCTCCAGCAACCGCATCACTACTTTCTCACCATAAATCGTCGGCAAGCTCGACACACGCAGATCAATCTCTTTACCTTCGGCACTGTAATTGAACCGTCCATCCTGTGGCAAACGTCGCTCATCGATCTTCAAATTGGCCAAGATCTTGATCCGCGACACCACCGCATCGTGAACACTTTTGGGGAGCACTAGTTTCTCGGTCAACAAACCATCAATCCGGTAACGAATCCTGGTCCTGCCAGCCTGAGGCTCGACGTGAATATCAGAAGCTCTGGCCTTGATCGCAAACTCCAAAATCGTCTCGACGATTCTATTGACTGGCGCATCGCGAACCACTTCCGCTCGGGAAGCCGCCGAGGTTTCTTTGACTACTTGTTCGGCAGGGCCATCGGATTGCTCCAGAGCCTGAGTCACTTCCGAAGAAATATCTTGGGAGTAGCGCTCGGTCAGCGCCCGGCCCAGCTCAGAGGGCAGGGCATAGTAAAGCTCCAGACTCATGCCTGTTTTTTGTTTTAAAAAGTTGGTGGCTGACAAATCCAGTGGGTCAGCCATCGCCACTTTGAGAATTCCGTTTTGTTTGTCATAAGTGAAAGGCAAGGCCTGATAGCGCTGAGCTACCCCCTCGCCGACAACATTGAGTGCCTCTGGAGAAACACTAGTTTCCGCGATGCGAATTAGAGGAATGTCGTTGAGTTTTGCTTTGGCTTCGACGATTTCCAGCTCGGTAGCCAATTTGTCCTGCTGCAAAATATCTTCGTAACCACCGCCAGTCTGCAACTGTTTGTTGCGCACCTGGCTGACCTGCTCGGCCGTCAGTTTACCTTCTTTGACCAACACGTCAAGAAAGTTTTGCGGCGAAACAGAAAAATCAGCTGCTGGAGTAACCTGGGCAGGCTTATTCATAGTCTGTAATATAATGACACAAACACTATGGGAAAAAAAGCAGCGTCAGCCAATCTTTCTGTATCAATCTTGCTCGTTGTTCCAGAAGGAGTCGATCACCAGCAGGCGGCTAAAGATTTTTTAGCAGAGCAACAGCAGAACTCACAAGCGATTTATTTCAATGGGGCAGGGGAGACGGTCAAAATTGATTTGGTGAGGGAGATCGTGAGCCACTTGGGTTTCTCTAGGGGAAAAGATGAACAGCAGGGTGTGGTGCTATGTGGCGCCCAAACGGCCACCTTGGCAGCCCAAAATGCTTTGCTCAAACTAATCGAAGAGCCGCCCAGCAATTCACAGGTCATTTTGGTGGCTCGTTCCGGCCACCAGTTACTACCCACCATTGTTTCCCGCTGCCGAGAGATTTTGTGGACCAGCCCCGCCAACCAGGCTGATGAAAAACAGCAACCCAGCGCCGAGCTTGAGCTGCTACAAAAATTTCTCGCCCAACCACAACAGTTTTCCTACCAGCACGTCATCGATTTGGCAGAAAAACTCAAAGATCGTGACGTCGCTCAGAAAACTCTGCGCTCGGTCATTTATCAAGCTGCTACTGGACAAACCAAATTATCGCCAGCCATCATGAAAAATCTCTCAGCAGCTCTTGATTCATTGGAGAAAAATGGTAATGTGAGGTTAGTCTTGGAACACTTTCTATTTGCCATACATCGACTCACTTTAGATTAGAATGAGAAGGCGACTTCATTTTATTTCCAGAGTATGATACAAAGATACATCTAATTCTTTTTATGTCCGACAAGAAAACTATACCCTCATATCAAGCTAAAGATATCAAGGTCCTCGAAGGTCTGGAGCCTGTTCGCAAGCGTCCGGGAATGTATATCGGCTCGACCGATAGCAAGGGTCTGCATCACTTGGCCAAAGAAATCCTGGACAACGCTGTCGACGAAGCGATCGCAGGTTATGGCAAAAACATTCGACTTTATCGTTCCAACACTACCGAAGAACACGAAAAACTAGCTGGCACCAAAGATCTGGGACCCGAGCTGATCACTGTCATCGACAATGGCCGTGGTATTCCGGTGGAAAAACACCAATCGGGTGTGTCTGCTCTTGAGGTAGTAATGACCAAGCTGCACGCTGGCGGCAAGTTCGAAGAAACTGCCTACAAAGCTTCAGGCGGTCTGCATGGGGTGGGCTCCTCGGCGGTCAATGCTTTGTCAGGCTTCATGCAAGTGGTGGTCAAACGTGATGGCGCCTATCACTACCAAGCCTACAGCCAAGGCAAGCCCAAAGCAGCCGTCGCTAAAGTAACCGAGAAAAAACTTGCCGAAGTGATTTCAGAGGGCATGCTGACTGAGCTCACCAAGCAAGAGACCGGCACCTTGGTGCAGTTCGCTCCAGATCCAGAAATCTTCAAAAGCAATATCAAGTTCAACAAAAAAACCCTGCAGCAAATTATCAAAGACCGCGCTTATCTAATGGCCGGCATTTACTTCCAGTTTGTCGATGAAATCGAGGGCACCGAACAGCATTACTATTTCGAAGGCGGTATTCGCTCGCTGGTCGAGCACCTCAATGCCTCCAAAAAAGTGCTCCACGATGTTTTCTATACCAGTGGTGACTGGACCGACGAAGAAACTGGCAAGCAAATCGGCGTGGAAATCGCCCTACAGTACAACGAAAGTTACGTCGAGAAAACTGACAGTTACGTCAACGTGATCCGTACTCCCGACGGCGGCACTCATGTAAACGGTTTCCGTCTGGCGATCGGGCGGGTGATTCGTGACTACGCTGACAAAAATGGACTCATTAAAGAAAAAGAATCTTTCGTGGCTGATGATCTGCGCGAAGGACTGACGGCAGTGGTGTTTGTCAAAATGCCGGCCAATGATCTGCAGTTCGAGTCACAGACCAAAGCCAAACTAAACAACAGCGAAGCTCAATCGGCCGTCTACCAAGTCTGTAAGGAAGCTTTCCAAACTTTCCTCGAGGAAAACCCAGCTGTTGGGAAAAACGTTGTCGGTAGAGTATTGCTCAGCGCTCGCGCCCGAATGGCCGCTCGCGCCGCCAAAGACGCCGTGGTTCGTAAGGGCGTCTTGGAAGGCTCCTCACTGCCTGGCAAGCTGGCCGACTGCCAAAGCCGTGACGCTGCCAAATCAGAAATCTACATCGTCGAGGGCGACTCAGCCGGTGGTTCTGCCAAACAGGGCAGGGACCGCAAGTTCCAAGCGATCTTCCCCTTACGTGGCAAGATTCTAAACACTGAGCGAGCGCGATTGGACAAAATGGTTGATTCCGAAGAAATCAAAAACTTGATTATCGCCCTGGGGGCGGGGATCGGTGAGACTTTCGAAGAAGACAAACTGCGCTACCACCGCATTATTTTGATGAACGATGCTGACGTCGATGGTGAACACATTACTACTCTGGGGCTGACATTTTTCTTCCGCCACATGCCAGAGATCGTCGAAGCCGGCTACCTTTACGTCGCATTACCGCCGCTTTATAAATTGGCAGTCGGTAAAGATTCCGAATATGTTTATTCTGAAGAAGAAAAAGAGGCTAAGATTGCCGCAATCAGAAAAGACAATCCCAATGCCAATATCGGCATCCAGCGCTATAAAGGTTTGGGAGAAATGAATCCTGAGCAGTTGTGGAGCACTACTATGGATCCCGAGACCAGAATCTTGAAAAAAATCACCATAGCAGACGCCGAACAAGCCGATCGCACTTTCTCGACCCTGATGGGTGACGATGTTCCACCGCGCAAGAAATTTATTCAGACCAGAGCCAAGATGGCAGAGATCGACGTATAAACTATTAACTAATTATGAAAACCTATATCATCGGCCACCAGAAACCAGACACCGACGCAGTCGTCGCCGCGATGGCTTTGGAAGATTTGTTCAAGCAAGAGCCTTCCTTTGGTTATGAAAATCCCGAGGCAGTAATTGTCGATCCGCTGAATCCGGAAACCAGTTTTGTGTTCGAGAAGTTTGGGGTGGAAGCTCCGCGCCAGATCACAGCTGAAGCAATCAATGAAGACGACAAGATCGTGCTGGTGGATCACAACGAAGAGTCACAGCACCTCAATGACTTGCCGGTCGAGCAGATCGCAGAAATCGTGGATCATCATAAGCCTAGCTTCAGTTTTACTCAGCCGATTTTCTTGAACTTCAAAGCTTGGGGCTCAACCTCGACCATTGTCTATTTCCTCATGAAGCGAGAGGGGGTTAAGCCTGACCAAACTTTGGCTGGCTTGATGTTGGCAGCAATTTTATCTGACACTGTCGGTTATAAATCAGCCACCACTACTGATCAGGATCGTAAATTCGGCGCTGAGCTGGCTGAACTGGCGGGCATTGCTGATGTCGAGGCTTTTACCTTGGAGATTTTCAAGGCCAAATCAGATGTTTCTTCTCTCAGTGACGAGGAAATCGTCCGCAATGACTACAAAGTCTTTGGTTTTGCTAGGTCGACCTTTATCGACCAGCTGGAAACTGTCGAACAAGCCGAGATTTTGGCAGAAAAAAAAGAGGCTCTACTGGCAGCGATGAACAAAGTAAAGCAAGCAGAAGATGTCGAGCTGCTGTTCGTCGCCATTACCGATATTTTGCAAGTGAACACCAAATTGCTTATCCTGGGAGATGATGAGGCAGCAGTAGCAGAAAAAGCCTTTGGCGGCCAAGTAAAAAACAACATCCTCAATATCGGACCGAAAATGTCTCGTAAAAAAGAAATCGCTCCGGCAATCGAAAAGGCTTTAGAAAAATAAACAACCCTTAACTACTAATTAATATGGCAGACGATCAAGAAAAACAACTACCAGCAGAAGAACAAGAAGAAATGACTGAGGCTGCAGAGCAAAACGGCAACGGCGCCAAGATTGGTCAAATCGAAGAAACCGATTACGGTCGAGTGAAGCATACCTCGATTGTGTCCGAGATGGAGAAGTCTTACCTCGATTACGCCATGAGCGTCATTGTCTCTCGAGCATTACCAGATGTGCGTGACGGCATGAAGCCGGTCCACCGCCGGATCCTTTACTCGATGCACAAAAGTGGCATCGGTCCGACCAGCGCTTACAAAAAATCAGCTCGGATTGTCGGAGACGTCTTGGGTAAATATCACCCCCATGGTGATTCCTCAGTCTACATGGCGATGGTGCGTTTGGCACAAGACTTCAGCATGCGTTATCCCTTGGTCGATGGTCAGGGTAACTTCGGCTCGGTCGACGGCGACAATCCCGCTGCCATGCGTTACACCGAAGCCAGAATGGCCAAGATTGCTCAGGAACTACTGGCAGACATCAATAAAGAAACCGTCCCTTTTGTCGATAACTTTGATGGCTCGCTCCAAGAGCCCGCAGTGCTACCCACCCGCATTCCCAATCTGTTGCTAATGGGTTCCGAGGGTATTGCGGTCGGCATGGCTACCAAGATTCCACCTCATAACCTGACCGAAGTCAGCAATGCCATCATTGCCATGATCAAAGAGGGTAAATCAGAGGTCGAAAAGCCTGTACTCACTGCTGAGCAACTGAAAAAAGCCCAAGCTGCCTCGGCCAAAGCCAAAAAAGCCAAGATCGGTAGTCAGGAAATAGCTGACAATGAGGCGATCGATGCTGTTTTGGCCGCCAAGCCAGAAGAGCTCACCGGTGAATTCAACAGTGAAATCGAGTTCGACACCCTGATGACTCACATCCAGGGTCCTGATTTTCCCACTGCGGGCATCATGTATGACTTCAAAGCGATCCAAGAAGCCTACCGTACTGGCAAGGGCAGGATCGTGGTGCGCGCCAAAGCCTCGATCGAGGAAGACGGTAAGAGTGGCTACAAAATCGTGGTAACTGAGCTGCCTTACCAGGTGAACAAAGCCCGAATGCTGATGAAGATCGCTGACTTGGTCAAAAACAAAAAAGTCGAAGGCATCAAAAATCTGCGCGATGAATCAGACCGTACTGGTATGAGAGTGGTGATCGAACTCAGCCGCACTGCCAGACCCAAAGTGGTGCTCAACAAGCTCTTCAAATACTCCGACCTGCAATCGACTTTCTCGGCCAACATGGTGGCGCTCAACAGCGATGGCACTCCACAGCTGATGAACTTGCGCCAGATTTTGCGCGAATACGTCGTCCACCGCCAAACAGTAGTGGTCAAACGCAGCCAATACGAGCTCAACGAAGCCCGCAATCGTGCCCACATTTTGGAGGGCTTGCTGATTGCTTTGCAAAATCTCGACGACGTCATCGAAACGATCAAGAAATCGCAAGATACCGAGGCGGCTCGCGAGGCCTTGATGAAGAAATTCAAACTCAGCGAAATCCAGGCTACGGCAATTCTCGACATGCAGCTCAAGCGCCTGGCCGCTCTGGAGCGCAAAAAGATCGAGGACGAGTACCAAGCCATCAAAGAACAGATGGATGCTTTGCTAAAACTGCTAACCTCTACTCAAGATATTCTCGACCTGATCATCACTGAAACCGAGGAAATGATCGAGACTTATGGTGACGAGCGCCTGACCAAGCTAGTGAAAGGCAAAGTCGGCGAGTTTAGCGAAGAAGACCTAGTGGCCAACGAAGCCGCGGTGGTTACCCTCACTGAAAGCGGTTACGTCAAACGGATGAATCCCGGAGCCCTGCGCTCCCAATCCAGAGGAGGGAAGGGGGCAGCTGGCCTGAAAATGAAAGAGGAAGACGTCCTCCAAGCAGTGATCAGCTGCAACACTCACGACACGCTGATGATCTTTACCAACCAGGGTAGGGTATTCCGGATGAAGGCTTTCGAGATTCCAGAGGCTTCCAGACAAGCGAAGGGGACCGCAATCGTCAATCTACTCAGCATGCAGCCAGAGGAAAACGTGCGCTCGGTGCTGATCGTCGACCAGGAAGAAGAAAATAAAGACCATTTCATTACTTTGGCTACTCGCAATGGTTTGGTAAAGAAAACTGCGGTCAAACTTTACGAAAACATCCGCCAAAACGGCATTGTCGCCATCACCCTCAACGACGGCGACGAGCTGGTTTGGGGCAGGGTGACCAGTGGCAAAGACCACCTGATGCTCATCACTCACGACGGTAAATCGATTCGCTTTAGCGAGGAAGAGGTCAAGGCTTCCCAGCGCGACACCAAGGGTGTAAAGGGTATTACTCTCAAAAAAGATGATTTTGTGGTCGGCGTGGAGGCTTTCCCCAATGATAAAGACCACCTGGCCAAAACCTCACTGCTGATCGTCACCGAAAACGGCATGGGCAAACGCACTACTTTGGATCAATATCCAGTGCAAAAACGCTCTGGCCTGGGAGTCAAGGTCTCTGAGATCACCAAAAAGACTGGCAAAGTCGCTTCCGCTAGAGTGCTCGAGGAAGCTCACAAAGAAGTCGTGATCAGCACCAAAGACGGCCAAACCATCAAGCTACCCATCAGCAAAAAATCAATTCCCACCCTCACTCGACCCACTCAAGGTGTCATTTTGATGAAACTCGCCAAAGACAACGCTGTTGTAGCCGTCGCTCTGACTTCTGAGCTGGAAGAAGAGGAAGAGAAGAAGAGTTAATTTCTCAATCTAATCAAACTTTTGTGGACCTGAGGGGGCTCGAACCCCTGACCTTCTGTATGCCATACAGACGCGCTACCAGCTGCGCCACAGGCCCTATTTCCGTTGTTTAAGAACGAAGTGATTGTATCATCACTACTCAAGAATATCATGCGAGATTGGTGGAAAAACTGATCTTTTTTGATCTTGTTTGTTTATGTCCAAACGTCCGCTTTGGTGTGATATTTATGAACAAAATCGAGTGAAATTTAAAGAAAATACTGCAAAAAAGGATTGATATATCATAATTTGTTATCAAAATCACCAATTAGCAGAGTTTCACTTTGTCTGCTAAAGTCCTAGAGAATTTACGTCTGAAATGTGGATAAAGGGCAGTAGTGGCCATTAGTTTCAACAATTTGCCACTTAATTTATTCACTTTTTACCCACCATGGTGGGTAATTGGTGGGCGAATAAGTGGCCAACGAATAACGAACTTGTTAAAGAAGCTGTTTGTCTAGCTGAATTTTACCGTAATTTTAACTAAATCAAAAGCCTACTTAAATATTTTTAAAACTATCATTAATGTATCAAGTAGTTACTAAATATTTACTAATGTTTTTATATAGCTAACAACAACAACTATTGTGTCTGTGAGTGATGTTTTTCGTGAACTTTTCTCAGTTGTGGTTGGGTGACGTGGGTATAGATTTGCGTCGTGGCGATGTTTTTGTGGCCCAGCATTTCCTGAACGTCGCGCAAGCCGGCGCCATTACTGAGTAGGTCGGTCGCGAAACTGTGACGAATGCCGTGCGGAGAGAGCTTAATCGGCAACCTAGCCCGGCGACTGTATTTATCCACCAGGCGCTGGACACTTCTGGTTGTCAGCCTCATTTGCTCACCATCATCAAGTAAATCAGGTTTTTTGCCAGAAAAGCGGATGAAGACCGGCCGCCAGTTGTCTTCTCTAGCATCCAGCCAGCGCTCCAGCCATTCTGCTGCCGCGTCGCTCAGGAAAACTACTCGAGGGCGTCTGCCTTTACCGATCACGCCAAATTCGCGGCGGTCCAGGTCGATCTGGTCACGATTCAGGCTCACCAGCTCGCTAACCCGCAAACCAGTCGAGAACAGTACCTCGAGAATCGCTCGATCGCGCAGACCTTGGTCGTCAGTGACGTCTGGCTCATCGAGTAGACGCTGAATTTTCTCGGCGGAAACAAACTTCATCGGAATCGATTCTGCCTTGGGCAGGTCGACTTTCTCGGGGTGCAGCACCTTGGCGTCGTTTTTGACTAGCCACTTGAGCCAAGAGCGCAACGCAATGATGTGATAACTCTGGGTCTTCTTCGAGAGTGTCCTGTTTTGCTCATCGACATACCTCGAGAGGTAGATCCTGTACTTCCTCAAGATGTCTTTATCGAGTTCCTCGATGGATTTATATCCCTGCTCCGCGAACCAGGCATTGAAGCGCTCCAAATAATGGTGGTAGTTGCGGATCGTTAGGGGAGAGAGATTACGTTCCACCTCCAAAGATTCCAAAAAATCCATCATAGCCGGAGAGGGGATAGTTTTGCTTGCCATCGGTAACTTCATCGTAGAAGAAAAGAGCAGCACAGTCAAAGATCAACCAAACAAGCACAAAAGGGGAGTGAATCAAGGAAAAATTCGCCGTCGGTGAGTGCAGATACTATGAGATTTTGTCAGACTCCCCTGTCTGGTGCTAATAGCGATAATAGGCAAAAATTTCTGATAAGTCAGTCTATTTTTCCTGACATATTATGATATCTAAAGCCCTATTCGATATAAAAATCACAGCAAACAGGATGTTGGCCGCTGATGATTATCACTCGGGTCAACTTGAAAAAAAACTTTAGTTATACTTGGTGATCGCGGCGACAATTAACTCGAATAAAACTCAATCGGCAAAGACTAATCGATTGATCAAAGTCATTTCAGCAAAGGTGATTAACAATCCCAATACCAACGGGCTCAGACCGCTATGAACACCAGGCAATTTTTAGGCTTCTTAGCGGCTCAAAAACGGCTTTTTCTGGCGAAAACGATGGGTAGGTCGTCTAAAAGAATTAGCTTGATACATCAATCTTTATTGCTAAAAGTGATCAATAGGATTTTGGCGGTTTTTGGCCGTCCAACTAGCTTAAGCCACTACCGGGCACTACCGATAAACAACTTACTCAAGTAGCTCTCAAGTAGCAATCAAGAAAACATACCGAGGGAAATAAATAGAGAATAACCGAGAAAAACGGCGGCACAGATAGGCAGCTAAAAGCGCAAATACTTGAGGAAAAACAGCAAAAGCCACCGAGCCAGCCTCTCTCAAACTGTCTAGGTTAACGTCGTAAAAGTTATATTGTGCGACGTAATTGGTCTAGGCTTTTGGGGGCAGGTTTCACGAAGAGAAGTAGTGCTCCCTGCTCGCCTCTATTTATTTATAAAAGTTGCATTAAATATTTTTCCTTTACGCCCTCTTTCCAGCGTGGCTGCCACTTTGCATGTCGCTTTACCGAAAAACCGCTTCGGGTTTCCTATGAACCTCTCTCCTCGGAGCCGTTTATGCCTGGTTTCAGGGGTTTTCCAGAGGAGATTATCTTGCAATTTCACTCCCTGTCCAGGCTAGGTGCCTATATTTATTCTTGCAAATATCTGGCACTTGAGGCCAGAAAACTGTAACAAAATATATCATTTAGCCTGGTATCACTCCCTAAAAGATCCTATAACTTTTTCACAGGAAATCCTATAGTTTTCCACAATTTGGTTATACCCTATCAAACTATATCATTTCCCTATTCTCTATCTGGTGCCTATGCCCTTTTTTCTGCCGCCTCTACCCTAGTTTTTTGTGATTATTTACCGTAAAAATTAAACTTCTACATTTAGAAAATTCCCAATATAGCCTGGTAGTTTGCCAAACTTAATTTTGCACCCATCAAAAAACCAGGCCGTTAAGCCTGGTTTTCCTCTAGTCTACCCTATTTTTCCGAAAATTTAGCCTGGTCTCCAGGCGGGAAATTTAACTACTCTTCTTCTGACAATATCGAAGCAGCCAATAAATCCGACGCCAGATCTACTCTAGCCTTGGCTTCTTTAGCTATAATATCCAGAGTAAAATTCACATTCATATTTATTTGATCGTTACCTTTAACCACCTCAGCAAATAACTCCCTAAACGATTCCTCTTGTTCTGGATTATCATACTTTCGTTTTTTCCTCATTAAAACGAATATGCTATTTAGAGTCATTTCTAAATTATGAGTGCTTAACTTATCTTTCCTAAGATAAGGACTGTTGAGCTGCCCCAATAACCTTCGTGCCAACTTCTTATTATTCTCGATGAACCAACAGTCGTATGCTGCTTGCATCAACAACCTAGCAATAATGTGTCGAGGATATCTCGCTTTTGCTTCTCCAGATCTGGAAGCATCATAGGTGTGCTCAACTGTGTCGTATAAACTATTGGCAGAATTACTGTGAAAAAGGGCAACTCTTAAGCCTTCGTCAAAGATAGCAGAAGTGGGATTTGCCATCACATCAGGCGCTGAGGGTCCTGTAGACATTATGCCCATTCTAAACTCCGGTTCCCTACCCAAAAATTCTTTGCCGCGAATAGCAGACATTTTTGCCTTTCTTGACTATTGATACGCTAAATATACCACATCTAAAGGTTTCAAAGAAGATCAACAGAATTGAGTCAATTTTTTGTGCAACTCTCCCCTATTTGCTGACTATTTCCAGGGGAAAAGGATCAGGAAAATGATGCCGAGCAAGACTGCGACGAGGGAGTATTCGTTGGCGGTGTTTTGGAATAGGCGTTCTCTGATCTGACTTTGCAGCACTCCCAGACCGATATAGAGCACCCCCATGACGAATAGGGCGACGTGCCAGGCTGGCAGTGGCAGCAGGGAGAAAATAATCACCAGCTCCACCAGCACCAGGGTCATGATCGAGGAAAACTGCCAGATCATCGGACTGACATGGTCCTCCAGCTTGATCGACCACAAACTCATCATCACCAACGGCAAATGAACCAAGCCTATTAGCCCCGCATTGGCATAAAAAGGCAGGCGCAAGGAAAAAATCGCATTGGTGAACAACATCGAAGTAAACAGGGTAAAAAACAAGCCTACAGCGTGAGCCGCGTACAGTAACTGAATCGTGCGCCCTTTGGCCACCGAGAAAATATTGCTCGTCAGATAAAGACCATACATCCCCACTCCGAACAACCCCAAGACCGCTACTCTAGTCAGAAAAGCAGTCGGCAGTAAAAAATAAAACAGCGACACCGAGCCAGCGTACAAGGCAGGAAAAGGCAAAATCGTCAGCCACTCATGGGGCTGCAGATCATCAGACAGTGCCCAGGAAGAAACCAGATAAGAAACCACCATAAAGCCGCCGAAAGCCCAGTAACGCCACTCCACTCCCACATACTGCACCATCAGCAAAGCCACACTCAGCAAGGCAGCCGCTAAAACAAATTTCTCTCTACGACGCATGCTCAGCTCCCGGCCACTGGCCCGCACAAAAAACTTCCTCAACATCTTCGTTTTCTTGGAGCTCATTGAGTAAGTTTTGCAGTTTATCCTGCTGATTTTTCTCCTCTACCTGAAAAGGAATCGTCGGCACGTAACCACCGTCATTCCCTCTAGCAAACATATAAGAAACCGAGCCAGGAGAACCCAGGGACCCATCGAGACGACTGAAAATATGCTTGATCTCAGCACTAGTACGGTTGGCATTGTCAGTCACCGCCACAATCAGGCAGCCTACTCCACCAGGACCAAAACCCTCATAGACAATCTCCTGCGCCTGACCGCCAGTGCCTTTACCCAAAGCAACATCGATCGCCTTCTGGATTTTGTCTTTGGGCATGTTCTCTGACCTAGCCTTTTCCAGCAGCGGCCTCAAGCTGGCGTTGGTTTGCGGATCACCCGAACCACCCTCTTTGACCGCAGCGCGAATTAGCCTGGCGATTTGACCAAAAACCTTGCCTTTGGCAGCATCAGTGGCCGCTTTTTTGTGTTTGATAGTACTCCACTTACTATGACCGGACATAAGACTCCTCTTGTGTAAGAGCGATTGTAGGTGAGAAGGTCAAGGTTGACAATACAAGGCTCTACCAGTATCCTTGCGCACAGTTTTTGGACAAGTTTAGTGCACAATCCTAAGCGAACAAAAACCACCAAAACCATGAAAAAATACTCAGCACTAGTACAAGACGCCATCGCCGCCGCCAAAGACCAAGAGTGGGAAAAAGCCGTCGAGATCAATGAAGAAATCCTCGAAAGAGACGAAAACGACCTCGGAGCGCTAAATCGCTTGGGTCTCGCTTACATGCAGCTCGGCAAACCCTACAAATCTCGTGATGCTTTCAAACAAGTCCTCGAAAAAGACAAATCAAATCTGATCGCCAAAAAACACCTCGAGAGCCTCAAAAACAAGGAAAAATCGGTCTCTGCTCTATCGAACACCTATTTCATCGAGGAACCAGGAAAAACCAAGATTGTCGAGTTACACCGACTGGCACAGAAAAAAGTGCTTTCCAAGCTACGCGTCGGTGAGGCCTGCAAACTCGTCACCAAGAAAAACAAATACATCTCGATCGAGACCGAAAGCGGCAAATACATCGGTGCTCTACCAGACGACCTCTCACACCGCTTAAGCAAACTCATCAAACGCGGCAACGAGTACATCTGTTTGGTTCACTCTTTTGCTGACAATGCCTGCAGCGTTCACCTGCGCGAAAGCAAAACCTCTGCCAAAAACAAAGATCTCCAGTCCTTCCCTAGCGGTAAAGCTGCCAGCGCGGCGCTGAACATCGTCGATGAGGAGTTCCTGATCGAAGACGATATCCCCGTCGAGACCGGTGAGCACGAAAGCGACAAAAGCGACGAGTTTCAAGACACCCTGGAAAAAATCAACAACGGCGACGATTATTAAGCTCAGCTGTTGAGTTAGCTCGAGCTACTGCACCAAGTCCGTCCCCAACTGCACCACCAGATCAGCCCGCTGCCGCAGCGCCTCATCTTCATCGACCTGCTGTTTCACCGGACCAGGCACTAGGCTGGTAACTTTATCCAAGACCAACTGACAATCCTCACTGACTTCTGCCTGGGTAATGGCGGTGGTCTGCTCGGCCGTAGTGTCGTTACTGACGGTTCTCACTACTCGGAAATTGTGACTTTCCAGCAGATGGGCAATGCGGCCAGCCAGACCATTCATGTCAGTCGTATTCACCAAAGCAATGGTGCAAAGCGGTTCTGCTTGGGCGAAATCTTTGACCAGAAAACGCTGATCGGGTAGCTCGGTAACGTTCTGACGCAGAGTAAATTCCGTACGATGATCAGCGGCTAACGCCAACCACGCCAATTTGTCCGCCAGTGACACCTGCCAATTACGCCAAAGATTGGTGACCAAAAACTGCTTCAGCCGCGCTTGAGAGTTGATTTGTAGCCGATCGGTGTTCACCACCCACAACTCGTCCAGCAACATGCCGGTCGACAAACTCATCGTGGAACGGATATAGGAATGGTCTTTATTTTCCAACTCCAGCAGCGGATAAACCGCCTGAAAACGGTAAGTACCATAACCGCCCATCACTTCTGTCTGGGTCTCTGATTCAATCGGAAAAACCTCGATGGCGAGATCAGGAAAATAAAAACGCACTAAGTAGGCGCCAGTCTGGTCGACTTCCTCGGTAGTGAATAAAACTGCCTGTTGTCCCCGCTCGCCCACAAAATCAGCCCAGCGCCACGACTGAGCGATCATCATCGCCAGTAAGCCGCCAGCTAGCAGTAAGCCAACCAACCACAACAGCTGGCCGAAACCACCACTTTGTTTGGTTTTTTTTCTTGAGGATTTTTTCCGAGATTGCTGGGCAGCGAAATCTTTCACTCCCAAATTATATCGTTATTCGCCGATGGCGTAACGAGTGAAGCGGGTCACTTCCATGCGTTCACCGATTTTACCGCTGAGGCTTTTGACTAGCTTCTCGATTGTCTGACTGCCATCACGAATGAATTCTTGTCCCAGCAGCTCGTCCACGTCGGCAGGATTCATCGAGGCCACCTGCATCGCAATGTCACGAGCTAAGGTGCGGAACTCATCGTTCTGTGCTACGAAATCAGTTTCACAAACCATTTCCACCATGCTGGCCACTTGGCCGTTGTTGTGGACATAGCTGGCCACATAGCCGGCTTTGGTTTCGCGATCGGCGGTCTTCTCTGCTCTGGCGAGCCCTTTTTCTTCCACGATTTTCTTGGCTTTAGCCATATCTCCTTTAGCCTCTTCGAGAGCTTTTTTGGCATCCATCACCCGGGCACCAGTCTCCTCACGAAGCTGCTTGAGATCGTCCATTGAAAATGACATAAAATCCTTTACTTACTTTTTAGCTGCTTTCTTACCTTCACTATAAGCTTTGGCTAGCTCAGTGACTACCAACGAAACGCTGTTCACCGCGTCATCATTGCCGGGGACGGGAATGTCGATGTTGGTGGGATTGGTGTTCGAATCGATCAAAGCAATTACCGGCACTTCGACTTTGTTTGATTCTGCCACCGCGATGTCTTCCCTGTTGGGGTCGATCACCACGACACAATCGGGCTGCTTTTTGAGCTCTTTGATTCCCTCAAAAAATCGCTGCAACCGGCCGAGTTCTTTTTCGAACTGTACTTGCTCGAATTTGGTGTAGCCTTCGAATTTGTCACCTTCCAAACCTTCAGCCAAATCATTCATCCGACGAACTGATTTACTGATCTGGTCCCAGTTGGTGAGCAGACCGCCCATCCAGCGCTGCACCACATAAAAAGCACCAGCTTGCTGGGCTTGCTCGCGCACGATCTCACGAATCTGGCGTTTAGTGCCGACGAACAGCACTTTTTTGCCGTTTTTACCCAGGTCGTAGAGGTAGTTGTAAGCCAGCTTCAGTTGCTCGGCAGTTTTGGCTAAATCAAAGATGTGAACCCCGTTTTTCTCCATGTGGAGATACTCTGCCATTTTGGGGTGCCATTTGGCTGATTGGTGGCCAAAATGCATGCCCGCTTCCAAAAGATCACGCAGATCATAATCTGGAGCCACATCAGGTAGTTTGGAATAATCCGTCATATTTTTGTCCTTATTTTCCTCTCAAGTTCTCGAGAGAAGCGCTTTACTTGTCAGATGCAGGACCTAAAAACAAGTCAGCGTATTTTTTATACTAGAGGGAATTATATCACAGATCAGGCTGAAACCAAATCAAGCGCATTTTCCATCAAACTCACCACTGTCATTGGTCCTACCCCACCGGGTACGGGGGTCAGCACTAAGGCCTTGCCGAGAACACTGGCAGCATCGACGTCTCCCTGCGGCTCACCGACATCAATGACGATGGAGTTTTCCTTAATCAGCTCCCCTGTTACGAGTTTTGTTCGGCCGGTAGCGGAGACAATAATGTCGGCATCGGTCAGGGCTATTCCTTGCTCGATTCTGTCATTTAGCTGCGATGAACCAATTATTTCTGAATTTAGATTGTTCGCTTGCAATAAGGCAAACAGTGGCTGACCGAGCAAATCTGATTTGCCCAGAATCACAGTCTTCAATTGGCGATCGGCAAGGGTGGCAAAGAGGTTTTCTGTCTCTAAAGCTTCTTCCAGCAAACTCAGCACTGCCTTACAAGTAGCTGGCAAAACTTTTCCCTGCTCCTGCCAGTTTCCTGACTTAATCGCTTCTAAAGTCGAGGGGTGTAGACCATCAACGTCCTTGCTTGGTTCGATGGCAGTGATCAGGCTCTCCCACCACTGGGCGAATTGCTGTTTGCCCTCTTCTGCATCAAGACCACGAGTCTGAATCCACAGATTACGCCAAGGTTTCTGGACAATGATGCCGGTAACGGACGAATCCTGACTGAGTTCTGTGATTTTCTCGACTACTTGCCCTGCTTCGTCTTGCAGGGAATAGGAAAAAACCTGGTAGCCAATTCCCAAGCTCTCGGCCATTTCCCGTTTGAGATCAGTGTACAGCACGCTGCCCGAGTCCTCGGTAAAGAGAATCGCCGCTATCACTGGTTTTTTGCCAGCAGCCAGCAATTGTTCCACTCTGGACTGCAAAGCCTGTTTTCGCGACACAGCCAGCCGATAGCCGTCAAGAATTCTGGTTTCCATGACAGTATTGTAACACTCCTCTAGCCTGGTGCTCAGAAACTCGTTTTGTTTTGTGCTATTCTCTTTGGGATGCTTGTTTGCAACTTCGAAAATGGAAACCAAGGCTCACTGAGACACGTAACCGTGGATGTTTTGGTTTTGAAAGACGATAAAATTCTTCTGGTAAAAAGAACCAATAAAATTCTGGAGGGTGGAAAATGGGGTCTGGTCGGTGGTTTTGTCGATCGGGATGAAAATATCAAAGAAGCCGCTTCCAGAGAAATTCTGGAGGAAACTGGCTGGACTGTCAGCAATGTTGAGCTACTGAAAATCAACGATTATCCCAACAGACCACATGAAGATCGGCAAAACATTGCCTTTGTGCTCTACTGTGAGGCGGAAGAAAAAACTGGTTCAGGAGATTGGGAAAGTGATGATCAACAATGGTTCGAGCTGGAGTCTATACCAGTGAAAGAAGAGATTGCTTTCGATCACTACCAAAACATCCAAGACTATTTAGTCTTTAGAAAAACTAAACAAAAACCAGCTATTTTGAGCTAACTAAATCCTTGATCCGAGAGATATTTTCTGCATCTGGACCATTGCCATCCAAGCCAGGCGCTTCAGTAATCAGCGGAATACCACTTAATCGAGAGTCATTGAGAAAACTGCGCAAATCATCACTGGGAATCTCGCCATCACCAATGTTTTCGTGGCGATCGCGGCCAGAATCAAAAGCGTCTTTGCTGTCGTTGAGGTGAATACAGCGCAGTGAGTCGAAGAGTTTCAGTTCCTCCATTAGACCAAGTGCGCTACCTTCCTGTCCATCAACTAACTTGTACCCAGCGGCATGACCATGACAGGTATCAAAACACCAACCTACTCGAGGAGAATCTAGCTGATCTAGCAACCAGCGCACTTCGTGCAGATCACTGGCTAACTTGCCCTTTTGCCCGGCAGAGTTTTCGATCAGGAAAGTGGAGTTTTCAGGGGTGCTTTTCAAGATTGCTTTAATATTTTTCACCACCTCATCGCGCACAGCCTCCCAACCTCGACCCTGATGGCTACCCAGATGGACCACCACCCCAGCACCACCAATATGATTGTCAAAGCTAAGATCATGCTTGAGGGCATCCACAGATTTATCCACCAATTCTGGGTTATCAGAAGCTAGATTCACCAAGTAGAGTGCGTGAGTGAAGATTGGTTTGACGTCGTATTTTTCTTGATTTTCATGAACAGCGGAAACATCGATTTTATCGAGAGAAGTTCGTCGCCACATCCGTGGGCTACCAGAGAAAACCTGCAGGGCATTGGCGCCAATCTCGTGTGCCCGTTCGACCGCTTTCTCTACCCCACCTTGGGTGGACAAGTGCGCGCCGATTCTCCTGGAATTTGCCATGATTAGTCCCAACTAAACAACGGAAACTTACTGGCCATTGCTTCGACTTCTTTTCTGATCGCCAGCAAGTTTTTGTTTTGCAAGGCTTTGGCGCGGAAGTCTTTAATAAAAGTGCGGCGTTCAACTTTGTCACTGGGCAGAACCTCGGTTTTGACCTCCTCCACTACTCTGGTGATCCAGTCAGCTATTTGTTTCATTTCTGCTTCCTTCATGCCTCTGGTAGTCACCAGTGGTGTTCCCAGGCGCACTCCAGAGGGATAAAACGGTGACAGCGGCTCGTTGGGCACAGTGTTGCGGTTGGCGTAAATTCCTGCCACATCCATCGCAAAAGCGACCTGCAAACCCATGCCATCGCTGTAGTTGGTGAGATCGATCAGCATCAGATGAGTTTCGGTGCCATCACCAACCAATTTTAAGCCCTTTTTCTTCAGCGAATCTGCCAATACATCAGCGTTTTTGCGAATCTGCTGAGCATATTTTTTGAACTCCGGTCGCGCAGCTTCAGCAGCAGCCACCGCAATCCCAGCAGTAGTAGCATTGTGCGGCCCACCTTGCAGAGCGGGAAAAACTGCCTGGTCGATCCGGCTAGCGAGCTTTTCATCACGATCCAGACCTCTTTGTGTCACCAAAATCATCGCTCCCCGTGGACCACGGAAGGTCTTGTGAGTAGTACTCATCACTACGTCTACATGCGGTACAGGATCAGGATGTTCACCAGCCACTACCAGACCAGTGACGTGGGAAATATCTGCCAAAACCCAAGCACCAACCTCGTCGGCAATCTCGCGGAATTTCTTGAAATCCATCAGGAAAGGATAGGCGGTGTTGCCGATAATCATCAGTTTGGGCTGGTGTTTTTTCGCTAGCTCGCGAATCTGGTCAAAATCAATCCGATCGTTGTCATCGAGACCGTACTGAATCGAGTTGAAATATTTGCCAGAAAAAGTGACTTTGGGGTGGCCGTGAGTCAGGTGGCCTCCCCCAGCCAAGGCCAAACCCATCATCGTCTCGCCCTCTTCCAGCAAGGCAAACTGAACGGCGCTGTTGGCCGGTGAACCGGAATATGGCTGGACATTGGCGTGCGGTACGTTGAACAATTTTTGGATGCGTTCTTTGGCCAAATTCTCGATCTCGTCGATCACTTGGTTGCCTTCGTAGTAGCGTCTGCCAGGATAGCCCTCAGCGTATTTACTCGAGAGAGAGCTGGAAAGTACCTCAGAAACCTCGGGAGAAATGTGGTTCTCGGAAGGAATCAGGCCGATCATCGCCTTTTGGCGAGCTTCCTCATCTTTGATTAGTTGAAAAATTTTGTCTTTGCTCACGGTTTATCCTGCTTGCTAAATTTACCGGTATAAGTCGCCTGGCCTTTGGTTTCCTCAAAAATAATCTGACAGATCGGAATGCCGACTTTGATGTTCAGCGCGATCGGACCGGCATTGGTCATTTCTAACACTTGTTTGCCTTCCATGCCAGGGTGAATAAAGTTGGCAGTGATGTGCACCAGCAGCCCTAGGCGCGCCAAAGTGCTTCTGCCCTGAATCCAGCCGCAAAGGTCGTCGGGCAGCTTCAGTGACTCAGTGGTAATGCCGTGAATTGATTCGCCAGGCAGCAGTGAAATCGAATCCTCTACCTCGATCACTTTGGTAATTTCATCAAAATTGACATCTTCACCGACATCAAACGCTTGAGTAGAACGACGAAAAACACGAAAAGTATTGCCTAAATGAAAATCGACCGAAGCTGGCCCAACACTGGCAGCATCAAACGGATCAATCACAATCCGCCCCGCGTTTATTTCCTTGAGAATCTCGTCTTTAGTTAAGATAGCCACTGTTACGCATTATAACAGTGACTTTTTGACCAAGCTAAGCGAAATACTCCCGCAGCCACTCTTCTTTTGCGCCTAGTTGTTTCAAGCGTTTTTTGATCTCAGCCTTTTGCAAACCTTTTTCCTGCCATTTGCCGCCCAGCAAGTCCACAGCTTCGATCAAATCATAGGGAAAAATGATCCAGGCTTTGGTTTTGTGTCCGTAGAAATCTGGCTCGATAGCGCTGTGAGGTTTGTAAAACAGGGTCGCGGTAATGACTTCTTTGACTCCCATGTCCTTGAGGTATTTTTTGACGAATTTCAACGAAGCGCCAGTGTCAGCCACGTCGTCGAACAGTAGCACTCGCTCCCCTTTGATCGGCACAGGCAGGTTCTGATAAATCTCTGGTGTCTTCATCCGCTCGTTGATGCCTTTGTAAAAATTCACTCCGATGCTGGCGACTTTGCCAACCTGGAGGAAATCCACTAGCGAGCGCGTCATCGGCCAGCCGCCTTTGGCCAGTGTCACGATCCGATCGATCTCTTTGCCCTGAGCGCGCATCTCTTTGGCAATCAAAAAAGCCAACTGGTTCATGTCGTTCCATGTTGGCGTCAGATATTTGGTTTTCTCACCGGAAAAAGAAATTTGTTTGATGTCCATAGCGGATTATACGCAGAGAAGCTGGTTTTTGTCGAGGAGAATTATCAGCTAATTGAGCATTAGTTTAAGTTTTCTAAAACTACTTTTAAATCCTCGCTTAGCTCCGCCTCGAACTTCAGCTGCTCGCCTGTCCGGGGGTGCCTGAATTCTAGTGAGGCTGCGTGGAGGAATTGGCGCGGGCACCAGAGGGGATCTACTTTCGCGCGTTTGCGGCCGACGTATTTGGTGTCACCGACGATTGGATGTCGTTCGTTGGCCAGATGAACGCGAATCTGATGCGTGCGGCCAGTTTTCGGCAGGCAGCGAACCAGAGAAAAACCCTGCTCGTAGAGCCGCTCATTGTCTTTGATTTTTTTGGCACTCTCCCCTAGCCTCTCAGTTAATTTGTCGAAGTCGAGTTGGTCAAAAGTCTGCTCGACAGCGTACTCAGTCACCGCCTTACGACCCTCGATATCCACCGCGAATTTCTGCCGATTGTCTCGAGAGCGACCCAGCGGAGCAGTCAGTCTCCCCTGCTCTACCCGAAACTGACCATGTACCAAGGCAAGATATTCTTTTTGCACTTCGCGCAGGCGAAATTGCTTCAGCAGGTTGATAAGACTGCCGGGATGTTTGGCAAACACCATCACCCCACTAGTATCTTTGTCCAAACGATGCACCATCCCCTGCCGCTCTTGGTAAATCTCCTCCGGCTCGCCGTACTCATTGGAAAAATCATCAGTTAAAAGCTGGGACCAATCGTCGGGAAAACTCTGATCCTGCTGTTTTTCGAACCAATCCTGCAGCGTCTCGCCACTCACCGATTGCGCCCGATTCGTCACCATCCCTCCCGGCTTGGCGATCACCAAGATATCCTGATCCTCAAAAAGAATCTCTGGCAAATTAGGGTAAGACTTCGTCATCCTGTCGTTCAAAACGCCTTTTAAAAGAAAGAGGCAAGAAAGACTTGTCAGAGCGACGCAGCAAAATCCGCACCCCCACCAACATCCCCGCCAAATATAGCAGCCAGTCAAAGCTCCAGCTGCCAATCACAAACTCCGGCAAACGGAACAACAACATCAGTAATGAAAACAGCGAGTAAAAAATCAAAAAGTTACTAATCAAAAACCCAGTCTGCGCGGATTTGCGACCCATCCGGTACCACTCAAAAATCCGGTAACGACTCTCTGCCCAGACCAAATAACGAGACAACAGTAGGTAAAACAGCGCAAAATACAGCTGAGTAGGATGAGTTTTTTCAATCGAGCCAGGGAAAATCACTCCGATAAACAAGTCAGTAAACTTGCCTCTGCCCGTGCCAGCCACAAAATCCGCCAGTGAAGAAAACATCAGCCACAACGATAGCGACAGCGCCCAAAAATCCAAGACCTCGAAAGCATCCCATTTTTTGCGTAAAGCAAAACGATACAAAAAGTAAGTCGCCGAAACCAGGAACATCAAATCCAAACTGCCAGGACTATTGACCAAGTCCAACCACTGAAAAAGATTCAAACCAAACTGGTCGAAATGCAGCATAATAAAACCCAGCCGCGCGCCAACCGCCCCAGCGAGAAACGACAGCACCAAACCATCAAACAACTGAATCTCCGAGTAATGCTCTTCTTTTCCGCGGCACCAAAAAGCAAACCCTGCCACCAGAAAACCAAGCAAAAGCACCACCAAGCTAGTGCGCACCGTCAGAAAGCCAAAAGAAAAAAGAATCGGCCACATATGACATGTAGTATATAATGCTTTTCATGCTTTCTGTATCGCATGCCGCCACTGGCGCTTTCATCGCCAGCAAATTGCCCCACCCAGCACTGTACATTCCTCTCACCCTAGCGGCTCACTATCTGCAAGACTGGATCCCCCACTGGGACGTCGGCACTGGTCTGTCAAATGGCACCCGCAGCAAACGTACCGCCATGATTTTGGAGATTTTTGATTTGGCAGCCTCGGTCGGACTCATCTACTGGTTTTGGCAAAGCGGCACTGAAGCGATCAATTACCACATTTGGGCAGGAGCCTTTGTTTCCCTAGTGCCTGACTTCATCGAGGCGCCACGCAACTTCCTCCCCAAAGAACCAGCTATTTTAAAACCTTTGAACGAATTCCACGGCAAATTCCACCACTCCACTCCCCGAGTACTACTGGGTCTAATGCCACAGATTTTATTGCTGGGGTTGATTTGGGCGTTGAGGTAAATTGTCCCAATCCAAAGAAGCCAATTGCTCAGGAGTTTGATCTCCTTTAAAAACTACTCTGGAATACTTGCTTTTCAGCTGATGGTCGACATAAGTCACCGGCAAACCAGTGTGCACCGTGAAGTAAATGTCGGAATTCTGCTCGACTAGTAAATCATCAATTTTTTGGCAATCACCACCAAAACTACAGCTAATCACACAATTAAATTCATTGTTGTTGTTGGTTAACAGTGCGAGAGCCTCTTCAATTGAAGAGGCAGTTTTTACCAGAGAAACATTCTCTAAGGAAAACAAAGCTTTTCCCAGGCCATTTCTAACGATTTTGCTGTTTTCTACCAACAAAATTCTGGACTTGGCAGGCTCCTGCTCTGAAGCCTCTTTACCACTGACTGATTGTTCGTTTGTATTTAACGCCATTTAATGAACCTTACTTTTTTAAAAATGCTGTGCCGAGGGAGGGAATCGAACCCTCACGAGGTTGCCCTCATAGGTTTTTGAGACCTACGCGTCTACCAATTCCGCCACCTCGGCACGAGAAAAGTATTTTAACCTAACTTGCATTTTCCCACAAACCCAGTCTATAGTGAAATCAAATGGAACTGCTCCAAGAACTTCTCCATCAAGCCTTCGCCATCGACAGCATTTGGTCGGTCGTGACTCGGGGTTTGATTTGGCTGGCGATTGCCCTGATCATCATCGTCAGTATGGACAAGCCCGACCCCAATGAATCCATCAAAGACCTCAAAAGCAACCTCGGCTTTTTCTTCATGTTTATTATGCTGACTGGAGGATTAATTTACCTGCTGTTCGGCTTTACCGCTGTCTAATTTAATTAAATTTCTAGCTTTGTTTGGCTGCTTTTTCCATGCCGTAGAACCGGACCCGATCACCACGGAAGAACAACTCGACTTCGCCTAGTGCGCCGTTGCGGTGTTTGGCAATTTTCAACGTCACCTGCTCACGAATATCATCATCTTTGTGATAAAGGAACATCACCACATCGGCGTCCTGCTCGATCGAGCCAGATTCTCTGAGATCTGACAACTGCGGCGACTTCTCTCCCCGACTCTCGATCGCCCGCGAAAGTTGAGAGAGAGCAAGAACTGGAATACGAAGTTCTCTGGCAATATTTTTTAGTCCTTGAGAAATCTCTGCCACTTCCTGCACCCGATTGTCGTGCGTGCGACCATGAGCCAGCTGCAGATAGTCGACCAGCAGTAGATCGATCTCGTGCTCGGCCATCAGTTTACGAGCTTTGGTCCGCATCTCGTAAATACTCATCCCAGGGGTGTCATCGATAAACATCTCGGCCTCGGCCAAAACTCCCATCGCGTCTGATAGCTTCAAAAAGTCCTGCTGATCCAATCTGCCAGTTTTTAGTTTCCAGGCATCGATATCAGCCTGGGAAACGAGCAGCCGGTCGACCAGCTCCTCACGACTCATTTCCAGTGAGAAAAAGCCGATCTTCTTTTTGCCCAGCACCGCCGCGTTGTGAGCAATGTTCAGCGCAAAAGCAGTTTTACCCATACCCGGCCGGGCAGCCAAAATTACCAAGTTCGATTTCTGTAAACCAGCCAACATTCGATCCACATCTTGAAAACCAGTCGCCACACCACGCAGCTCTCCACCAGATTTCTGCAGCTCATCGATGCGATCAAAACTCTCCACCAAAGTATCTTTCAGCGGAATAAAGGCCCGATCAGACTGAATCCGCGACACCGACAGCACCTGCTGCTCCGCCATGTCGAGAATATCCTGCACGTCTTTCCCCTCGTCGAAGGCTAGTTCGCTCACTTCACCGGCTAAACTAATCAGGCTGCGTTTGACGAATTTCTCCCGCACTAGCTGAGCATAATTGGTGACGTTGGCCGCGGTAGAAAGCAGGTTGGAAAGCTCAGTCAGACCAGAAGAACCACCGGCTTTGGTGAGCTGTTTGTCTTTTTTGAGTTGGGCAGTAAGGGTAACGACATCGATCGGCTCACGCTTTTCGTAAAGCGTCTGCATCGCAGTGAAAATCACCTGATGCTCGGGAGCGTAAAAGCTGTCGGGATTGAGATACTCACTGACTTTGACGATCGCATCGGAATCAATCAGCACCGCCGCGAGCACCGAGCGCTCGGCATCAAGATCATGTGGTGGTACTTGGCCCTTCATAAACTTGGTCGTACTTTATCGAGTCTGGGCGGCAGAGTCAAACGCGAAACGGAGCAGGTGGCGGGCAGCGGTCGATTTAGCTTTTCTCCAAGACTACTACTTCCATCTCCTCTGGAAGTCGATCGCTTTCTACTTTCAGTTTGTCGGTTTTTTTGGCATCATCAGCGCCGAATTCTTTCAAAAAGTCTTCTACAGCCTGCAGTTCGCCAAATCTTTTTTCGTCATGTTCGGCAGTACGGTAGTGCATCGGAATCACGATTCCTGGCTCGAGAGCTCTAGCCACAGCGACTGCCTGCTTGGCATCGATAGTGTATTTGCCCCCTACCGGCAATAATAAAACGTCAATAATGCCGATCTCATCAATCATGCTCTCTGTCAGCTGATGACCCAAATCACCCAGATGACAAACACGCACACCATCGACCGAAATAGTGAAAATATTGTTGGCCCCACGCTCGCTCCCCTCCTGATCATCATGATGGGAACCCACACCGAAAACCGAGATTCCCTCGACTTCGTATTCTCCCAAATGATCAATCACGAAAGGATTGTCCCGGCGAGCAGTGCCGCTCACCCGGCTAGCTTGATTGTGATCACCATGGTCATGGGAAATCGTCACCACGTCAGCACTGAGACTGGGCAGGGACAAACCAATACTATCTTCGTAAGGATCAGTGACAGCCGCAGCATTTTTGCCGCGCAATTTAAAACAAGAGTGACCGTGATAAGTAATTGTCATAATCAGTTTCTAAACTGTAATGTTTCTAATGATACCATTCTGTGCAAATCCTTTATAATAGGCAATTGATGAAAAAAGAAATAGTTATCGCTATTTTGATCGGTCTTTCCCTAGGACTGTTCATAACGTACGGCATTTACCAAGCCAGAACCGGCATTTCCCAACCGAGGAATACTCGTGATAAAACAGTGAGCGAAGATCAGCAGTTTGCCGGCGAGCTGGTGCTCAACACTCCCATCGATGAGGCGGTACAAAACGACACCTCTCTGACTGTTTCCGGCACTACGATCCCTAATAGTTTCGTGGTGGTGTTTGTGAATAATGAAGAAGTCATCACCAGTTCTGATGATTCTGGGAATTTCTCGGTCGAGGTCGAACTGGAAGAAGGCGCCAACATCATCAGCGTCCATGTAGTCGATGAAGATGGTCGCTCGATCTCGATTGAAAAAACCGTGGTAGTCAGTGATGAAACCTTGACTGATGACGCCGAAGAATCCAGCGACGGTGGCGAAACAGAAGGAGACAACTAATGAAACTAAATAAATTGAAACTACTAATTGGGTCGTTGCTGTTGACCGCAGTGTTGATGATCGTTCCTAGTTTACAAGCCCAAGAAGTAGAAAGTGTTCAAGAAAATGCCAGCAATACTACCGACACTCTGCGTGAACGAATCGAGAAAATCGTCGAGCAGCAACGAGAAAATGTCGAAACAGTACTCAGCGGCAGCGATCGTCGCCGGGGATTTGTGGCCCAAGTAATTCGTGTTTCGCAGGAAACATTAACTGTCGACAGCCGTGGAATCAATCGCGTCGTAGCACTAGCTGAGGCTGAACTCATGGAGGGTGATGAAGCGATCGAACCAGATGAAATTGCGATTGATGACTGGGTTTTAGTTCTCGGATTGAACAACAATGACGTTTTTACCCCGAAAAAAATCACTTTACTGTCAGCGTCTCCTCGACCAAATCAGCATTTGGTCCAGCTAGGAGCAATCAAAGAAATTAACACCAGGTCAATGGATTTTCAAGCTCGTGGACAAGAAGAAGTCGCTGCCGTCAGCCTCACCAATCAAACTGAATACCAAAACAACCAAGGAGAAGAAGCTGAGCTGGAGGATTTTTTGGAAGATGATCAGGTTTTATTGATCGGCTACCTCGATGAAGACGAAACAATCGTCACTGTTATCAGAGCTTTAGCCCCTTTTGATCGAGGTGAATAAATGACTAGCTTGGCGGTTTATCAGCGGCGCCTTAAAGCTCTGCAGCAGCAGCTAAACAACAACCAAGCAATCCTCGTTTCCAAACCTACTGATATTTTTTATCTAGTGAATTTCCCTCAACTAGCACCGTCTGAGCGGGAGGCTTTTCTACTAGTTTCACCCAAAAAAACCGCTCTCTTTCACCATCGTTTCTCCCCCACTCTGTCTCAGCAAAGCTGGCTAAAAACGATTCCGACTACTGATTTGGACAAAGTGGCGGAAAATATTGGCGATAATGTTAGTGAACTAATCATCGATCCCCATACTCTCAGTGTGGCTGAGCAGCGAGAGTTGAGCGATCATTGGTCGGGAAAATTGGCTGATCTGCCACCTCAATGGCTGTGGGAGCTGCGGGTAACCAAAGATCAAACCGAGAGCAAATCACTCAGGAAAGCTGCCAAAATCGCCCAGCAAGTAATGGCTCAGGCAATCAAACAGCTCAAGCCAGGAATGACGGAAAAAGAGGTCGTCAGCCTGATTCTGCAACTGATGCTCAAAGCTGGTTCAGAGAAACCTGCTTTTCCGATTATCGTGGCTTTTGGCGCGGCAGGAGCACTGCCTCACTATCAGCCAAAAAACGTGAAGCTTAAGAAAGAGATGCCTGTCTTGATCGATCTGGGCGCGACGGTTGATGGTTACTGTTCCGACATGACTAGAACGGTGTGGTTAGGCCAGCGGCCGAGTGAAGAGTTTCTCAAGGTTGAAAAAATTGTTAGAAATGCTTATCAGCAGACGGTTAAACTGCTCAAACAAAGCAAGAAAAATCTGACGGCCAAAGAGCTGGATGATGCAGCTCGTGAGGTGATCAGTGAGGCTGGGTTTGCCAAAGAGTTTATTCATACCACCGGGCATGGGCTGGGGCTCGAGATTCACGAGCCGCCCTCTCTGTCTTGGAACAACGAACAAGCAATAAAACCCCACATGGCAATTACTATTGAACCTGGGATTTACTTGCCGGGAAAATTTGGCTATCGTTATGAAAACACTTGGCTGACCACCAAAACTGGAGCTGTCAATTTGACTGCCAACTCAAACGAATGACAATTCGACCACTCTCTACTCAAGACGCCCACGCTTACCAAACCCTCCGCTTGCAGGCTTTGCAGACCAATCCTGATAGCTACTTATCTACTTATGAAAGCGAAAAAGACAAGCCAACCGATGCTTTCGCCTGGGAAATTCGTTACGCCGCCTCGCCCCAGCTCGGCGGCTACTACGGCCTCTTTACCGATGCTGAACCTCAAGAGCTAATCGGCTACGCCCAACTCGATCCCTCCCAGCTGCCGAAACAGCAACACACCGCCGCCCTCTTCAATCTCTACGTCCACCCCGATCACCGCCACCAAGGCCACGCCAAAAAATTAATCAGCCACATCACCGACCTAGCCAAACAGCACGGCATCGAGCAGATCTTCATCAACTGCAACCGTAAAAACCAACCAGCCCAAAAACTCTACCAGTCACTCGGTTTTACCGAGTACGGCGTCAAAAGCAAGGCTGTCAAATGGCAGGGAGAGTACGATGACGAGGTGCAGATGGTGAAGGAGTTATAAAAGTGGACCGTGGGAGAGTCGAACTCCCGACCTTTGCAATGCGAATGCAACGCTCTACCAACTGAGCTAACGGCCCT
>OMJP01000009.1 GCA_900299405.1 bacterium | reverse complement strand
TATAGCAGGTGCAGCACGATGTGCTCAGGACCGATCATATATAGATCAACTGGTAACCAAGAGGCAAGTTGATCTTTGCTGGCAAACTCATCCTGGTTGTGCGCATCGATATAGCGCAGAAAGTACCAGCTCGAGTCGACAAAAGTATCCATGGTGTCGAACTCTGGCCGCCAGCCCTCACCATAGAGCATTTCGGTTCGCTTGATGAACTCCTGCGAGGATCTCAGCGGCGACTCGCCCTTGGGATTGAAATCTACATCGGTCGGCAGTTCCCAGGGTAAATGCTCTTCTTTGACTGGGTGGGGCTTGCCTTCGGGATCATAAACAATCGGAATCGGTGCGCCCCAGTAGCGCTGACGAGAAATCAGCCAGTCGCGTAGTTTGTAGGTCGTCACTCGCTTACCCCAGCCTTGTTCTTCCAAATGATCGGCAATCTCCTCCTTGGCCTCAGCGGTGCTCAAGCCATCCAGTAGACCAGAGTTTATCGCCTCGCCCTCACCTTCAAACACTTGGTTCTCACTGGTAATCTCGTCAGCCTCGCCGTCGGCAGCCTGCACCACTCGTTTGACCGGCAAACTCATCGCTTGAGCAAACTGAAAATCTCGCAGGTCATGACCAGGAACACCAACCACTGCCCCAGTACCAAAACCACCCAAAACGAAATCCGCTACCCAGATCGGCAGCCGTTCGTCATTCAGGCGGTTGACCGCGTACAACCCCGTAAATACCCCAGTCTTCTGTTTGTCATCTTGCTGTCTGGTACGCTCGGATTTTTTCTGCGCCTGTGCTTGATATTCCTTGATTTCTTCCAGATCAGCCCCCTCGCCTACCCTCAGCTCGCCGCTTACCAATCGCTCTACCAGAGGATGCTCTGGAGCCAGAACAATAAAGCTGGCGCCAAAGTTGGTATCTGGTCTGGTGGTGAAACAGCGCACACTTTCTTTCAACCCTTCAAGCGGATACTCAATTTCTACTCCTTCTTTGCGACCAATCCAGTTGCGCTGGTGTTGCTTGGTGGGCTCAGGCCAGTCGACTTGCTCCAAGCCGCTGAGCAGCTCATCCTGGTAATCAGTGATCTTGAAGTACCATTGCTCGAGTTCTTTCTGCACCACTTCGCTGCCGCAGCGCTCACATTCACCATCGACTACTTGCTCATTCGCCAAGACTGTCTGACAAGAGGGGCACCAGTTGACCATTCCCATTCCTCGATAAGCCAAGCCTTGTTCGTATAGTTTCAAAAACAACCACTGCGTCCAGCGATAGTACTCGGGATGGCTGGTGGCAGTCTCGTTGGCCCAATCGTAAGAAATCCCCAAGCGCTTGATCTGTCCACGGAAAGTATCGATGGCCTGCTTCGTAGTCTCGGCCGGATGAACTCCAGTCTTGATAGCGTAGTTTTCTGCTGGCAGGCCAAAAGCATCCCAACCTACCGGAAAAAACACGTCTTTGCCCTGCATTCTCCTGAAACGTGCCACGATATCGAGCGCGGTCTTCGACTCTACATGGCCGACATGCAGTCCTGAACCAGAAGGATAGGCAAAAGCAAACAGCAGATACTCTTTGTCTTGAGGATTAGCGACTGGATGGTCCTGAAATAAGCTCAGCTCTTCCCAGTGCTGCTGCCACTTCGCTTCGATCTCGGTTGGTTGGTAGTTAATCTTGTTCATCTATGAATCTTTCTCTTAGCTTCAGAGTATAGCAGACTGCTGACCGATTGAGGAGTTTGGCAACGCTCCACAAAGATCATCTTCTGCCAGTGGGGAAAATTTGGGTAAAAGCATGCTAAATAAGTGACTTTCGCCTTTTATTCTGGCATTTTTATTGCTTCAACTAGCTGCAATAATTATAAACGTTATTACCGCATGATTGACGCTTTATTCCCGAATAATCTAGTATGGTTATTAACGCAATTGAAAAAAGATGAATATATAGCTACTTTAATATATCAATATGTTTTTATTTTCTTTCATTTTCCAAAAACCCGAAACTATTTTCTCAAGACCCGAATAAAAACAAGAAATAAAGAGAAGAAAAACCAGAAAATCGGTTAACTAAATCATAAGTTATCAAAATCGACCAAAAGTGAGATCAGCTACCCATTAACCCATAGAGCTCAGTGTTTGTAGCCTGAAAAGAAGATCAACTCCGTTCTCTACTTGAGGGAAATAGGCTCGCTGGACCCCCAAGTCATGCTGCAATGCCCCAAATAGCCGATCATATATCGAAGAAAAGCGCAATTTTTGCTGATCTGTGAACGAAATCAAGGTTTGATCCACTGTTAGCAAAGTGTCAATCTCTTTGCTAATACTTGAGTAAGCATCCACGAGGTCGCCCAATTGCAACGTCGATCCTATAATCTCTTTCTCGTCACCAAACACCCACTGCGCAAACTCCACCACCATTACTGAGCCTACATAGCTGCTGTTGAGCTCAAAGATAACCTTTTCTGGAAGCTCACCGGGGTACAAATACATCCCCCGTGAGACCGGCACCGCAGCGACATTGGTCAGTAACCGCCGCAGAAAGCGAAAATTATTGTCACCGGCCGGCGCTTCTAAAAAGAAAACACCTTGCCAATTACCCTTCCACTGTCGTTTCTTCGCAGAAAAAGCCGGTAATTGCTCTTCCAACGCCCTCATTCCGTGGGTAGTAATACTAACTGACAGCTGGCCCTCCAACCGCTCAGTGACTAAGCTTTTTTTGGACTCTAAATAGTTGATGGTTGATTGCAGGCCGCCACTAGTCAAATCGGGTGCCACCAGCGCCAATTCATCGATTGCCACCCAGCGCGAGCTGCGGTCCGGCGGATAGAGCCAAGCCAGCATTCTTTGAGCATTTTCCTTCATAGTTTCACTTTCATTCGCCTTTTCTTTGTCTGCTGGGTATTACCGCAGTTTAGTTAATTAATATTTAGTGATCAAATTGCTACTTCAGCCAAAGTTTTCCCCAACCGCAAAACCCGAAGCGGTCTTTTTGGTAACTGAAGTGTCAGGTTTCATCTTTTTTACCGATCTTATTGTTTCTCCATTACTCAAGTGTCTTGACTAACAAGCGGGCTACTCTAGTTTTAAATCTCTTCAGTAAATCCCGAAGAAACAGATTCTTGTTCAGATAATACACCCTTTCTGTAAGTAATCACAAGTAGGAATCACTGTTTAAAACTGCCAAAAACGGCTTTTTCGCTTCCCCATGGACTATCTGTATAGATATATTTTGGATACTTTTGATAGCTTTAACTGAGTAAAAAATAACCTTTACTTGAGGAAAATACGTCATTTTTTGTGTAAAACTAGGCAGCAAAATCGAGTACAAAAATTCTCAAGGGATAGTTGCAACTGTACCCGAAAAACACCTAAACTTGGGGCAGTTACAAACATCTAACAACCGGGTCTGATAAGCCTGGGTTACACAACCAAAAACAACCGTGCTCGCCAAGCCTGCCAAAAACCAGCCCTCCGATGCTTCCCCAGCTGATTTATCCACAGCTGATCAGTCAAATGCAGCTACTACCCAAACAAAAAGCGAAATCAATCAAAAATCCCTCGATAAATATCTCCAAAATCTAGAAAAAACAGGCAGCTCCCAGGCTACAGTACGCAACTATCGCAGTGACATCGGTCAGTTCATTGAGTTTTTTCAGCAGCAACCAGAGGAAGGCGCTGCCGGCCAAGAGCCACAACAAGCGGTGGAAAACTTCGTGGCTTCCCAGAGGAAAAAAGGCTTAGCGGAGGCTACCGTACGGCGTAAATCCGTCAGTGTGTCACAGTTTCTGCAGTGGCTCAATCAGCCCGAAGAAGAGGAAAAGAACGAACTTCCAGAGGAAAGCCAAGCTGGTGAGCAAACTGGACCGCAACCAAAAACCAAAAAAACCGACTACCTCATCCCGATGGAGATCGAGGGTAAGCTCAACGAATACCTGACTGTGCTGACTTACAACTCGGCGGCAGAAGCCACGATTCGCAACTACCGCAGTGATGTCAAACAGCTCGCTTACTTTGCCAAAGCCAAGACTCTCAGCCAACTACTAACCCTGGAAAACCTCAAGCAGTTCGCCTTGAGCGAGAAGAAAAAAGGCCTCAAAGCTACCTCGATTCAGCGCAAACTGGTCAGTATCACCCAGTTCGCTACCTGGGCCCAGCGCAAAAAGCTGGTCAGCAACGTCAGCGCCGACTGGCCTAGCATGGTGATGGATGCCATTTTCTCTGATGGTAGTGGGCCAATTATCCTCAAAACTCCAGAGGTGGAACCGATTCAGCTGGCCAAGAAAGGCCGCAAACGTGAAGGCCTCTTGGCGGCAGTGGTGCTGTTATTGTTATTGTTCGGCAGCAGTATTGGTTTGTTCTTGGTGCAGACTGTCCAAGAAATCAGGCAGCAAGCCTCGACCGGCACTACTACCAACACCACTTCCACCGCCTCTGGACTGTCTGAGGCTGATTACCAGTCATTGCTCTCGATGATCGAGGGTGAACATGTGGTGCCTTTCAATGGCAAACTTTACCGCAGTGATAATGGCGAGCAAATTACTGGCCAGGCGATTGCTTTTTTCCAACTGCTCAACAGCCCAGACGAGAATGGCGAGGTGGTCTGGGAGTCTGGTGCCTGTCAGATCGAGACTGATATCCAGGGAATCTACAATGTCAATCTGGGTAGCGGCAACGGTGATGGTAATGATGTGGCTGACTGTGGTGCTCCCCTGACCAACGATATTTTCTATGGCAACAGCAACCTCTGGCTCTCGACTATCATTGGTGGCGATCAGTTGGCACTTTATCCAATCAAAACAGTCAGCTATTCACAAAACAGCGACTTGCTGGGCGGAGTTCCTCTGGGCGATCCGGTGATCAATGATTCAGTGCTCTACCAAAATGAGGATGGCGAGATTGTGTTTGCTGATCCACCGACCTTCAATGTCACCCAAGGTGATCTGACTCTAGCTGGAGAGAATCTTTATTTCGTTACTGAGGGTCGGGGTAGCTCGATCTTTGACAATCTCATCAATGCTCCAGGGGCGGTGCTGGGCGGTACCGGCAACGTTCCTTTGACCTTGCGACGCAGCGCTGATGCCACCGAATCAGCCCTTTTATCCTGGCAAGATAACCTTGGCAACAACCTGGGAGTGATCGATCGCAACGGCAATATCGGCGTGGGTACCAGTAATCCAGCGGGCTTGCTGGGTCTAGGGGGCAACGGTGCTTATCTATCTGCCTCTGGTAATGACTTACTTTTCTATGATGCGGCTACCGGTACAACCAAAACGCTCACTCAACTAGCAGCTGGCGGATCTGGCGGCACTAACTTCTGGGCTCAGTCTGGCACCAATATTTC
The DNA here is from genome assembly GCA_900299405.1 of bacterium. Taxonomy (GTDB): domain Bacteria; phylum Patescibacteriota; class Microgenomatia; order UBA1400; family PJMF01; genus UBA10119. The sequence continues at coordinate 2,424 of OMJP01000009.1, read as the reverse complement.
CTATGCTGGTGGTAACGTCAGCGTCAAGACCAACACCAGCGAACAAGCTTTAACAGTCCAAGGGAACATTCAACTAGGCACCACTGACGACACTCGTTATATTTTCTTCGACAATGGCACCAGCAATAACGCTGGCATTCGCTACAACTACTCTACTGACAAAATGCAATTCAGCCATGATGGTTCTACCTGGAGTGATTTTGGCACTGGATCAGGTAGCGGTGCGGTTGATTCTGTCTCGAACAGTGACGGTACCCTGACTATCTCACCGACAACTGGCGCCGTAGTGGCTTCTCTAAATCTGGCCAACGATAATAACTGGACTGGAGCCCAAAACTTTGCTGCCAATGTTGGTATCGGCAACACTTCTCCTTCCTACAAATTGGATGTATCTGGTGGTGGACGATTTACTGGTACGGTCGTCGGTGCAGATGCCACTTTGGATACCGAATTCGTCACCCTCAGTCAACTAAATTCATCAGCTTTGCCAAGCGCTTCCTCAGGACAAACACTACGTCATAATGGCACCAACTGGGTAGCCAACAGCGTGCTGTACAACGACGGCACCAATGTCGGCATCGGCAACACTTCTCCTGGAGCCAAGCTACAGGTCACTGGCACTATCTTGGGAACTACTCTCTCTGACGGCACTGCCACGCTGAGTAGTGGCACTTTGGATCTGGGAACGAACACCATTCTCGATGGCGGACTAACTGGCAACTGGGGCTTCAATAGCGGCAATCTCACCGGTATCGGCAACATTACCTCCAGCGGCACTGTCACCTTCTCTGGTCTGGGAACTGGCACTGACAACAGCGTCTTGGTGCTCAATGGCTCTAATCAGCTAGTAACTGACGAAATTGACTCCAGAGTCTGGGGGTCAAGTTTGCTTGACGGTACGGGCACTGCCAACTACCTACCTCGTTATTCAGATGGAGATACTCTGACCAACTCAATTGCCTACGATGATGGCACTAACATTGGTATTGGGACTGCTTCTCCAGAGCAGGTGCTAACCACCAACGGCAACATTCAGCTGGGTGTCACCGATGCCACTAGATATATTTACTTCGACAACGGCACGGCGAACAATGCTGGTTTCAGATATAACGCTACTGGAGATCAGGTGGAGTTTTCCAATGATGGTACTACGTGGACGGCTTTCAGCGACCTCACCAACGGACTAGTAGAGTCTGTCAGCAACGCCGATGGTACTCTGACTATTTCTCCCACCACCGGTGATGTGGTGGCCTCGCTGAACCTGGGTAACGCCAATACCTGGACGGCGCTGCAGACTTTTGACGGCGTTACCGCGACTGGTACGGTTACTTTCTCTGGTCTGAGTGCTGGCACTGACAACAGCGTCCTAGTACTCAATGGTTCTAATCAGCTAGTAACTGACGAGATTGATTCCAGAGTCTGGGGTTCTTCTCTGGTAGATGGTTCAGGTACTTCAAATTATGTTGCTTATTGGTCGGATAGTGACACCATTGCTGCTGAAGAATACTTGGCCACAAGTAGGGGTGGCTTGGGTAATAATGTCACTGCCGCTGGGGCTGGTGAGATTCTCTACTCCACAGGTACTACTGCCTACGACTCGCTGGCTGCTGGATCAAGTAATCAGCTATTAATTTCTGGAGGAGCAGGTGCTCCTTCTTGGTCGAACATCGCTGCTCTCCTCAGCGAAGGCAATGATATCGATATTTCCGGCACGACTACCGCCACGATTGCTCTGGAAGACGACATTGATGTCAGTGCGGTCAGAGCTTCCTCGATCAGCGGTTTAGCTCTCTACGACGATGGCGGTAATTTGGGATTGTTTATCGCTGATCAGGGCAATGTCGGTATTGGCACCAACACTCCCGACTCGCAGCTGCATGTAGATGTGGGTGCAGCGAATCAAAACATCAAATTTTCTGCTGACTCTACCTATAGCACTGGTCTGGATCTCTTTAGCGGCAGCCAATACTCGCAGCTGATGCAGGAATCTACCGGTGAACTGTCGCTGAAAAACCGCAACGAAGATGAAAACATTCAGTTCCTGATCAATGATGGCGGCGTCCTAACTACGGCGGCAGTCATTCAGGGATCTTCGGGCAACGTAGCAATCGGTGGTGGGATTACTTCTCCTGAGCAATTACTCCAGGTGGATGGCAATCTCCAGCTCGGTGATTCGGACGCCACTCGCTATATTTACTTCGACAACGGCACTGCCAACAATTCTGGTATTCGCTACAATGCCACCGGCGACCAGCTGGAATTCAGCAATGACGGCACTACTTGGGTGGCCTTTGCTGATCTGGAGAGTGCTGTAGACTCTGTCAGCAACGCCGATGGCACTCTCACCATCTCACCCACCACCGGTGATGTAGTGGCTTCACTGAATCTGGGTAATGCGAATACCTGGACAGCTCTACAGACCTT
>OMJP01000008.1 GCA_900299405.1 bacterium | reverse complement strand
GCCGCATCACTGGCGGCCATAACATTTAGGAAATACTGGCCTGCCATTCCTTCAAGCTGTTGGTGGAGTCGCTGAAACTCTTGAAAAGACTGCTGAAAACGTGCAAACTCCCCGCTTTCCCCTAGCCAATTTTCTCCCAAAATAGCCTGGTAGGCATTGGTTTGTGTCACGAGAAACTTTGTCCAAAACCCTGGTTGATAGTCACCAATATTGTCGGTCGAGGTTTGGGAAAAGAATTTCACCACCTCTCCCCTGGCCAAGGCGGTACTAACGAATAAAGTCGCCCATAAAAACAACACTATTCCGCCCAGCACCATAGTCACCATGCCTGCGGAAAAAAGGGTTTTGTTTTTCTGAGATTTTTTGGCGATTTTTTTGACTATTTTGACCTTCTCATCAATCCTTTTCTCTGTTTTCTTCTCCCGTTTTTCACCAAAAATCTTGGCCAATTTACCCTCTAGTTGCTCCTCATTTTCCTCGGGTAATTCTTGGTCTTTGTACTGATTTACCAGTCTTTTTCCTGAGTTTATCTGCTGACGCTGCTGGGCTGGAGGAAGAAAAGAGTCTTGTTCTAGATCTCTGGCGGTACGATCCTTATCCTGATCTTGCTGCTCGATTTTTTGCTCTGGTTTTTCCAGTTGGCGCCAGTCTGTTTGGCTAGGGGAGTGGAGAGTCTTGAGTTGTTGCTGCCAAGTATCCTTATGTCGCGCAAATTGATCGAGTCGGTGTTCGAGGTCGATTTCCGCCCGAACTTGAGCGAATTCGTCTATTTGAGGCGAGCTGCGGTGAGCGATTGCCGGCGTTACTTGGTGAAAATCTTGATAATAGCGCGCTAGAAAATTAGCCAAGTCCTCAAGCAGCTCGCCACTCATCACTGGTTTGCCAGCCACGATCGCTCTTTTCTTGCTGTGCGGCCGCACAAGGTAGGGGGCACTCACCTGAAAAAATGCCTGGGAGTCAGTTAAAAACCACTTGTCCTGAGGATCGAGCAATACTTGTTTTTCATGGCCGCGAAAAGCGAAGGCGAGCGGCTGACCTAATGTCTCGCTATCCAATAAATCCCTAATAAATAGCAATTGTGCTTCTGGAAAATACCCTGTCAGTAAGCTGAAAAAATCTTGCTGTTCAGCCAGCACCTGGTCTTGTTCTTTATCGAACACAAATCCCTCTGGCAAACTACCCAAAATCACCAAAGAATCAATCTCGTGCTGTTTCAACAACTCTACTAGCTGCGCCTGACCAGCCAGCTCCGAAAAATCAACCCACCAGATCACTTTGTAGAGATTTTCCTGATCTGTGAGAATTTCTTCCTTACTAAAAAGTCCTTCTAAATCGAGACTTTCTACCTCGATTTCATGATCACCAAACAAACTACTAGTGGCTTGAGCCAACCATTCTGGAGCATTGATGAGTAAAACTTTTGGGCTTGTTTCCATGAGCAGTTTCCTGAGCTCATTGTATGAAGCTCGTCAGTAAATTAGAAGTAGGAGGGAGAGTGGCGAGAAAAAATTAGTCCTCAGCAGCATCCATTGCCTGGTTGGCTAGTAGATCAGCGTCAGCGTTTTTCTCTCTTTTGACGTGATTGAAATCAACAGAGTAGGGGAGTGAGACGACCGCCTTCCAGCAATCATTGGCCAACTCGCGCAAGCGAGGTTCTTTGATTTTCCAGTTGCGAGACAGTTGTTCCACCACTAGTTTTGAGTCGAGAAAAAACTGAGCACTTTTGACTTGATTTTCCTGAGAATATTCCACTAGCCACTCGAGGGCTTTCTGTACCGCTAGATACTCTGCTTCGTTATTGGTTTTGGTGCCAAAAGCAAAGCTGTTGGAATAAACTTCCTGATCTCCATGAAAAACAACCACCCCGCCCCCAGCAACTCCTGGGTTGCCGCGCGAACCGCCATCCGTGTGAATTCTTAGCTGCATAATTTACCTAAAAATTTCTTAACTCTTCAATCTCACCACTAGCACTCGACCATAGGCATCGTCTTCAGAAAAAGTCTCGACCCTATCCAGGTTCTTGTCTTCGGAAATCGTGGAGTGCACCAAATAGCGCTCATAAGAATTGAGATTGTTAAAGACGTATTCATGTTCGGTCTCTAGTACTTTCTGAGCGACCAAAATCGCCTTTTCTTTGAGCTGATTCTCCTTGTCTTTGCGGTAACCATTGATGTCGATAGTCAGCCGATCAACGCCTTCCAGCTCGTCTAAATGAGCCAGTCGTGTAAGAATTTCTAAAGAATCCAGGGTTTCTCCTTTAGCGCCAATAAAATGCTTGGCTTTTTCCTCAGGCAAGGTCACGTTGAGATAAACTTTGCCGTCCTGTTCTGTCTCCTCAAATTCCAGCTCGGATTCTTCCAGACCATAAAAGTCAAAAATACGAATTATTCTGTCTCTAATTTTTTGCATAGCTCCTTGCTAAATTATTTAAATCTACTGACTAATCTTTGGTAGTAGGAAGTCAATCCACCCCAGCCAGAAATATAATACTGCTGACCCAAACTAAACAGGGTGGCGATCACCCAGTAAAGCGCCAATCCTGAAGGAAAGCGGGCAGCAATAAAACCAGTCATCAACGGCATAATGTAGAGCATTTGCTGCTGCATTGAGGCCGCCATCTCGGCAGTGTTTTCTTCTTTTTCATTGGCTTCTTTGATTTGTTTGTCCTTGGATTTATTACTCACCAGGTCTGGAGTTTCCGCCCCGGGAGCAATCATGAGTGAAAGCAATAACTGAGTAACGGCCGCGATAATTGGTAGAGCGTAGGTGGGATCTGGCTGAGCTAGGTTGAGCCAACCAAACTGTAATGCCTCATCACTGACCAAGCCACCATTGAGAAAATCCAACAGCGCTCGGTAAAGCACGATTAGTAAGAAAATCTGTACCAACTGGGGCAAGCAGCCAGCGAGGGGATTGACGTTGTATTTTTGGTAAAGCTGCAACTGTGCTGCCTGGAGGGCTTGCTTGTCTTTGCCGTGTTTTTTGTTGAGTTTTTTTAGCTCAGGCTGCAGATCCCTGAGTTGCTTCTGTGCTTTAATCGAGGAAACTGTCAGAGGTAAAAGCACTGCTCTCACTAAAACAGTGAAGCCGATGATGGCCCAGCCTAGGCTGCCGAAAATTCCGTTGAGAAAGACTAAAAGTTGAATAAATTGCTCGATTAAAAAACTCATGATTGTTATTTTTATTAGTTGTTTTCCGTCTTACTACCAGCAGCTCAATAATCTTCCCAGAGCTTTGGCGGATCCCACGATTGTACCATGCTCTGTGATTTGCTTCTCGGCGTACTTACTACAGGTTGGTTGATGCTTACACTCAGTGGTAAAACCGAAAACCGTCAGTAAGATTCTGCGCTTAAAAGGCTCTACCGCCTGGTAAAAACGGATTAAAGCTTTGGCGATCATGGTTTTCCTGACTTGATCTCAGCGATGAGTGGTTGGAATATTTCTCTCAATTGCTCGCTAGTTAATTCTCCCAGCCGCTTGTCAGAAACTTTAATTATCAATCTCAGACCTGGCTCCAAATTGATTAACCCTTCCAACAAACTATAAATCTTTCTCCTTAGTTCATTTCTTTTAGCCGCCTGTGGAGCGACTTGCTTGGGGATAGTGATCGCCATTTTTACTTCTTGGTCTTCATAGTCATATACAGCATTGAATCCCTGACCACGAAAGTGGCGGCCAACCTTCCACAGGTTTCGCGAGCTCTCTTGGCTTAAATTCAGCCTGTTTTTCTTCGCTAGCATTAATGGGAATATTATACCGACTATTTTTTGTCGACCGTCATTTTTTTGCGACCCTTGGCACGACGGCGTTTTAAAACATTTCTGCCGGCAGCAGTTTTCATGCGCTTTAGAAAACCGTGGGTACGGATGCGCTTCTTCTTTTTGGGGTTCCAAGTTCTCTTTGGCATAGGTCGAAATTATATCAAATGATTATCGATCAGGTAGTGCGAAAAGGCATTACCACGTAGAGGTAGTCTTCCAACCCCTGAACTCTAAAGGCGGCGGGCTTGAGGCTTTCGTTCATCAAAAAAGTCAGTTCACCCTCTTTTTGAGTATTGAGAAAGTCGAGTAGATAGAGGGCATTGAAGGCAATTTCTAGCGGCTCAGATGGCTTGTAAGAAATCGCCACCTCTCCTTCAAAATCACCATGGGCGGGGGAGTTGGCGGTAATGCTGATTTTCCCGTCAGCGATCTCAAAGCGGACGATATTGGAAGTATCCCTGGAAAACAGAAAAGCTCTTTTCACTTGAGTGAGTAACTCCTCCCAGTCGACCGCGATCTCATGCTCAAACTCTGGGGGAATGATTTTTTGGTAAGGAGGATATTCTCCTTCGGTGAGCCTCACATAAACCTCGGCACCATCTACCACGAACAGTACTTGTTTGAGTTCTTGAGCTACTCTAAACTCCACGGTTTCTGACTCTGTCTGGGAAATCATCCGAAAAACCTCACTAATCGATTTGATCGGGATGAGAATATCTTCCTCAAAATCATCGACTTTCTCGGAGGTCTTGTAAGTAGCCAGGCGGAAACCATCAGTACCAACTACCTCTAGGCCGCTCTTTTGGAAGGAAAACAGTAGCGAGGCGAGCGCTGGTCTGGTTTGATCAACAGCGGCAGAAAAGGCGACATGCTGCTCGATATTTCTCAG
>OMJP01000007.1 GCA_900299405.1 bacterium | reverse complement strand
TAGGTGTAGCCACTTGTTTCTTGCAGACAGAATTCGTATCATGGAAAGTGCATCATGATGAAGAAATGGCCACCCGCCATCAGTCGTTTAGTGAGCAACCCTCAGCCCAGTGGGCAGGTGGGGTTGATTGTGTTGTTGGTCATGGTAGTGATCTTGGCTTTGGGTCTATCACTCGCTACCAGAACTTCCCAGCAAGCAGAATTTTCGATTCAGCAAGAAGACACCACTAGAGTTTTCAACGCTGCCGAGGCCGGAGTAGAGGCTGCCTTATCCAGCATTTTCCAAGGAGAAAACGCTGGCGATCTCGATGGTATTTCCGAAGATCAAACCGCCCTCAATCTGACCGGCAGTGACGCAAACATCAATTACAACATCACCAAAAGCGAAACTTTGGAAATGCAATTGCGCCAGGGAACCAGTACTGAAATAGCCGTATCACCGTCAAGCAATGTGGTCTTCCAATGGGCCACAGAGTCCAGCTGTGACGATACTGCCTCACTACTGATCTCGATTTATAGCGACAACGCCGGTACCGTGACCGCCAGACACTATCCCGTGGGTGACTGCAGCGGAGCGAGTACCAGAGAAGATAATTTCATCGCCAACAATTCCGGCACTGCTCCTTACCAGTATTCCTACACTGTCACCACCGGTGCAAATGATCAATTCATCCGCGTTAAACCGGTTTATAACGATACCGATATCAGAGTCACTGGCTCGAACGCCACCAGTCAGTTCATCATCAATTCCCAGGCTCAAAACACCCTCGCAGGACAGGAAACCAGAACCTTTGAAGTGCGAAGGACGCTTTCTACCGCCCCAGCTTTTATGGAATATGCCTTGGTTAGCGGCAGTTCGATTATCAAAAATTAACAGGAAAAATTATTAACCAACCAACCGAGTAACATGCCTGCCACCACTATCGACATCGGTACCTACGCCGTCAAAGTCATCACCGCTGATCCTGAAGCAACTCCCAACGTCATCAAAACAGTTGAGACCCGCAATACTGTCGGAGTGGCTGTGCCTACTGACGACCTGCAAACCGAAAAACTGAGCGAGCTGGTGAACAACATAATTTTTGATAACAAGCTACCACACACTGATGTCCGCCTCAGCATGCCGGAGTCAGTGATTTCTTCCAAAGTAATTACCATCCCACCCCTGACTGACGCCGAGCTGGCTTCGGCGATTGGTTGGCAGGCTGAACAACACATTCCCATCCCCAAAGAAGAGCTGTCATTGCAGTACAAAGTCTTGCACCGTCCAGATAAAAACAACAAACAAGACTCGATGAGAGTCTTACTCACTGGCACCAGAAAAGCGATTGTCGAAAGATACATCACCTTGTTTACCAACATGGGGGTCGAGCCGACTTTCATGGAGACTCAAATGCTGTCGATCCTGCGCTCACTAGCGATCGGACCAGAAGAACCACCGACCATGATCGTCAATCTAGGCGCAACCAACATGGATATCATGGTGGTTGCCAACGGTGAGGTGCAGTTCATTTTCAGCCATGCTGGAGTAGGGGACCTACTGACCAAAACCATTCAGCAAACCCTCAATCTCGACATTCAGCAAGCCGAACAATACAAACGCCAATATGGTTTGCTAGCCGATCAAATGGATGGCAAAGTGCGTCAAGTGATTCTGCCGACAATCAATAACCTTGTCTCAGAAATGCAAAAGGCAGTACGGTATTTTGACAATCAAGCACCACAAACAGCTTTGCAAAGAATTGTGCTGACTGGCGGCAGCACCCAATTGCCCGGCATAACCGCTCATTTCCAAGAAGCCCTCAGTATGGAGATTCTGCTCGCCGATCCCTTCGCTGCCGCCACCGGAGCCACCCCTGCAGAAAATCACCAAGTATATGCTGTTTGCATGGGGTTGCTCATGCGCCAAACCTAACCATGTCAGAAGTCAATTTTCTTCAGCAAAGACGAGCAATTTTGACTCAAGTAGACAAGCGTGATCTACTGTATCGCAAATATGCCTTGATTGCTTTTGGCGTCACTGCTGGTATCTTTTTTTTGGCAGCTGGACTGAATATATTTTTCAATAGCCGGCTAAACAATCTCAACCAGCAAAACCAATCTTTGACTGCCCAAATCTCCAATGACGAATCGATCGAGATCGGCTATTTGGTGTTTTCTCAAAAACTGAAAAGTGTCGAAGAGATTTATGAAAATCGCAGTAACAAGCAGCAGGCGATCGATTTCTTTTCCAATATTTTCGGTAGCCAGGTATTTCTATCGGGCATGAACTATGAAGAAGGAAAAAACGCTTTGTCACTGAAACTGACCAGTGATGATGTCTTTGCTTTGGATGACACCCTGGCAGTGCTTGATTCAGAAGAGGTAAGTAACGTCTTCAGCAACGTCCGCAAAAGCGGTTTGCGCCGAGATGAAACTGGTAATTACAGTTTGGATATCTCGGTTGAGCTAAAAACTGAGGGACAACAGCAATGACCATGCTCAACAAACTCAACGATCTCAACCTAACGGTACTGATGCGCTCACGACAGCACTTGATGACAGCGATAGCGCTAGGAGTCACAGCGGTTCTGTTGTTTGGCTTGTCTTTTGGGCAGGTCTCGGACATGCTCGCCACCAGAGAAAAACTAGCTAGTGAGCAGAAAAAGATCGATCAACTGAACGTCAAAGCACAAAATCTAGAACAGCTAAAAACTTCCCCAGAATTTGCTCAGGCAGATCGAATCAATGAGGTACTGCCTTCGCGTAAACCTTTACTGGAGCTGCTCAATAATCTCAACAATGTCGCCAACGAAACGCGAGTGGCGATCACTGAGTTCGAAATTAGTCCTGGGGAAATCGCTAGTGATAGTGCAAATGTCAGTGCTGCCGAGGCTGCCAAAAACAGCCGACGCACAGCTGACTATGACAAGTTAGATCTGGAACTGACGATCGTGGGAGACCTGGGCCAGGTGAGACAGTTTATGGATCTGATCGAAAGGGTGTCACCGATCACTACAATTACTCAGCTGACCATCGATCGCAAAGTGCAGTCGACGCTCGGTCTAGGGGAGAACGCCACTCGGGCAGACTTGGCTCTCAGCACTTATTACTACACTCGCTCGATTGCTTCGACGGTTTCCAGTCCTTTGCCCGATATCAGCAGCCGTCAGCAAGAGATTTTCCAAGAGATTTTGTCCTTTAGTCCCGCAGAGATCGAGACGCAAACCACGATTATCAGTGGCAACAGCAGCGACTTGTTCGGCATTCCTGGATTGACGGTGACTTCTTTGGAGGAAACT
>OMJP01000006.1 GCA_900299405.1 bacterium | reverse complement strand
TTGTCGGCTCGTTTTCAGGTGGCAGAGGAGAAAGAGCAGGAAGAAGTTGCTTACAAAAAAAAGAATTTTCGTCAGGCGATTCCCCGTGCATTGCGGATGGGGGCAGCGATTCTACCGACCTTGCTGCTACTAGTGGGGATCGGCTTGGTGGGGAGTGCTACTTTTCCAATCTTGGCTTACTATGTCGGCGATTTTTCTGGCAATCTCACTGAGCTCAAAGCGCCGATCCCCCCCGAAGACCTGCTCGAAGTTACTCCCTTGGTCGTAGCAGATGCCCAGGCCGAAGGTGGTGAGGAGTTTGGCACCGAGGTAGTGCCCGATCAGGGCCCGGTGATGCTCAACTCAGCTCTCGATTACACCGATCTGTCCAACTGGTTTCAGGGTTTGGAGGGAGTTGATTTCCAAGCCAGCCAAGAGGTGGTGACCTACACGATCGATATTCCCAAAGTGAACGTCAAAGATGCCGAGGTGATCGTGGGCGGCACTGACCTTAACCGCAGCTTGATCCAGTATCCCGGCACTGCTTTGCCCGGCCAGCCTGGTGCACCAGTGATTTTTGGCCACTCGGTGTTGCGCCAGTTTTATAATCCGCAGCTTACCAACCCCCGCCGCTACAACTCGATCTTTAGCTACATCATGACTTTGGAGGCTGGTGATAAAATCTACGTCACCCAGGACAATGTCCGCTACACCTACGTAGTACAGAGTAAATCCGAGGTCAAACCAACCGACACTTATATTTTGTCGCAGCGTTATGACAATCGGTTGCTCAAACTAGTCACCTGTGTACCAGAGGGAACCTACCTGCGTCGTGGAGTGATTACTGCCCAGTTAGTAAAAGAATAGAGAGAACTTATGAATGTGATGGCGATTGATTACGGTACCAAACGGATTGGCGTGGCGATTGCCAAAAGCCAGCTAGCAGAACCTCTGGCAGTTTTCGAAAATGACCAAAACATCTTCAACCAGCTACAGAACGTCATCGACGAGCATCAAATAGAGCACATCATCATTGGCTTGTCAGAAAACGACATGGCGGATCAAACCAGAGAATTCGCTCAGGAGATGGAAAACGTGATTGAGCTACCCTTCGAATTCGTGGACGAAACCCTCAGCTCTCACGAGGTAGAGGAACGCCTCAAGCAGCAAGGCGTCAAACAAGCCCTACGCCAAGGCCCCATCGACCACTTCGCCGCCGCGATCTTTCTAGAAGAGTGGTTGGAGCAATTTAAGATAAATTAACTACTTTTTATGCTACACTAGTTCTCCTTTTGGAAATCATGCCAAAAAAACAACAACCCAAATTGTGGTTTTCGCTTCCCCTCATTTTACTGATGATTTTTGTCCTAGCGGGGGCAGGATTCTTGTCCCTCTCTGGTCCGGCAGATAAAACCATGGTCGAGACCCAGCGCTTCGTGATTCCCAAAGGCCAAGCAGTCAGCATTATCGCCGATCGTCTGGAAGAAGCTGGTCTGGTTAGAAATTCTTTGGTTTTTCGTCTGATAGTGAAATCAGAAGGAGTGGGCAGCAGCATTCAGGCTGGTAGCTTCGATCTTTCTCCCAGCATGAGCGCCAAAGAAATCGCTCAGCAATTGACTCAGGGCACCCATGACCTTTGGGTTACGATTCCCGAAGGTTGGCGTCGTGAGGAGATCGCCCAAAGCATCGCCGACCAGCAGCTGGAAGTCTTTGATGAGGATGAGTTTTTGACCCTAACCAGAGGAAAGGAAGGTAGATTATTCCCCGATACTTATTTAGTTCCCCGACAGATAAGCACTGCTCAAGTAGTAGAGATGCTGGAGCAAACATTTGAGCGCAAAGTTATCGAGGGATTGGAGGCTGAGATTACTGCCAGCACCCATGATTTCGATGAAGCCTTGATTATGGCCTCGATCGTCGAGCGCGAATCTCGGGGATACGAAGAAATGAGGATGGTGGCTGGAGTACTGTGGAATAGGGTAGAGATCGGCATGGCGCTAAACGCTGACGCCACCCTGCAGTACATCAAGGGCTACAGTTCAGTCGAGGACAGCTGGTGGGTAGTCCCGACCGCTGCCGACAAACAACTGACCTCTGCCTACAATACTTATCGCTATGCTGGTCTACCACCTACTCCGATCGCCAATCCAGGCGTCAACGCCATCAAAGCAGCCCTCAATCCAGCCAGTACCGATTACTTCTATTATTTACACGACCGAGCTGGTAATATTCATTTTGCCCGTACTTTGGAGGAACACAACGCTAACGTGGTTGAGTACTTGCGTTAGTCTTGGTTTGCTGTTACAATTCCCTGTTATTGTGTAGGCCTTAGGCACGAGGTTGCTCGTTTAGGCTCGTTTTTACTTCAAAAACGCACAAAAAATAACAAATTGACATTAGAAAACAGCGGGCGCGCGTTTTACAGGATGATTGGCCAAGAACAACAAATTTAACTATTCAAAAAAGAGACTACACCATGAGTCTCTCTTTTTGTTTGCCAATCATTTTATAAAGCCACCGCAAATTAGAAAAAACTGGGAGGAACAGCTACATGCCGCAGCGCGAAAATTGGGGGAAACCACACAAGTCATTACCAGAACTAGACCTAATCGAACTACAAAAAGTTAGTTACGAAGAGTTTCTAAACAAAGGAATCGAAGAGGCTTTGCTGGCCGTCAATGGTGAGCAGGGAATCGAGGACTTCACTGGCAAAAACTGGACCCTAGCTTTTGGTAAGCACCGTTTCGGTGAACCCAAATACACCCCTGCCGAAGCCAAAAACAAAGCTGTTTCTTACGACTCTCCTCTTTACGCCGAAGCCAAACTCACCAACCTCCGCACTGGTGAAGAACAAACCCAAGAAGTTTTCCTGGGCGATTTACCCATGATGACCGATGTCGGTACCTTTATCATCAATGGTATCGAGCGGGCCATCATTACTCAGCTGGTTCGTTCTCCTGGGGTGTTTTTCCTTGGTGATGAAGATCCCAACAGTCGTCGCGTGATGTACCATTCCGAGCTGCGTCCTTTGCGTGGTTCTTGGTTGGAGATCACCGTTGGTAAGCGCGACGTGATTACCGTAAAGATCGACCGTCGTCGCAAGATGCCGATCACAGTCTTACTCCGGGCACTGGGTTACGAAACCGATGACGAAATTCGTGAGCTTTTCAAAGCAGTCAACAAAACCGATGAGTTGTCTCTTTTGGAAAACACTTTGAAAAAAGACTCCACCACCAATCAGGCAGAGGCCTTGATTGAGATCTACGAAAAAATGCGCCCTGGTGAGCCAGCAGTGCTCGATACAGCCAGAGAGTATTTGACTCAGTTGTTCTTTGATCACAAGCGCTACGACTTGGCTGATGTCGGTCGTTACAAACTTAACCGCCGCTTGAAAGTCGACGTTGATGAAAAAACCACAGTACTGACTCCTCAGGATGTGGTCGCTACTGTTCGCTACTTGATTGGTCTGCAAAACGGCCAAGGTAAAGTCGATGACATCGATCACTTGAGTAACCGCCGCGTTCGCCGGGTGGGCGAGCTGGTGCAGACCGGTCCGTTCCGCATTGGTTTGATTCGGCTGGAGCGCTCGATTCGCGAAAAAATGTCACTTACCAAAACCACCGAGAGCTTGACTCCTGGTGCTTTGGTCAACGCTCGACCTTTGATCGCTACTATTTCTGAGTTTTTCCGTCGTAATCGTCTGTCAGCCATTTTGGATCAGACTAACCCGCTGTCAGAAATCGACAACATTCGTCGTCTATCAGTGATGGGTACCGGTGGAGTAACTCGTGAGCGTGCTTCGTTTTCGATGCGTGACATCAACGCTTCGCAATACTCTCGTATTTGTCCAGTTCGTTCTCCAGAAGGTCCGAACATTGGTTTGGTGACTTACCTGGCTCTCTATTCCCAGGTCAATAAATATGGTTTCTTGGAAGCTCCTTACTTCAAAGTAGAACAGTCCGGCAAAAACATGAAGATCGATTACAGCAAGATCTACTACATGTCGGCCGACGAAGAAGAAGACTACAAAATCACTCACGCCAGCATTGATATCGGCAAAGACGGCACCATCGAAGACGAGTGGGTGCCCATGCGCCACATGAACAAATTCATCGAAGGTCCAGTCACTGAAGTGGAATATATTGACGTAGTTCCTCGCCAGGTGATCGGTACTTCAGCCTCTTTGATTCCGTTTATCGCCCATGACGAAGCCAACCGGGCCTTGATGGGTACTCACATGCAATGTCAGGCAGTGCCTTTGGTTAGACCAAAATCTCCGGTAGTCGGTACTGGTATGGAGCGAGCTGTCGCTACCTCAATGAACCGCACCGTTGTCGCTCAGTTTGCCGGTAAGGTCGATTATGTCGACGCTAGCAAAGTTGTGATTAGTCTGAATAAATCCGAACACGATGCTGCCGAAGCTCGTTTTGCCAACTCAGTCGATGAGCGGGTGGAGTACAGCAAAGGTGTGTTGACCTATCATGTGATCAAGTTCGAGCGTACTTCGCAAAGCACTTGTTACTCTCAGCACATCGCTGTGACCGAGGGTCAGCGCGTGAAGCAGGGAGACATTTTGATCGATGGTCCTTCTGCTGATGAAGGCGAGCTAGCTCTGGGTACTAACCTGCTGATTGCTTACTCATCTTTTGATGGTTTGGTTTACGAAGACGCGATCGTGATTTCTGATCGGTTGGTGAAAGATGATTCTCTCACCTCGATTCAGATCAGCGAGTACCGCGCCAAAGTGATGGACACCAGACTCGGTCCTGAAGAACTAACGAACGATATTCCCAACGTCAGTGAAGCTTACTTGAGCAACCTGACTATGGAAGGAATTATCCGGGTGGGTAGCGCTGTCAATTCAGGTGACATCCTGGTCGGTAAAGTCGCTCCCAAAGGTGAGACCGAATTGTCTCCAGAAGAGCGTTTGCTGCGGGCTATTTTTGGTGAGAAATCCAAAGAAGTTCGCGACACTTCGCTGCGCTTGCCTCACGGTGAGAGCGGGACAGTGATCGATGTTCAGACCTTGGATCGTGAAATCGGTGATGAGTTAGATCCCGGCACTTTGAAAGAAGTAATCGTTCGCGTAGCTCAGATGCGCAAGATTCGCGTCGGTGACAAGCTCGCTGGTCGTCATGGTAACAAAGGAGTAATTTCCAAAATTGTGCCCACTGCCGACATGCCTCATCTCGAGGATGGAACCGCGATCGACATTATTATTTCACCATTGTCGGTTTTGGCTCGTATGAATCTGGGTCAGCTGTTGGAAGCTCACTTGGGTTGGGCCGCTGACAAATTGGGTTACAAAGTGGCGGTGCCAGCTTTTGAAAAAATCGATGAAAGCAAGATTTGGAGTGAGTTGGAGAGAGCAGGCCTACCTGCTTCTGGTAAAGTCCGACTATTTGACGGCCGCACCGGTGAGCCTTTCCAGGAAGACACCGTGGTTGGTATCGGCTACATGCTGAAACTGAGCCACATGGTCGAGGACAAGACTCACGCTCGGTCCACTGGACCTTACTCCCTGGTGACTCAGCAGCCTTTGGGCGGTAAAGCTCAAATGGGTGGGCAGCGTTTGGGAGAAATGGAAGTTTGGGCCCTGGAAGCACATCGTGCTGCTCATGTACTACAGGAAATGTTGACGATCAAATCAGACGACGTTCGTGGTCGATCTAATGCTTTCGAAGCCATGGTCAAAGGTGAAGAAATTCCCGCACCAAGCGTTCCTGAGTCATTCAAGGTCTTGGTTCGCGAACTGAACTCGCTGGGTCTCAAGGTTGTGCCGATCGATTCTGAAGAAGTCGAAGAAGAAGACGAGAAACCAGATGAGGATGTGACCGAAGAAGAACTAGCCGTCGGCGATGGCGGTGATGAAACCGAGGCTGATGAGAGTGAGGAGGAAGCCGAAGAAGAGGCCGAAGAAGAGAGCGAAGAGCTGGATGAACCAGCAGACTTCGATGACGAAGACAGTGATAGTGATGAAGAAGGAGAGGAATAAAAAGGAATATATGAGAAATGTAGTCGACTTTTCAGCTTTACAAATCAGCATCGCTTCTCCCGAAGAAATGATGTCTTGGTCTCATGGTGAGGTCAAAAAACCAGAAACCATCAACTATCGCTCTCTCAAGCCAGAAAAAGATGGTTTGTTCGATGAGAAAATCTTTGGTCCGGTCAAAGATTACGAGTGTTACTGTGGTAAATACAAACGCATTCGTTACAAAGGTATTATTTGTGACAAGTGCGGAGTCGAGGTTACTCAGTCCAAGGTTCGTCGTGAACGCATGGCCCACATCGATTTGGCTGCTCCAGTGTCTCACATCTGGTTTTTCAAAGGTGCGCCTTCCAAACTGAGCTTGCTGCTAGGTATTTCGCCTCGTAACTTGAGTTCGATCATGTACTTTTCTCAGTACATTGTCTTGTCAGTCAATGAGGACGAAAAGAAAGCAGTAGCCGAGCGACTAGAAGTTGATTTGACTGCCGCTTTGGATGAACTACGCGACACTGCCGAACAAGACGTCAAAAATCTGCAAGAACAGCTCGACAAAGATGTGACGACCTTGAAAGAAAAAGTCAAAAACAAAGAAACTCTTCAGCTCAAGCTCGATGAGTTGAAGCTCAAAGCCAAACAAAACATCACCAACGTCAAAGAGCAGCTAGAAGTGCAGATCGAGCAGACTACAGAAATCTTCAAGACCATCAAAACTATGATCAAAAAGATCAAGAAAATGAGCGTCTTGAGTGAAGATGAATACTTGAAACTCGATGAATACAACGCTGCTTCTCATCTGGAAGTAGGGATGGGTGCCGAAAGCATTTTGACCTTGGTCAAAGAAATTGACATGGATGACTTGGTCGAGAAACTGCGCAGCGAAATGATCGAAAGCAAAGGCGCCAAGAAAGTTAAGGCTACCAAGCGTCTCAAGGTCGTCGAAGGATTCAAAAAAGCACAGATCGATCCTTCTTGGGTGTTTCTCAATGTGCTGCCAGTGTTGCCTCCTGACTTACGTCCGATGGTGCAGCTTTCTGGCGGCAGGTTTGCCTCGTCTGACCTCAACGATCTTTATCGTCGAGTGATCAACCGCAACAACCGTCTGAAACATCTCATCAATCTCGGTGCGCCAGAAATTATTTTGCGCAACGAAAAACGCATGCTGCAGGAAGCCGTTGATTCTTTGATCGACAGCTCTCAAGCACGGCAAACCCGCCGCCGCTCGAACCGTCGTCAGCTGCGCTCCCTTTCGGAAATGCTGCGTGGTAAGCAGGGTCGTTTCCGTCAGAATCTACTCGGTAAACGCGTCGACTATTCTGGTCGTAGCGTAATTGTAGTCGGTCCAGAACTAGAGCTCAACCAATGTGGTTTGCCCAAAGATATGGCTTTGGAAATCTTCAAGCCTTATGTTTTGCGCGAACTGATTGTCCAAGGAGTAGCGCCAAATGTGAAGAGCGCTCGTCACTTGGTAGATCGTCGCGAGCCAGAAGTTTATGACGTTTTGGAAAAAGTGACTGCGAACCATCCAGTGATCTTGAACCGTGCCCCAACTCTACACAAACTGGGTATGCAGGCTTTCTATCCTCAGCTGATCGAAGGTTCCGCTATCCGCCTACATCCTTGTGTTTGTTCGGGTTACAACGCTGACTTTGATGGTGACCAGATGGCTGTTCACGTACCTTTGACCAAAGAGGCCAAACAAGAAGCAGTGGAGTTGATGATGTCGACTCACAACCTCTTGAAACCAGCCAATGGAGAACCGATCACCGTGCCAAATAAAGAAATGGCGATGGGTGTCTATTACTACACCTCTACCGATGAAACTATTGATTCTTTCCCCACGGTTTTTGCTCACCAGGATGAGGCTTATCACGCCTACCAAATTGGTTTGATTCTTTTGCGTCAGCCCATCACGGTGCGTATTCCTGGCCAAGGCTTGGTAATGACCACTGTCGGTCGGTTGCGCTTCAATGATTTGCTGCCGGCTGGAGTTGGTTTTATGAATCAGCCAGTCAAAGCCAAAGACATCAAAGAATTAGTCACTCAAGCGATCGAGGATCTACCTGATGAATCAGTGGCTCAGCTGATCGATGCCATCAAAAATCTTGGTTTCGAAGCGGCAACTGATTCCGGTTTGTCGGTCTCGGTTACTGACTGTTTGATGATCGAGGAAAAAGCCTCGATTGTCGATCGTGCTAACAAGCGCGTGGAGCAGGTCCAGGACAGCTACTTCCAAGGTTTGATTACTGATGAGGAGCGTCGTCGCAAAGCGATCGAGATCTGGATGGAAACCACTGACGAACTGGCCGAGGAAACTTGGAAATCCTATGGTGATGATAACTCAGTCAAAGTAATGATTGATTCCGGAGGAACTCGTGCTTCCAAAGACCAGGTGAAGCAGCTAGCTGCGATGCGTGGTTTGGTAGTCGATCCTTTGGGCAACATCGTGGAAATGCCTACCAAATCGAACTTCCGTCAGGGTTTGACGATTTTCGAATACGTTACTTCCGCTCGTGGTTCGAGAAAAGGTTTGACCGACTCAGCTATCAAGACCGCTGACGCTGGTTACCTCACTCGCCGTCTGAGCGATGTTTCTCACGATGCCATCATCCGCATGGAAGACTGTGGAGTAGAGCAAGGTATCGAGATCAGCAAAACCCATCGCCGTGACTCTTTCCTGGGCAGAATCTTGGGCAGAATCTTGGTAGAGGATGTCAAAGATGGCCGTAAAGTCGTGGCCAAACAAGGCGAAGTGATCAATGGTAAACTGGCTCAGGAAATCGATGAGCTGGAAGGGGTGGAGAGCGTTCATGTTCACTCACCCATGACTTGTCAGGCTCGCAAAGGCTTATGTCAGAAATGTTATGGTTGGGATTTCTCTACGAGAGAAATGGTCAATATCGGCGTGCCTGTGGGTATTATCGCTGCTCAATCTATCGGTGAGCCTGGTACTCAGCTAACTATGCGGGTCAAGCACTCTGGTGGTATCGTAGGTCTGGACGTGACTCAGGGTCTACCTCGTGTGGAAGAGCTACTCGAAGCTCGCAACCCCAAGGTGAAAGCTTTGGTCGCTCAGGTCGCTGGTAAAGTCAAGATTTCTGAAAAAGGTGATGAAAAAATCATTACTATCAAATCAGCAGACGTTTCCAGCGAAGATGAAGAAAGCTACACCGTGCCGGCAGGTCGCACTCTCTCAGTAGAGAATGGCGACTTGGTTCACCCAGGACAAATGCTGACCTCTGGTGGAGCTGATATTCAAGAATTGCTCCAGCTACGTGGCTTGCTGTTTGCTCAGCAGCACTTAGTCGACCAGGTGCAGTATGTTTATGAATCTCAGGGTATTACCATCAACGACCGTCACTTTGAAGTGATTGCCCGCAAAATGGGTGACAAAGTGAAGATCGAGATGAGTGGTGACACCGAGTTCTTGACTGGAGAGATCTCTGAGCGCAGTAGCTTTATGGCTGCCAATGACGAAACCATGGCTGCTGGTGGAGAACCAGCTACCGCCAAGGTATTGCTGCTTGGTATCACTCGTTCGTCACTCTTTACTGATTCTTGGTTGTCAGCAGCTTCCTTCCAGCACACCAAACACGTGCTGACCGATGCGGCTTCCGCAGGCAAGGTTGATGATCTAGAGGGTTTGAAAGAAAATGTAATTATTGGTCGCTTGATTCCGACCAGCGAGGAGCGAGCCAGAATAGATTAGGAGTACAGGATTAGCGTCGGGACCGCTCCAGGCGAGTGGTCAAAATTTACTCGACATGTTACAATCCCTCAATCATTATGCCAACGATTAACCAACTCATTCGCAAAGGCGGTCGCAACAGGCGTAAAAAGCGTGTCAAAGCTAGTGCTTTGCGTCGCAGCTATAACTCGGTGACCGGCAAGCCAGTGAAAACCACCAATCCGCAAAAGCGGGGCGTGGCAACCGTGGTGAAAACCATGACGCCCAAAAAGCCCAACTCTGCTTTGCGTAAAGTGGCTCGTGTTCGTTTGTCCAATCGTATGGAAGTCACTGCCTACATTCCTGGTGAAGGTCACAACTTGGCTGAGCACAGCGTGGTAATGGTTCGTGGTGGCAGAGTAAAAGACTTGCCTGGTGTGAAGTATCACATCGTTCGCGGTAAATACGACACTGCTGGAGTTGAGGGTCGCAAGTCCAGTCGCAGTAAATACGGAGTCAAGAAATCGTAAACCACCAACACTTAACTATTAACTATCAACTCTTAACTAACTAACATGAGAACCAAACAAGCCAAAACCCGCACCGTTGAACCAGATTTGAAATACAATTCTTTGCTGGTGGCGAAGCTAATCAATCGCTCGATGGTCAGTGGCAAAAAAAGCGTGGCCCAAAAGCATGTTTATCAAGCTTTGCAACAAGCGGCAGAGAAAAGCGGCAAGAAGCCTCTCGAAGTTTTGGAAGATGCTGTGGCCAACATTAGCCCACAGATGGAAGTTCGCTCTCGTCGAGTAGGTGGTGCTTCTTATCAAGTACCAATGCCGGTTCGCTCTCGTCGAGCTGCTTCTTTGGCGATTCGCTGGCTGGTCATTGAGGCCAACAAGCGCTCCAACTCAGAACATCACACTTATGCTGACAAATTAGCTGCTGAATTATTGGCTGCGCTAGAAAATTCTGGCGGAGCTGTTGAGAAAAAATTAACATCCCACCGGATGGCAGAGGCCAACAAAGCCTTCTCCCACTTCCGCTGGTAACCTGCACTGCCCGTATGTCTGAAAAGAGCGCCAACAAACGAGTCCCTTTAGAAAGAATCCGCAATATCGGCATTATCGCTCATATTGATGCTGGGAAAACCACTACTACTGAGCGGATCTTGTTCTATACCGGTCGCAACTACAAAATCGGTGAGGTGCACGAGGGT
>OMJP01000005.1 GCA_900299405.1 bacterium | reverse complement strand
ATCATTCACCACAAGTCGCCGCACACTAGGGCAGAGACTACCATGAAGGGTGTGGCGCGCGACAAATCTACTATTCGCTTCAAAGGAAAAATTGTTATCGATCCCGATTGCGGTGACTCTCAATCATTTCTCACCGAACGCGTCCTTCTTCTCTCACCAGAAGCCAAAGCCGAAGCTGTTCCCGATCTGGAAATCCTCACCGACGACGTCTCCTGCTCTCACGCCGCTAGTGTTTCCAGCATTCCGGAAGAACACATCTTCTACCTCCAAGCCCGCGGCCTAGATCGCGCTAAGGCAGAAGAGATGATTGTGGAAGGGTTTTTGGAATGAAAAAAATTTATTTAGACACTTGTATTTTTTCTAAATTGTTGCAGGACAACATCGATGATGACCAACTAGCGTCTTTGGAAGAACTTTCTAATTATGAAGAAATTTCTTTAGTTACTTCTCAGAAAACTTTAGATGAAGTTTCTGACACTCCCGACATACGTCGCCGAAGATCTCTTAAACTATTATTCAAATTTGTTAAGCAAGTTTATGCGCCACCACATACCAGAAATTTTTCACCATTATTTGGAGATGCCCCATTTGGAGCTCCATGGGGCCAAAGTGGAACTATAACTGAGGAAATTTACTCAAGACTACTAAAAGTATTTAAACCAGATGATTCGGAGCATATTTATAATGCGAAAAAAGCTGAATGCGATTACTTTTTAACTTTGGACTACAAAAGTCTTCTGAAAAAAATACCCAATAATGAAAAAGAAATAAGGATAGCTATTGATCCAATGAAAATAGTTGACCCAATCTCCTTAGTTGAAGAATTGGAGTCCAATAAAGTTCGATAAATAACAAATTCTTATCTGCTAGAATTACACAATATGTACGATCCCAAGCAAGTCAAGAAAAACTTTCCGGTTTTAGATCAGGAAGTGCATCCAGGTAAGCCGTTGGTGTATCTGGATTCGGCGGCGACGAGCCAGAAACCCAAGAAGGTGATTGAGGTGATGGCTCACTATTACCTGAACGACAACGCCAATGTTCATCGCGGCGTGCACGTGCTGTCTGACAGAGCTACCGATGCCTGGGATAGAGCCAAAGAAACCGTGGCTCAGTTTGTCGGCGCAGAAAAAGATGAATTAATCTTCACCCGCAATACCACCGAGGCCACCAATGGTATCGCTTATGGCTGGGGAGATCACAATCTGGGCAAAGGCGACGTAATTGTGACCACACTGATGGAGCACCACGCCAATCTAGTAGTCTGGCAGGAGCTCTGCAAAAGAACCGGCGCCAACCTCGAGGTAGTGGGCTTAAAAGACGAAGCGACCATCGATCTCGAAGAATTTGCCAAAATCGTCAAAAAACCAGACGTGAAGCTAGTAGCCTTTGTCCATGTGTCTAACTCTCTGGGAACCGTTAATCCTGTGAAAGAAATGGTGAGTTTGGTCAGAAAACATGCCAAGGAAGCCAGAATAGTCTTGGATGCTGCTCAGTCAGTGCCGCACCTGCCAGTTGATTTTCATGAATTAGACGTCGACTTTCTCTGTTTTAGCGGTCACAAAATGCTCGGCCCCATGGGGATTGGTGGTTTGGTAGTGAAAAAAGAACTCCTCAAAAGTGGGGAAATGCAGCCCTGGTTATTCGGTGGAGGCATGATCGGTAACGTAGGCGAGCAGCAAGCCAGTTACGCCGATGATCTGACTGATTTATTTACCGCCGGTACCCCAGATGTCGCCTCGGCGATTGGCTTGGCCGAAGCCTGCAAATTCCTCGATAACTTAGGGATGGAAGACGTCATGAAACATGATTTTGAGCTCGTCGAATACGCCTTTAAGCAACTGAGTGGCATTAAGGGTCTCGAAATCGTTGGTCCCAGGCCAGAAAAGTATAATCGCTTAGGCTCGGTAGCCTTTGTCCACGACACCGTTCACGCTCACGACCTGGCCCAAATCCTCGACAGCGAAGGAGTAGCGGTCCGCTCTGGGCACCACTGCACCATGCCGCTGCACAAAGCCTGTGGCTGGCAAGCCACCACTCGCGCCAGTTTCAACGTTTACTCGACCAAAGAAGACATCGACTCCCTGGTCAAAGCCTTTGACAAAGTAGCCAAGATTTTTAAACTCTAATGGATATTTATCAAGAAGCGCTAGTCGCCGAGTCTCAGCAGCCCCAAAATCACGGCCTGCTCGATGATCACGACCTCCAGCACCACGAAACCAATGCCTCTTGTGGGGATGAGGTCACAATTACGCTGAAGTTTTCTTCAGATGGCAAAACAATCGAGGCCGTCGGCTGGGAAGGCCATGGCTGTGTCGTCAGTCAGGCTAGCATGAGTGTTTTGTCGGATAAACTGATCGGCGCTTCTCTGGAAGATATTCAAAACTGGCAAAAAGCAGACCTCTTACCCTTTTTCGGCATGGACGACATCTCCGCCGGGCGGGAAAAGTGTTTCATGATGGGTCTGAAAGCAGTGCAGAAGTCTCTGGGTTAGTTTTCTTGTTACGCTTTTTGTCAATTCCCAATCATAAGCTGTTTTCATGCAGCTGAAAAAGAAAAAATCGGAGAGTTTTTTACAATTTAGGGATAGGGTTTGGAAGAATTACTATCAAAACTGGCAAAAAAAACCAGTTTATTGCCTGGCTTTAAAAAGAAAAGTTCATTTTACCAATGAAGGCTGGGAGCATGTTGTTGGCATTGGAAAATCTAGATCACATGCCGAGATTTACCAAAGAATAAAATTATTCAAATATGTCCGGTCAATTATCAAGCGCTCAGGAACAATACAGAGAGTGAGAATTATCGATCAGCAGGTTTATTATGCCTTTCACTCAGTAGAAGACTACAAATCTTGGCTTTATGGAGTAGGAAAACCAAAGCTAATTAAATTGGTTGTGAAACAAAAAAAGACTGGCAAGCCAATCTTTTATTCAATTATGAAGTGATTCTTGGGGCGTCTCTCGCTTGACCTGCGCTCTGCGCAGTATGATCGAAGTCAAGGAATTGCTACAATCCCTTTCGCCCCGGAATCTATGTTTATTATATCAGTAAAAATCTTTTTGAGGTCAAGAAAATGTCAAAAATCTCAGCTTCCTCAGACATTATTTTTCTCGAGGAACTTCTCAACCAGCTTCACTAGCTTTTTGCTGCCGCTTTTGCTCTCCACAAATTCCGGCACGTTTTTTTCGGTGATTTTCAGCAGGGGAATGTCGTTGCGGCGTAGCTTTTTTTCCAGGGCATCCAGACCCTTCTCCAGTCCGCCGATGTATTCCGGAGTGTAGTACTCCAACTCAAACTCCCGACCACGCTTTTTGATGCGCTCG
Source organism: bacterium (assembly GCA_900299405.1). Classification (GTDB taxonomy): domain Bacteria; phylum Patescibacteriota; class Microgenomatia; order UBA1400; family PJMF01; genus UBA10119. The sequence goes on along the minus strand of OMJP01000005.1, from coordinate 2,159 downwards.
AACAGAGTTTTTTGGGCGTATTTCAGTCGCAACACCAAGGTTTTACTCATGAAATTTTGGGCAAAATGGTTGTAAAGCTGCTTGTAAAAACGCCATTCCTTTTCGGTAAACTCCCCAGCCAAGCGGTGTGCCCGACCATACATCCAGCTCATCAGCAAACCACTGTCTACCACCGTTAGCTCTCCTGGTTTTGCCTGTTCTTCGATCAATTTGGCACGGTTGACCATCAGCCACAGCTCGTTGGTAAAAGCCCAGCGTGAAATGTCTTTGAGGTAGTTTTTGGCAAAAGGATCAACGGTCTGGAACAGCGAGTCAGCGTCGATCGAGGGTAGTTTGAGAGTGGTGGAGATTAGTTTGGCAGCTTCAGATTTTCCGGAACCAATGTTGCCGATAATGGTGAAAAATTGTGGTTTTTTGGAAGTCATAGTGCAAACTATTTTGAGTCATTGTACAGTAAAACCCATGCACATCTTTGTCGGTTCTACCAACCCAGTCAAAATCAATGCCACGATCAATGCCGCCAGCGAGCAATGGCCAGAGGTGGTGGTGAAGGGGATTAGTGTCGATACGGGCGTGAGCGAGCAGCCACGCAGTGATGAAGAAACCAAACAGGGAGCGATGAATCGCGCTAAGGCAGTTCTGGAGATTGGTTTGCGAGAAAATGAGATTGAGGGAGAAGTTCTTGGTATTGGTCTGGAAGGTGGTATAGATGACCATGGTGAAGAAATGTGGACCACAGTTTGGGCGGCCGTGGTGGACCGCGAAGGCAACTGGGGCTTGTCCGCCGGCTCACGCTTTTTAGTGCCAGCAGAAATGGCGCAGAAAATTCGCAGTGGTGAGGAAATGGGACCAGTGACAGCCAGAGTTTTAAATGAAGAAAATCTGGAGAGAATCAAAACAGAAGAAGGTTTGGTTGGTATTGTCACCGAGAGATTCGTCGATCGCACCGAAGAATACCAAGCGATTGCCAAACTAGCCCTCGGGATGTGGTACGGACGCAACTGGCGAAAGGCTCATGGTATCGATTAACCCCAGTAAGCGCTTCAAGCTCAAATGTTCCGTCCACGGCTTATTGCAGAGACCTGACGGCAAAATCTTTATGATCCGCCGCTTCAACACTGGCTATGGTGACGGCAAATGGTCGCTGCCAGCTGGGCATCTGGATGGACAAGAAACAGTTACTACCGGAACTATCCGAGAGATCCAGGAAGAGGCGGGGGTAAAAGTAAAAGAAAAAGATTTGCAAATGGTGCATGTGATGCATCGCGCTGACTCTGATGAGCGGATTGACTTCTTCTTTTTGACTACCAAATGGGAAGGAGAGCCGCACTTGGCAGAACCAGACAAATCAGACCAGGTTTTGTGGGTTTTACCACAGAATTTGCCCGAGAATACGGTAAGCTATATTCGTTACTTCTTTGAAGAGTTTTCCGCCGGGAACAAGTATTCTGAGTTCGGCTGGTAACACTCTTAACTATTAACTCTTAACTAATAATGCAATTCGCTCGCGCCCAACAATACACCGCTCGTCTTTCCGAGAAAATGATCTATAACCCCAAGTTCGAGGAATACACTTTCGAGCTAGTTCAGCCCAACAAGCTGGAGTTCCAGGCTGGTCAGTATGTTTCTTTTGCAGTCTCTGATCAGGGTCACCGTCGGTCATGGTCGATTTCCAGTTCGCCCTCGATCGACCACAGTTTCGAGATCGTGATTGATCCAGCTCCGATGGGGACTGGCACCAAGTTTCTCCAAGCTCTCCAGCCGGGAGATGAGGTGCAGCTGCTCGGTCCGATGGGGCGCTTTGTGATCGATGACAGCGGTGCAGAAGAGGCGATCGTGATGGTCGCCACTGGCGTTGGTATTACCCCCTTCCGCAGCATGATTGCTGATCTGCTGCAAAACAAAAAAGACTCGCGCCCGATCACGCTCCACTGGGGTTTGCGACATGTCGAAGAAATGATTTGGCAGGATGAGTTTCAGGAATATGCCGAGGGGTTCGACAACTTCCGCTTTCACCCGGTGATCTCACGCGCTCCTCAGGAATGGTCGCTCTGTCGCGGACGGGTCACTGACTGTCTCAGTATCCACGAGCAGCCAGCCAATGCAGGCTATTATCTCTGTGGTTCTGACCAGATGATCAGCGACGTCAAAAACCTGCT
>OMJP01000004.1 GCA_900299405.1 bacterium | reverse complement strand
GCTGAGTTGGTAGAGGCCGGTGGTTTGAAAGTCACCACGACTCTGGATAGTGAGCTACAAGACGCTGCCGAAGAAATCGTGGAAGAAGAAATTGATCAGGTGGAAAGCTTGAACATTACTAATGGTGCCGTGATCGCTCAGCAACCAGACACCGGTGAGATTTTGGTAATGGTAGGCAGTAAGGATTACTTCGATGATGACATCGATGGCCAGTTCAATGTCGCTGTCGATGGTTTACGCCAGCCGGGGTCATCGATCAAGCCAGTTACCTATCTAGGCATGTTCCGCCGTGGCTACTCCCCTGCTTCGATGATCACTGATGTGGAAACCACTTTCCGTACCAATGAATCAACCGACGCCTATCAGCCGCGAAACTATGACGGTGTTTTCCATGGTCCGGTCAGCTTGCGTGACTCACTAGGTAGCTCACTCAACATTCCTGCAGTGAAGTCAGTGGCGATTGTGGGCATCGAGGAATTTCTCCAGCTTGCTTATGATTTAGGCTTCGAAACTCTCGAACCAACCAGAGCCAACCTCCAGCGTTTCGGTTTGTCTATTACTTTGGGAGGTGGCGAAGTGAGACTGATCGACACCACTACTGCTTACAGTGCTTTTGCCAATGGTGGCCGTAGAGTCGAGCCAGTTTCGATTCTCAAAGTTGAAGATCAAAAAGGTCGTACTTTATTTGAGCATAAACAAGTTGAAGGCAAACGAGTGATCAGTGAGGGCGAAGCTTTCTTGATCAATAACGTCTTGTCTGACAACAACGCTCGCTTACTCGCTTTTGGCGCCAACTCGCTACTCAATACGGGCAGACCGATCGCTGTCAAAACAGGAACCACCAATGAGCAGAAAGACAACTGGACCATCGGTTGGAGTCAAGGAGTCCTGGTGGGTGTTTGGGTAGGAAACAACGACAACAGCTCGATGACTCAGGTAGCTTCTGGCATCACCGGCGCCTCGCCAATCTGGCGTCGGGTGATCATGGAGGCTTTGGAGCTAGGTTATGAAGCTCCTGCCTGGGAGGTGCCCGATGATGTCACTCAAGTTTCGGTCGATGCTATTTCTGGTTATCCATCTCACGATGGTTATCCCACCAAAACCGATTACTACCTCAAAGGCTCAGTGCCAACCATCCCTGATCCGATTCACACCAAGCTGAAAGTCTGTCGCGACGATGAGAACAAGCTAGCCACCGATGCCAAGGTCAGCGCTGGTGACTACAACGAGCGTGAGTTCATTGTGCTGCGCGAAGATGACCCCGTCAGCCAAGATGGTCGTAATCGTTGGCAGGAAGCTATCAATGGCTGGATTGCTCAGGAATCAGACACTCGATACAAGGTGCCCACTGAGTATTGTGGCGACCAGGCGGCAGTGTCGGTCAAGGTTTCCCGACCAGAAAACGAAAAATCATACAACGAAAACAATGTTGAAGTGATTGTCGACGCTGGCAGCAATGACGGGATTGAAAAGATCGAGATCTGGGTAGATGGTAGTTTGCGAGAAACCGTGAACAGCCACCGCTATCAGGGTCACATCAATTTTTCCACCGGTCAGCACGAAATCTATGCCAAGGCCTTTTCTCGCGGAGGCAAACAAGCCACTTCAAGCACAGTGAAAATCGGTGCTGGTGGGGCCGATTGGAAAAAGCCAACCCCTACTCCAACACCAACGCCAATCATTGATCTTGATGACGATGATTGATAATTACGGCCAAAGCTAATAGTACTCCTCCCACCCACTGAGTTACCAAGTAGTGATCCAAGCTCAGCAAAGTAATCAGCAATACCAACCAAGCTGTGGGGATTATTAATCTTCCAGCTCGCAAAGCTTGCCAAATAAGCAGCAAGCCCAACAAACCTGTTTCCGCCAGTATCAAAAGAAAAACATTGTGCGCTGGCTGGATAAAACGTACTAATTCAGGGTGAGTGACTTGATCCAGGGTGGTGGTGAAGTTGTTTAGTCCCGTGCCAAACAGTGGTTGTTCGGCTACCAAAGAAACTGCGTGAGCATTGAGAAAGGCCCGGCGAAAAATAGACTGGTCGTTAGTTTGGGTAGTGAGGAAAATCAATAGTAACGGAATCAGTAAGCCGATCGACCAAGCCAATGGTTTTGGCTGCTTGGCAACTGACGGAAAAGTTTTAATCAGCAAAAATAAAGAGGTTGCCAACAGCGCTGAATAAGACTGGGTAATAAACAGAGTAACAGCAATGATTGCCACTACCACCAATTCGAGCCACTGGGGTTTTTTATTGGCTAGTAACCTAATCTCCAGCCATAGTAATCCCAAAATCGTCACTACTCCTGCCAGGATGTTAGGATGTGCGGTAGTGCCGTAAGCCAGAGAAGTTTCTCCATCAGTAAAGCTTGCTTTAGCAACATTGATCGAACCGGTGAACTGAGTTTCTCCCAAGATGTGATAGTCAAATAACGGTTGCTGGTTGATAAATTGCAGCAAGCCCACGCCAAACTGGAAAATTACAGTAATCAATAAGACGTATTCGATTAAACGCCGATCGACTTTGGGCAGAATCTCTTTGAGACAAGCAGCGAAAATTAGCAGCTCAATCACTTTCAGCAAGTACCACCATGATGCCGTTGGTAAGATGCTGAAAAACTGTCTAGCGACGAAAATTAATAAACCCAAAAACAGCCACCAGTATTTTTTTGCAAATTGAATTATTTTTTGCCGATTGGCGATGATTTTTTTGGGCAGCCACCAAACCGCGATTAGCAGCACCGGAATTTCTGCCAGCCATAATTTATTTACCAAATAGTCACTGAAAATTCCGCCCACGTAAGCATGGCTTTCTCCCCATTTGATGAACAGGTTGAGCGGCGCTAAAAAAATAGCACTGGCTAGCAAAAGTGATAGCGGTTTGATTTGCTTGCTAGTCATCTAGCAAACTATTGTACCTTACCCACCAATTTGGCTTGAAATTCTTTTTCGACGAGAGCAATCAGCTGCTTACG
>OMJP01000003.1 GCA_900299405.1 bacterium | reverse complement strand
CGCGACTGGCTGATTTCTCGTCAGCGCTACTGGGGCGCACCGATTCCGATTGTTTATGATCCCGAAGGCAAGCCCCACCCAGTCAGGGAAGAACATTTACCCTGGGAACTGCCGACCGATGTAGATTTCAATCCCAAGGGCGAGTCACCGCTGAGATCTTCGCAGGAGTTCATCAAGCGAACCGAAAAGCTCTATGGTGAGGGCTGGCGGCCAGAGTTCGACACCATGGATACTTTTGTTGATTCCAGCTGGTATTTCCTGCGCTATGTCGATGCGCGCAACCAGGATGAGTTTGCCAGCAAAGATCAGCTTACCTCATGGCTACCGGTCGATCTCTACATGATTGGTCCCGAGCATATCGTGCTGCACCTGCTATACGCCCGCTTTTTTACCAAGTTCCTGCGTGACCAGGGTTACCTGACGATCGACGAGCCTTTTGCCAAGATGAGACATCAAGGCATGATCCTCGGTCCTGACGGGCGCAAGATGAGCAAGAGCAAAGGTAACGTGATTGCTCCCGAGACAGTGATCGAGCAGTACGGCGCTGATACTCTGCGCATTTACGAGATGTTCATGGGTCCTCTCGAGGCTGACAAGCCTTGGGATGATCGAGCAGTAGCCGGCGTGCATCGCTTTTTACGACGGATTTATGGGCTGGTCGGTCAAGGGACAGCAGCTGAAACTCAGCCTGAGCTAGTCAAAAAACTCCACCAAACCCTCAAGAAAGTTAGTGAAGACATCCCGGCTTTGAAATTTAACACCGCCATCGCATCGATGATGGAGCTGACCAATCTGTGGGAGAAGCTGAGTGCGGAAAAACCTGCGATTAGCCAAGAGGATCTGCTGATGTTTGTGAAAATGCTGGCGCCTTTTGCACCTTTCCTCTCAGAGGAGCTGTATGCCCAATTAACGGGCGAACAGAGTACTAAAGAATATCTGGGCATTCACGTCCAGACTTGGCCAGAATACGACCAACAACTCGCTCAGGAGGAGCAAATCTTCATCGCCGTACAGATTGATGGCAAAGTGAGAGGCGAGCTGGAGATTGAGGCGGGGAAAGTTGAAGATAAACAGCTGATTCTTGATCAAGCCAAGTCGTTGGAGGTAGTGCAAAAATGGCTAACCGATAAAGAAATCGTCAAAGAAATCTATGTCCCAGGCAGGTTAGTGAGCTTAGTTACAGGTTAGTTTTCCCAAAAGTTACAGTTTTTGTTTAAGTTGGCATTCCAAACTGGAAGAGCTCTGGTTGCTGCCGCCGAAGCTCTGCTGGTGGAGCGACAGTTTTGTCAACCTGTAGGAGAGGGTTCGACTCCCTCCGGCGGCTCAGAGCTTTTTAAATAAATGTTGACAATTTAATGTTGATTATCTATATTTTCGCTTACTACAGGTTGACAAACGTCTGCTCCAAACTCCAATAGAGTTTCGGAAAAGTCAAAGACCCCGCTTAGCGGGGTTTTTTGATGGAAAAAATAATTACTTGCTGAAAACTCCACGCAGTTGGGAGAGAGCATTTCTCCAACCATCAAATACCAAGCCGAAAAATGCCTGATACCAGGGGAGACCATCCCAGGGTACGCGGTTTTTGACCCGCATTACCATTTCGTAGCTGCCGACTTGATCGATTTGCAGGCGACGCTCGATCACTACGCCCTCATCGTTGTAGACCGCAATGGTGTAATCACCACCATCGGTGAGGGGGAAGGTGTAGGTGCCGGTTTCATCTAGCCAGGCTTCTTGGTCGTTCAGAGTCACTTTAACATTGCCGATCGGGCGCTCGCGATTGTCAATCAAACGCACGGTGATGCCAGGTTCGCCACTGCCGCCGCGGCAGTCAGGAGAGACTAGTTCCCAGCCGATCTCGAGATAACTGGGGGAGGTTTCGAGACTGGGGTAGCGGCTGATGTTGGCCTCAACAATCTCGCGGTAGCGGTAAGGATCGCCGAGCATGGCTTCGGTGACTTCCCACAGACCCTGTCCACTTTGGACAGTGTAGGTTTCGCAAACTCCACCCTCATCGAATAAGTTCAGCTCGATGCTGTCTACCAAGGAGCGTTGGGCTAGTTCTTGGTCACTCAAAGTTTCACTACCACCAACCGAAGTAGGAGTGGCGATATTGAATTCGTTGGACCAACCACCAGGCTGGCATTTGTGCTCCCCACGAACACGGAAGAAATATTCTGTCCCAGGCTGTAACCCCTCCACCACGTACTCTCGCCAGCCATTTCCGCGACCGCCGATGTTTTCTGAGCCATAGATATAGACCTCTGATTGGGTACCGTAATTGAGCACGTATTTTTCGATAGGGTTATCGCCGTCAGCGAAATAAAGTTTGATCGCTGTCGAACTTACTGGAGTGGCACCATAAATCCAAGGTGCTTTCAAACCAGGAGGTGGCCCGCCACAGACATTGCCGCCACCACTGGATCCAGAAGATCCGCCGCCAGAGCTAGGCTGCTCAGAGCCGAACAAGATAAAGGTCGAGAAAGCGGTAGTGGAACAAGTGACGGTGTTGGCATCGGTATCGACGGTACAATCGGACAACTCATTCCAAGAGCTGCCGTCCCAACGGTAGATCACCAGACTGGATTCATCCAAGCCAGTTACTTCATCATCGGTATAAGTAATGGTGACGTTGATGGCTTCATTGAAACTGCTTACTAAATCTAGTTCTTCGGTCAAAGCATCCATTTGGTAAACATGGCTGCCAACAGCATTGAGTGCTGTTTGAGGAACAGAGGTCGCTGCCAGTACTTCGGTTTTGGCTAGTTTTTTAACCTGGAAAGTAGCGCTTTGGTTAGTGAATGAAGGGGGTACGGTCAGAGCAACTCTGTCTGATCCAGACTCCTGCAGGGTAAAGGTTCCGCCAGAGTCGTTGGTAACGGTCGATTTGGTTTCTTCTTCGATCGTGGCAGAGCCGACACAGCCAGTAGTGGTGAAGGTACGATCGGTGCCGGTCAGCTGGTTGCCAGCGGCATCGGTGCCGAGCACGCGGTAATGGTAGGTGATGCAAGATCTCAGATCAGTGATTGTTCGGCTGTGTGCGGTTACCCGTGGTGAAAGATTGGTGATAGTCGTCAGCCTACTGTAAGAGCTGGAAGCGCCGTACTGAATTCTGGTCGATGCGTTGTCATCGGTTTCCCAGTTCACTGTGGCGGTGGTGTCAGTGACACTCACGGACGGTGTGACGGAAATTCCGGGAGCGATACTATCGTAGCTAAAGGTGACACTATCAATGCTGGAGGTATTGCCGGCGCTATCAGTTGATTGGCTTTCGACAGTAAAGGAGCCGTCTTTGTCGGGAGTGAAGTTTAGGCTCCAGCTGGTGGTGCCAGTGGCGTTGAGCCAAACTCTAGTGAGCGAATTCCAGGCTGTGCCGGTCCAGTAGTTGACGCCATCAGTCACAGCGACAGTCACTCCCGCTACGGCCGAAGCGACATCGCTGGCGGTTCCGGAGATAGCACTAGGAATGTTACTAGCATTGTAAGTAGTGGAGATATGGGAAGTAATGTTAACTAAAGGGTTACCGTTATCCCATTTATAAGCTCCGTTCCAGGTAGTAACTCCACCAGCCACATCAGTCACACATAGGTAAAGAATATGACTGCCTTGGGTGAGAGTGCCAGTTAAATCTGCGCCAGCAGAAGTGGTGGTACCACCATCACAGCTAGCACCTAAAGTATTGGTGTCCCAAACATATCTAATCTCATTAATACCAGAAGTGGCATCAGTGGGAGTAGAGACAGTGATAGTGGGCTGATCTGTTACCCAACTATCAGAAGAGTTACTGGCAGATAGATTGCTGGGAGCAACAGAGTCAATTTTGGCAGTATAGGAGCTGGTATTACCTGAGACGTAGCTATTGGTGTCAGAGGCGTTGGCATACCAAGAAACACTACTAAGATCGTCGGTGTGGGTGTAGCAGGATTCTTCTCCGGAAGCGACTACTTCGCCGTCGTAGGAGCCAATGCCGTCCAAGACAAAAGTGGCGTTCCAGTTATCGCTGTCGGCGTCAGTGGTGGTGGCACAGAACTCACGAGAGTTGGTCCAAGTGTCGTCCGCTGGGGTAGAAACTGTGGGAGTTGAAGGAGCAGAGTTCGCCCTGACATTATCAAACCAGAAATCAAAGCCTGTAGAAGCATCGGTAACCCGGAAAGCCATTTTGGTAATCGCATCAATATTTGTTCCCGTGATTCCAGAAATATCCCAGGTTTT
>OMJP01000002.1 GCA_900299405.1 bacterium | reverse complement strand
TTTGCTTCGCCAGCTTCCCCACCCTATTACCAGAAATATCCTAGAGAAACTTATCTGGTGAATTCCTACGCTACTGATCAGTTATTGCAATATCTTAAAGAAACTAATCCTCAGGGAACTTTTATTTTTGCTGGCACTTCGGAGGCTTACGGCGATCCTCAGGAACACCCACAAAGCGAGTCTTATTGGGGTCATGTGAACCCCAATGGACCGCGGTCAATGTACGACGAGAGCAAGCGTTTGGGAGAGACGATTTGCGGTGTTTTTACTCGCAGCTTCGACATCGACACCAGGATTGTCAGGATTTTCAACACATACGGCCCAAGAATCGATGCCCACGATGGCAGAATCATCCCCAGTTTTATCACTGCTGCTCTCAAAGATGAAGCCATGGAGGTTTACGGCGATGGCTCACAGACTCGTTCTTACTGCTACGTTAGTGACTTGATCGAAGGAATTTTACGATTGGCCACAGATACTAGAGCCAGAGGTGAAACCGTTAATCTCGGCAACCCCGATGAGCGCACTGTTTTGGAGACTTCGAAAGTTATTTGGGCAACTATCCATGGCACAGATTCTGAGCCGAAAATTACCTATGGAGATCTCCCCAAAGATGATCCGATGAGAAGACAGCCTGATATTCGCAAGGCGAAAGAGCTTTTAGACTGGGAACCAACCATTTCTTTTGCTGATGGTCTCAAAGAAACTATTGCGTATTTTAAATCCAATGAATCGTAGGCTTCGTTTGGCTGCTGTTACTGGGTTGGTGCTTTTTACAGCATTTTCTATTTTGGTTCAGAGCTATTACAAGCTACAAACGCCGATTTTGCGAGCGGATTTTATTTCCACCCTTATCCCTGGAATCGCCCCTTTTGAGGGTGCTGGCTCACCATATCTTGACTATTGGGAAGTGCGTCCGCCTGCTCTGCCGATGATGACTGGTTTGTGGGGAGCAATCGTGGGGAAATCATTATGGTCTTTTCATTTGCTGTGGGCGGGATTTTTGGCAGCCATCATGGCGATGAGTTGGAAAATTCTTGGTAGGCTATTTTCTTTTTATGAAAAAATCATTGTCTATTTGGCATTCGCTGTTTTTTTCTTTGCCAACTCGGTACAAACACAGTTTTTTCCTCCTGAGATAAACGGATTATTTTTCTGCTTAGCTGGCTTAGTTTTTGCCTTGAAAAAAAATCCTAGTAATAGAGATGTTTTTCTTAGCAGCTTGTTGTTCATTGTTGCTGGGCAGATGAAAGAGGTCTATGCCTTTGCCGGCCTAAGTCTTTTACCTCACCTGGTGGTTAGTTTTTATAGCTCGCCCAGAAAGTTCTGGCAGTTTTTGGGCAGCACTGTGGGTGGTGTGGTTTCGGGCCTGGTGATTGTGGTTGGCTATTTGCTTGCCATTGGCTCGCTGACAGCCTACGGAGAACTATTGGCTTACAAATCACAGGTTTTCAGCCCGCTGAATTTTGGAGCCTTGGGCGTGAGGCTTTCCCCAGGATTAAAATATCTAGCTCATCGTTTTTTGTTCATTCCTTATAACTTGTTACTGTTACCTTTTGCTGCTGGTTTGTCATTGTTATTTTGGTCAAAAAAGAAATTAGTTTTTGCAAGTAAAAAAACCCAGCAATCTCTGAGCCTAACAATTTCCAAAAGTCTTGGAGGAGAGATTCTTGTCGGAGCAGTAGCTGTTTGTTTTTCTCTTGGCCTGCTCGTTGGTTATCTGATGCAGAATCGCTACAACCATATTTATGACATTGCTATTTTACCGGCTTTAATTTTGGGAATTGCCTTGAGTGCTAAAGTCCTTGCTGGTTTGCTGCCTGCTTTTCTGCCCGCTAATTACAAACAATGGCTGCCAGTTTTGTCACTGGGTTTGCTAGCTATTCTTTTGCTTCCCAAACAAGACTTGCTGGTTGAAAACTGGTCTCAAGTAAGGGGCTATAGTCCTGGGAGTCATTTGCATCGCTGGCTAGATGTAGAAAAAGATGCGCACATTCCGATGGAGCTAAAGATCATGAACAATACTTCTCCCAAAGACTGTATCGATGTCCAGCATGGCTGGAATGTTGGTCAGCAATATTATTACAGCCAACGCCAGCCGTGCACTAGATTTTTCCTCACCAATATTCTCCCTCCGGAAAAGGCTTCAGAATATCAGCAAGAACTAGTCAGCAATCCGCCCGCAGCGCTAGTCTATTTTACTGAGCTTACAGATCTCAACGTAGAGGAATTTGATAAAAATATTTTTAATTTTTCTGAAGTAATAGATCGCTGCTTTATTCCCGATGACGATATCGACAAACTTTATTGGCCGGCTGCGGAAAAACAGGAATTTGCTGAGTGTTTTATGACGGGACTGCCAAACTACAGCGAGAGTAAGTAGAGATTGCAAGCCCCCAGACATCCCTCTAAAACTAGCTCCAAACCAAACTCATCTTTGTAAGATTCATAGTCTTCGACTACTGATTGCTGATGAGTAATATAAGCGTTGGATAAGTACAGTTTTTGACCGTCATCAATCATGGAGCGATAATCATTTAGCAAGTTTTTGTAATCAACGCTATCTCCCCAGGGCCTTTGACCCTCATTCATGAATTCCTGCGAATCAGAAAGCGGCAAGATATGTGGATGGTTTGGGTAGTAAAAACTAAACAAATAGGGAGGCAGAGCGGTGATTAAATAAGAATCGCTTTCTAAATCTAGCTCCTGAAGATTCGTTACGGCCTCATACTGCCAGGCTCTGGAGCGATTGAGCCAGTTGGTAGCAATTAATTCTCGATAAAAACCTTGATGAAATAGAATGAAGCTTAGCAGCGACACACCGATGGCTAAATAACTCAGGCGGAGCTGCTCTTTAGGAATCAAAGACAAACTTTTACCAACAGCCAACATCATCAAAGGCAGGATGGTAGCGATGTATCTGATATCTATGGAGTAAAAAAAGACCTGCAAAGAAGTTGTTAGCAGGATAAAAATGATTAGAGTTTTGATTTCTTGAGATTTTTTTATCACCAGTAGGGGGAGTATTAGCAAGCCATAGAAAAACAAAGACACTCGTTGCCAAACTAGTTGGTCGGCAAAACCCAGAACAGCTTTCAAGTAAGCGATAAAGTTTTTCCAGAAATAACTGGCAGAAAATGCTACCAGCTCACTGGAGGTTTTGGTTTCTGTTTGAGGCTGAAACACTTTCAAGATATAGCTTGGTTTGGCTAGCAACAAGAAGCTGCCAAACAAGCCGGCCAAAATCACTATGTATTTCCCCAACTCTTCTCTTTGTTTGTTTTTACTCAGCTGCCAAAGGAAAATCAAATTAAAGGCCGCCAAAAAGCCAAAAGACGAGTATTTAGTTAGAAAAGCCAGCAGTTGCAGCAGTGGCAAGAGAATGATTTTGTTTTTTACAGAAGTTTTTTTTGTGAGCCACAACCAGACGATAGCTGTGGCGATGGTTATTAGCAGATTGTCCGACATCGGCAGGCTGGGCAGCCAAAGAACCAACGGTAATAAAGAAAACAGTGGCAGTAACCAGGAAATTTGCTTGAAATTTTGCTGTTCTTTAAAAGATAGATAAAGAAAGACAATCGTTAGCGATCCCAAGACTACATTCAGCAAATAAAAAGCCACTGGCGTGGGAAATACTAGATAAAAAGGAACAAGTAATAGAGAGTACAGTGGAGGAACAATGTTCGGAATAGTGCTTCCCGCAAACTCCACTGACAGTTCTCCCCCATTTACTAAGCTCCAAGCAGGAACTGTGTAAAACAAACCATCAGGATATGGTTCTAAATTGAAACTAAGATGCTTTTTCCAGCCGAGCATGGCAAAAGTGCCCGCTAAAAAAATCATTAAAGACAGCCAAAAAATAAGATGATTAGCTAGTAGTTGCTTGATTTTTTTTAACATAGTCTCGTTGATAAACCACTAGGCCCAGAATGATGGTAAACAAAAAGAAAAATAACCGACTGGCCAACTTTGTCCAAGCAGCGCCCTCCAAACCATAGACCGGCACAAAGATTAGGTTGCCGACAATAATGATTGCTAGCTGCAGTAGACCGCTCAAAGAAAAATACCAAGATAAATCAAAACTATAAAACAAGGCCATAAAAGGAATGGCAGCGATCGTCAAAAAACCAGCTGCTGTCAAAATCAGCAAAACTCCAGTGCCGGAGTAATATTCCGGGCCGATGGTTAAAAAGATAGATAGTTTGGCTAAAGGAATGAAGGCCAAAAATCCCAAAATTGACAATAAAACTACGCCAAAAGATTTTTTGATGTAAGGCAGCAAGTGGTCGGCAGTGCGATATTTGGCTACTCTAGGATTCAGTACATTGGCCAAAGAATAACCAACAATAGCAAACACCATGGCAATTCTCGATACCCCTCCATAAAGTCCGGTTTCGTAGGTGGTGAGAAATTTTTGCAGAAACAACACATCAACATTTTCAATAATTCCCGCTGAAATTAGGGCGATGGAAGAGTGCTTAGCCAGGCTAATCAGCCGTTTTTGGACGCCCAAATCGACTGTTTTTAAATCTTGTTTAAGCCAGCTTGGTAACAAGCGACCACTCATCAGGACAGGCGCTAGAGGAGCAATAATATAAGCCAAGAAAAACAAGGATACCTGTTTGACATCTAAAAGCCACATGACAAGTGCGGTGACCAACTTGGTTGCTGCTTGAATCATGTTGATCACCACCGCTTGAGTGAAACGATGTAAAGATTGCAGAACCGAAAGCAAGTGCTCGTAGTAAACAGTCGCCAAGCCAACAGTAAAGGCCAGCTTGATGATTATTGGTTCATGAAAATTGATTAGCCCATCCAGCCATTCCGCTCCCAGCAACCCAAACAACGCCACCGCCAAAGAAAAAAGCAGTTTGTATTTGGCGCTCAGAGAATAAATTGCATTTCTGGTTTTTTGGCTATCGCTACTAGAAGCGTATTTTATAAGAGGGGTGTTCAAGCCCAGTTCGTTGATCTTGGTCAGCATCAGCACAATCGAAAAACCAACAGTAAAAACACCAAATTTCTCAGGACCCAAGATTCTGGTGATGATGATCAGCGAGATAGCAGAAACAGCACTAGAAGCCAAATTGCCAATGACCGTAAAAGTCGTTTGGATATACCCAGAATCTTTTTTAAACCTACCTAGCATGTTGTTTAAGAGCATATTTAATAGCTTTCTTGAAACTTTTCACACTATTGTCGTAGTTGAAATTTTTTACCAGCTGCCAAGTTTTGACTGACATTTTATTTCTCAAGGTTTGGTCGCTGACAAGCAATCTAACTTTTTCTTTTAATGATTCAATATCTCCTGCGTTGATCACAAAGCCATTCTCCCCCTCCCTGAGATAATCAACACTGACGCCGTTTTGGTGTGTGGTGACTACTGGCAAACCTGAAGCCAGAGCCTCGGGCACCACATTGCTGTAAATATCTTCATAAGTCGGCAACACAAACAAGTCAGCCATGGAATACATTTTGGCAGTTTCTTGGGGAGTGCGAGTGGTAACAAAGTACTGATCGTTAAAGCTGTTTTCTTTTCCCAAACTTTTTAACTTATTTTCTAGAGGACCATAGCCAACCCAAAGCACGCCAACGTCTAGCTTACGATTGAGTTCTTCGATAACCCGATACAAATCAAGCGCTCCTTTACGCGAGATAAGTTGTCCGACAAAAATCACCAAGTTTTTGTTTTTGATCCCCAAAGATTTTCTTAACTGTTGTTTTTTAGCAGAGTTTTGTTGAGCAGTTTTTCTATAAAAATCGACATCTACTGAGTTATTAGAAATGAAAACCTTTTCTTTTTTAGCTCCCAAACTAAGCAGATAATCTCTCGAGGCCGCCCCATAGGCTATCAGGGCAGTACAGCTATTAACCAAGAGTCTAACTGGTAAATAAGCTAAGGTCCTGCGCCAGCTCTTTTCATTGGCGGTGCTGCCAGCCCAAATAATCATAGGAATTCCCAGCAACCAGCAAGTAATTCTAGCCAGAAAGCTAGCCACTGAGTCCCAGCCAGAACAAACTACCAAATCAAATTTTCCTCGGGCAATTTCGATCGGAACTGTCGGATTGTTCCAAATAGGAATGATGTCATCTTTTTCCTTGAGGTTTAGAGTTAGTTCCGGAAGAAATTTATGTTTGAAATTTAAATCACCATTTTTCCAAACCCTGTTTTTTGCCCCTTTAGCCATAAAATAAACCACTGTATCGTACTCTGGGTCCCGATCAAGCCTCTCAAACAACGGATTTCTATATGGGCTAGGAAGGGTGTGGAGAAATAAAACTCTTTTTTTTGCCATTTAGCTGTGTCTAGCCGATTAATTTTTGAATTTGGCGGGCGGCGGTTACACAACTAATGATTTTACCAGAGTAAATTGTAAAAATCTTGTCGCTTACCTGTCTAACTAGAGTTGGGCGCTCATCTGTTTTATCTTTGTAAGGCAGCACTGTTCTAAAAGTAAACATTGAGCCGACATGCCTGGCCTTTTCCATTTCTGGAAAAAAATATTTCCCGGCAGCAATAAACTCATCGAATTTGGTGATTGGCGGGTTTTTTATGACTCCATTGTTTAGTAATTTTTTGTATTGCTCGCTGATAACAGGCATTTTGCCGACGTTGGTACTGTGGATGGCATGAACAACGTTACCAAGTAAAAACTTGCCACTAGAACCATAGGGATCAACACACATAAAGGGACCATCTAAGACAACAGCGCTTTTGTTTTTGAAACTATCAGGGAGCTCAACCACGATTTTTTCGCACAATTCAAACTGATAGTCATTTTGCGATTCCGGATAATCAGCGATCAGCTCGTTGGTGTTGGCATAAGCGCAGATTACTACTTTGTCGTAGTTTTCCAGACTTTCTTTAGTGGCCTTGGTATTTAACAACAAATTCACACCACTTTTTTCGAGCTTTTTCAAACAGATTTTTTTGAGTATCTGCGGGTCAATCAGGCTTTCTTCAACCCTGAAGCAAAGAGAGATTTTGTCATCATCCACTAGATCCAGCTTGGTTTCTTGATAAGACAATCCGAATTTGTCACAAACTTGTAAGAAATGTTTGGCATCAGTGAGACTGTCTTTTTTGGCGATGCAGTAATATTGGTCAACATCATCGATCATGGCTTTCGCATATTCTTTTCTGAAGCTTTTTTCCCCTGCAAGACATGTCTTAATGGTTTCTTCACTGCGGGGGTAATGATAGCCACGATGGGCTCGATACTGATTGATTCCAGAAGCGGCCTTGAGAATATCGTCTTCTTTTTCGTACAGATCTACTTGATTGTTTTTTGCCAAATAGGTGGCTACAGTTACCCCAAATACTCCGCCACCAATGACTGCAACTTTCTTTTTCATCTTTTTTGATCTTAGCTGATGATCAAAAGCACATCAATCGTTGCTTTAAAGACAGCCGGGCAAGCGAGTATAATGGAAAAATGTCAGCTAAGCGCGTAGCCCTAGTTGGTCTCGGAAAATGGGGTAAAAATATTTTAAGAGAGTTGAATGGTCTAACCACGGTTGTTTATTGCTGCGCCAGGAGTAATAAGCATGAAGCCTGGTTAAAGAACAACTATCCTCAGATTAAGTTTGTGACTGGTTTTGATCAATTATTGCGGGATGAATCTTTGGATACGCTAGTGATTGCTACTCCGATCAAGACCCATTTTGAGCTCGCCAAAAAATCGCTACTGGCCAACAAACACGTTTTTCTAGAAAAGCCACTCGCCACTAACTCAGCAAAGGCCTCCGAGCTTCAAAGCCTAGCAGAAAATCAGGGACGATTGTTGTTTACGGATCATATTTTTAAGCATCATCCCAATTTTCAACTGCTCAAAAAAACTTTGGAAAGCCAACAAATTTTAAAACTTGAAACTAGTTGGGAAAAATTTGGCAGTTTTAAAGAGGATATTCTCTGGAATTTGGTCTACCACGATCTTTATTTATCTTTTGAGATCTTGAAGATTGATCATTTTGAAAAAATTAAAACTCATTTTTCTGGAAAAAACAAAGTTTTGCTGGTAGCCACTTCAGGAGAAACTCAAATAACCATCAACATCAATCGTCTCAAGTTTTATAAAAGTAAGCAGCTCCTGGTAGAAACCAAAGAGCAGCGGTATTTATGGCAAGGAGAGAGCTTATACACCCTGACTGGAAGCGAGAAAACTATCATCAATCAGGTCAGAAGCAATTCTTTGAGATCGGTGCTTGAAGAATTTCTAAGATCTGTCGATCAGCAAACAGGACTAAATGAGCCGTTAGCTATTGAGGTTATCAAAACGATCGAAAAACTTAGAGAAAACTAAGTAAAAACCGATTCAATGACTTTTAGTTCGGTGTCTGTTAATTCTGGATTATTGCCAAAGTAGAGCCCTTGCTCATGAGCCATTTTTGAGTTGGTGTTACTGGTTTTAGAGATATTTTTCTTGTGCTTGCTATAAAAAGGCTGCTGAGTCATGTCCCCACCTACGATCGGCCTGATTTCTATCTTGCCGGAACATTTTTTGACCAATTCATCTCTTTTTTTCTTAGTTTTGCAGACCACTGGCACCGCAAAATTGGACACAAAATCCATGTGATCGAATCTCATCGGATAGTAATTTTTGTTGCTGTAAATCTTGTCAGCTAGTCTCAGGAAGTTTTTATTTCTTTTTTCTAAAATCTCGTCAATGTACTGCAGCTGATTGCTGCCCAAAAATCCAGCAATTTCGGTGGGGCGCAGATTGTATCCCAAATCATAAAAAGTGTAGCGAGAATAAAAAGTGGAGTTTACTTTGAATTTTTTTCTAATTTTTTGCTGATCGTTCATAGCCAAATTGCGATCCCAGCCATGAGCCCTCACCATTCTGAGCATCGTGGCCAGCTCTTCATCATCTGTTACCACCATCCCTCCCTCTACAGTAGACATATGATGGCCGACGTAAAAAGAAAAGGATGCCGCTAGACTAAAATTACCCAGTAATTTTCCCTGATAAACGCTGCCTAATGATTCGCAATTGTCCTCTAGTAGAATAATGTTTTTCTCCTCGCACAAGCTAACGATTTCGTCTAAATCATCACAAAAGCCAAGTAAATTGGTAATAAACAACATCTTTAAATCGTGATTTTTGAGAGTTTCTTTTAGAGTTCTGCTAGAAACATTTAAAGTGTCTGTCTCTACGTCTACTGGCACTGGGTTGAGACCCAGCTGGATCAAAGGCATAGTATTGGTTGACCAGGTAAGCGAGGAAAAGCCAACTTTGTCGTCGTGTTTAATCCTGCCTAAATTTAGTAAGGCCTGGATCATGGCCAAGTTTGCCGAACTACCACTGTTTACAAAAACGCTGTGTTTCCTGCCCTGATATTTGGAAAAGTCTTCTTCGAACTGTAGACAGCGATCATTAAAACTCAAAATATCTGCCTGGTTAATGAACTTATTCAACGCCTTCTTGGTTCGTTCCTCGTGATAAAAAGTGGACTTGATGAGTTTAATCATAGTTGCTGAGCAAAGACTTTAGTTACTGCCTGCCAATTATACCGACTAATAATATCTTTTCTAGCTTGCTTGCCCATTTTTTTGGACAACTCGGCGTCATTGAGCAATAAAGAGATCTTACTTGCCAGCAAACGTTCATCTCTGGGGTCAACTAAAAAGCCTGTTTTGCCGTCTACTACGTCCTCGCCACCCACATCTGGCCTGATAGCCGGTGTTTCACAGCACATCGCTTCTTTTACCGGAAGAGACATCGAGGTGGTGCCTGATTTTTCGCTAAAAGCTCCCTGAATCATAGCTCTGGCCAAAGTATAGTACTGGGGCAGTTCCTCTATGGGTAGAAACCCCAAAAACTCAACCCGATCAGCAATCCCCAGCTTTTTAGCCAATTCAAGGTATGGTCGCTGTTGTTTGGGATCGTCAATGGTGGTGGTAATCAGTAGTTTGGCTGAGAGATTATCTTTGGCCGCCAAAGCGAAAGCCCTAATTACTCTGTCTGTACCCTTGACTGGAGAATAGTCGGTGCTGTGAATTACTGCCGGGTGACCTTTGTATTTTTTTTTGATCTTGGTAGACAAATAAGGCTTAAATAATTCGGCATTAACTCCCGCCTGAGTTTTTATGCTTTCCACGCCATAGACTTCGGCAATCATTGTCTGAGTGGTTTTATTCAAAGTGAGTAATTTATCAGCCCCTCTGGTCGCCCATTTATCAAGCGGAGAATAAATAACTGCCAAAATTTTAATAAAAACTCTTTTTAGCAGAGAAAAATTGCTCACGAAATCTTGGTCATAAAAGAAAGCAAAAGGTTCATAACAGTTTTGAACATGCTTGGCACCCAAAAATTTAGCCACGACATTCATGGGAAACATGCTGGAATAAACTGTGAGTTGTTGCTTGTCCAGTTTTTTTTCTCTGATCAAGGAATTAACCCTAACCATATCGAGAATTAAGAATATAGGAAAAAAAAGCCAATAAAGAAGGCTGTTAGATGTCAAGGAGTTGAGTGATATCAACTCCACCCCCAGCTCCTTAAACTTCCTAGCGGTAAAGCCAGATGTGTTCTCCACTACCACGTAAATTTTATTGACCTGTTTATGCTTCTTTAGCTCACCTATCACCTGATGAATAAACTTAGTGCCACCCATCCAGTAGAGAAAATGGGAATGAAGCCAAATGACGTTTTTTTTATTATTTTTTTTCATAACTTAAATTCTCCACCGTCGAGTAAATCAGCAAGGGAATAAACGCCATACACATTCTGACAATCGAACCATCGATCTTATTCCAAGTTTCAAAAGTAAAGCTAAAAATAAAAGTACCGCCCCAAACAATCGAGGACAATAAAAATAAGGTCACCAATTCCAAATTCCATTTCTTCATGAAGGCCTTACTGGCCAAAAACCACAACAAAGAGAGAAAAAGAAACTCTGGTAAAAGAACTTTTACTAAATAAGCGCTGGTTTGCCAAAAATGAACCAGCCATCCATTAAAACCAGTTTGCAGCTCAAAAAAAGTTCTAATAGCCGAAGTGGTATGGGTCTCAGTATCAATGATTGTCACGGAGGCGGTCAGGTTCAAATCATTGATGAACTTTCTCCAAAGCGTATTGGGCAAGCTTAACCAAGCCAAGCTAAGCAAGCTGCTAAACAAATAACGACGGTTTTTGAGAAATGCCCAAATAATCAAGAAGGCCGCAACCAGCCAAAAAGGCTCAGTAGATCTCACCCAGGTGCTCAGGCCAACCAAAGTTGCCCCTACCAATAAATCTTTTCTATCCTGAAAACGAACGTTGTACCACAGATAAATAATGCCCAGAGCATAGAAAACCGTAAAAGCCAGGTTGCTATAGGCGGTAATGGCGTGCTCCAAAACTGAAGGAAATGAGGCCAGGAGGAAAACCGCGATTAAGGCAACTGACCGGTCTTGCCTGCTTCGTAAAAGCGAAAAAAACGTCATCAAAAAAGAACCATAGATCAAAGAGTAGGCAATTTTTACATGCTGAGCATTAAACAGGTAACCAAAAACATGCAAAAAAGTGGTGTAGGGCGGATACTGGAAGAAATAAGTGAGGTTGGCTCCCTCCACCATGTTGCCCCTCAGAACCATGATTTTTGCCCGAAAATCATAAAAGGCCAGGGCATCCCAATCGGTCATCGGCGTAAAATAGTTGATGAATAAGCTGTAGCAAAAGAAAACGCAAACCGCGCCAAACAGCATTTTTTCGATTTGTTCTAATTTATTCCAGAAACCAGCGATATTAAAATGCAGCAACTGCTCAAATAATTTCGTCTGTTTTTTGAAAGAAACAACGGCAAACAAGCTCAAGACACTCACCAAAATACAAACAATAAAATTAACCTGGTTTAGTTTCCAACCTAGTAACCAATGAGTGACAAAAAATAAAATCGAGATAAGACCAGATCCCAGAAGATAAGATAAGCCCCAAACTTCCAGCTTTTTTTTGATACCAAATGTCAAAGCAAGCAAAAAGCCAACAATCACCAAAGAAAGCTGAATAATAATTATTGTCAGTAATTCCATCATCTTTTCTCAATCAGTTTTTTATTCCACATACTATTGTTGAAAATTAAAAAGCAGGCCAAAGGGATCAACGGCATACTCACTCTTTGTAACGATCCGCCAATCAGATCCCAGGTATCATAAAAAAGACTAAAAACATAAGTTCCCGCCCAAATCATCACAAACAAACCAAGAAACACAATTAGCAAAAGTAAGTTGTTTTTGTTTTTTTCATATAAATCAGCCAAAACACTCAGGCCCAGTACAGGAGCAAGCGGTCGAATCACTGCCAAAACATTTTCCCAAAAATAAAGAGTGACTTGCTTGAAATTACCTATAACTGCAGCCACACTATGCTGCCTGGCTAGCAATTTCTCGACAACGCTCTTTTTTTCTAAGGCAACTTGATCGTTATAAAGAACATACAGATGCTTGGTGTAGGCTCCCCAAAATTTATAAATTAGCCATAATGACAGCAAAGACAAAATTCCCAGTCTAAATTGTTTTCTTTCTCTAAAGATTTTCAGCAAAATAATTACTGCCGCTAGAGCCCAAAATGGTTCAGAGGCTCGCACCCAGGTGCTAAGCCCTACTAGCAAAACTCCGACCAGCAGATCTTTTTTTTGAGAATCAAGTAGCCAAAACCATAAATAAATGAGTCCCAAAGCGATAAATGTCAAATAAGCCAAGTTGTTGTAGGCGATAATCGAGTGCTCAAAAATGCTGATGTCGGTAGCCAGTGTTAGCGCTCCAAGCAGTGCCACCCATTTTTTTTGTCTTCTTTTCAAAAGTGCATAAAAACCCATCAACAGAGAGCCGTAAATGAACGAATAAGCTACCTTGGCTCTTTCAATACCAAAAATATAGCTAAAAGAGTGTAAAAAGCTGGTATAAGGGGGGTATTGAAAAAAATACCCTAACTCGATTCCCTCCGACATCTCCCCTGTTCTCTCTATCACTTTGGCCCGAAAATCATAAAGGGCTAGCGAGTCCCAGTCAGTGATTGGCAAGAAGTAGTTTTGTAAAAAACTATAAGAAAAAATAATCAGCAACATCGTTACCAGCAGGTTTTCAAAACTAACTATCTTTTCAAGAGAAACTGGTCTGGAAAGTTTCAAGCCATCAATCAGTGAGTTAAAACTACCTTCTCTGCGATGAATGATGAGCAAGCAAACAGCCAAGACCATCACCAGAGAAAGCACAAAATTCCCGCCATCCAGAGCCAAACCAAATAACCAACGATTCAGTAAAAATAGCAGGGATACTGCCCCGGAACCGAGTAGATAAGCTATGCCAACAGCTTCAATTTTATTTTTAATCCCCAAAACTAGGGCCATCAAGTAGCCATTACCCAACAAGCAAGTGTGAATAAGGATCGTGATTAAAAGCGTCATTTTTTCCTGAAACGAATGAATCCCCAATCATCTTGATAATCTTCTGGATCAAAACCAGCATCCATTATCGTGGTAACTTCCAGAGTGCTGCGATCTATCAAAACTATTTCAGCGATGTTTTCTTCGGGAATTGTGATCGTCGGAAAGACTTCTTTGTTGTGTCCGAAAATTCCATAGGTAATCAGCGCAATGTCCGCCTCCGTTGGAATCTCTCTGTTCTCATCGAGTTGCACCATTCTCCTGGGATAGATGAACCAGCGAGTATAAAAAGGATTGCCCTCCATTTCCCAAGGAGCAGCCTGATCAGGAATCAAGATGATGGTGTTTTCCGCCGTGTGGTTATTTATAAATTCCATATAGGTCCACATCCAACCAAAAGAATATCTGCCGCCCATCGTGGCTTCCCACCGCTGCTCATACGGAGTGTCCAGGGTGCCAAAAACGCTAATAACTCTTTTGGAAATGGTTGAAAAAACAAAAATTAGTTGTTGAAAAACTAGATAAATAAGCAACAAATAAAACAACCACGCATATTCAAGCTTCACTCTGGGTAGATTCTTCAAAAGATCTGCCGCTTTTTTATAAATTTCTTCAGAAAACAGCAACCCAATCAAGAAGAAAATTACATAAGAAAAAAAGTAAGAGGTCAAACTAACAAAGCGATAAAGCTTGAGTTTGAAAAAAGTATTCACAATCGTCTGGCAAGTTTTGGGACTGGAGGTACAAAAATCTCTAACCGCCTGATATTCGTCTAAATGATAAACATTAATCAGGTTGGCGAGTAAGTTTAAAACATACAAGAAAACGAAACTAATCAAGATAAAATTGACTTTTCTTCGCTGCTCTTTTCTAAATTTTTTCGGCAAACCACCATAAAGCACGATTGCAAAAGAAGCAAAAAAGATTCTGGTTGCCAACCATCTAAACTGCTCGTATTGAAAACGGTACTCAACGTAAAGCGTGGACAACACACCGGCAAAGGCTAAAACTAAAAAGAAAATAAAATTGCGATGTTTTTTCAAGAAACTTGTAACTGTTTTTTGAATGTTCATTTTTTATTCTTTTATATCTTTTTCTACTATGGACCAAACCTGATTGCTGTCTCTCAATATATCATCTGCAGGCCATAATACCACTGAGCTTTCTTCGGGCTCGCCTCGTTTTATCAAAATAGCTTGCTCGTCAGTGTTACGAAACCCCTCCAAAACGTTTTCAGAATACAAATAAGGCAAACCAAAATTGTCACTGGCCTTTTGGTTTTCGTTAAAAACAACAATTTCCCGTTCGGAAAATCTCGAGGCATAAAGCCCAACTTCATAAATTACCTCATAATCATTGAAAGACATAAAGATTTTGGAGTTTTGCTTGACTTGGTTTTGTAAGTAGGCAACCAAGGCGTAGCTGTACTGATATTGTTCATACCAAGTTTGTCTATTGAAGTGAAATCTAGTGATCAGGTGACTTGGATTGAGTTGAGAGGGAAGAAAAGCGAAGTTGGTGATCAGGATCAACAAACCAGCAACTATCAACAGAGAGCGGTGTTCCAACTTCTTTTTGAGGTGCTCGGCATATAAATAAGTTACTTCGCTTGCCACAAAAATCAAGACAAACATGTCTCCCAAGAAATAATATCTTTCCAATTGATGCTCCCAAAAAAGAGGAAACAGCAAATACGCGGCCGCAAGGCCAAAGAAAATCAAAGGCAGCAAAAACTCGTTTTTGGCCAGGTATATTCCCTTTCGATTATCGATCAGCCTACGAACAAAAAGCAAGCCGCCAGCCACCAGCAACCAATGAAATTCGGGAAAGGCAGCTCGAACATAAAACAAACTCTCTTTGGCTGCAGTTAGGTCAAAACTCAACCCACCGCTGTACCCCTGACCAACCGGCAGCATCAGTAGGAAAATAGCTGAACCCAATCCCAAAGTTAAAATCAAACCAAGCTGTTGATGAAATCTCGGTGATTTTTTAATTTTTTTCCAGCTGGTGAGCCAATTAGCTAACGGGAGTAATAAGAGCATTGGCAAAGCCAAGATAGAGGTTTCTTTTGTCAGTAGGGCCCAAAAATAAAACAAAACAGCCAGGAAACTATGCCAAAATACCTGGGTTTTTCTTTTTAAAACCTTCAAAATAAAAAACATGCTCAGTAGTAACCACAAGATTTGTCTAGATTCAGCGGGGCCCAAGCGCAAAAAGTTTTCTATCAGTGAGGGGAACAATAAAGCAATTAGAGCAGACACAATTGCCGCCTTCTGGTTATCAGTGGCTTCTTTCACGAAGTAATACACCAGCACTAAAACTCCAAAAAGAGTTGCTGCTTGAGCAACCCAATACATCAGCGGCTCTTCCCCGCCGGCCAAAAACACCAGGTAATAGTACAAATAATATCCAGGTCTCAACCTACCCTTCGCGACTTCTTTCTCTACCAGATTTTCCTGCCAATTATCCAGCGAGTAGTCTTGGTGAAGTTCGTGGGCAATAAACAAACTGTAGCCATCATCGATTAGGTTGAATGCCGGATACTTTAGCTGACGGAAAAAGAACAAAACCACCGCAGAAACGATGATCAACAAGTAAAACCAGGGTTGTTTGATTATTTTTTGCATTTGACGGCGATGTTTACCATAATTGGGGCCAGAGTTTCTCGGTGTTGGTGTAAATAGTCCAAAACAAAGTTTAGCCTGGGTGCTACAAAAGGAAAGGCATGAATGCCATACATTTCTTGAATTTTAAAACCAAGCTTTTTTAGTTTGTTTTTTAACTCCCCATACCAATGCCAATTTTCCAAACCTTGATATGGTCTCAAGTTTAGGGCGTTGGCTATCTTCAAGGAAAAATACCAAAACTTATTTGGCGTGGTTAGGGCGAGGGTTCCTCCTGGTTTGAGAACGCGATAGAGTTCTTTGAGTGCTTTGTCCGGATCGGTGACGTGCTCGATAACTTCGCTGGAAACAACGTAATCAAAAGAATTATCTTTGAAGGGCATTTTCAAAATCGAGCCAACCACTCTCTTGGAATCGCATTTTTTGCCACCTCTTTGAGCAGTTTTTGACCCACATCCATGGAAGTGACTTTGGCGCCTCTTTTCACCGCTTCGGCGCTAAACCAACCAGTCCCACAACCAGCATCAAGTAATTTTTTGTTTTTTAAATTTTCTCCTGCCAGTAGTTCATCGAAAATCACCGAAAGCCTTTTTTTGGTGTCATACATATTGACTACTGAATCGAACTCGGCAGCAAAATCTTCATAAAAATTCATTTTTTGAGGATTTTTACGACTGCTCATGCTTGTCTTTCACGATGTATTCTGGTCGAGCTTTAACCTCATCGTAGATGGCGGCCACATAGACACCAAGCAAGCCAACAAAAAGAGAAATAAATCCGCCGATCACTAGTGTCGTGAAGAGAACGCTAGCCCAGCCATCAACAATTCCAGAACCAAAAAATCTGATATAGAGCACGTAAGCAGCATAAGCTCCAGCAGCCAAGAACAATAACAAACTAAAAATACCAGCCAAAAATAATGGCATAGCACTAAAAGAAGTCAGGCCATGAAGAGCCAGTCTCATCATTTTGTAAGCGCTGTATTTACTGGTGCCTGCGCCCCGGCGTTCGACTGTGAAAGGCAGAATAATTGTCTTGAAACCAATCCACTGCACCATGCCTCTCAAAAACTTGCGGTGCTCTGGTAAAGACAGTAAAGAATCAAGGGCGTTACGACTGAGGGAACGGAAATCAGAACTGTTGGGTTCGAGCTTGGTTTGTGACAACAAATTCATCAATCGGTAAAAAATCCTGGCAGTCAGTCTTTTCGACCAATCAGTGACTTGGCCATCGACTCTATTGGTTAACACCACCTCATAGCCTTGTTTGTGCAGCTCAAGCATTTCGACAATAGTCTCTGGGGGATGCTGCAAGTCCCCATCTAGACTAACCACAAACTCTCCCTTGGCTTCTCTCAGGCCAGCCATCAAAGCTGCTTGGTGACCAAAATTTCTAGAAAATTCAATTACGGTTTTGGGATAATCTAATTTTAGAATCTTGAGGGTTTCTAAGGTCTTATCTTCGCTGCCGTCATCAACGAATATCACCTCTGTTTGTTTGGGGAGTTTGTTTCTTAAGCCATTGAGCTTTTTGAACAGCAGGGGCAACACCTGCTCTTCGTTGAACACCGGAATAACTAGCGATAGCTTGGGTTTAGTTGTTTGTTTCATACCATTCAATCGTTTTCTTCAAGCCTTCTTCAAATTTTACTTCTGCCTCAAAACCAAACTCTTTTTTAGCTCGAGAAACATCCAATTTTCTTCTTGGTTGGCCATCTGGCTTATCTGTATTGAAAACTATTTTACCTTGATAATTGGTCAGTTTACTGATTAATTCTGCTAGCTCTTTAATCGAGATCTCGAAACTGGCTCCCAAGTTGACTGGCTCAGGATCGTCGTAGTTTTCGGTGGCGAGAATAATCGCCCTGACGGCATCTTCAACATACAAAAATTCTCTGGTGGGAGTACCGGTGCCCCAGATTTCTACCTCGGGCTCATTGTTTTCTCTGGCATTAACAAATTTTCTGACCAAGGCAGGAATCACATGGGATGATTGAGGATCAAAATTGTCACCAGGACCGTAAAGATTAACCGGCAGTAGATAAATAGTGTTGAAGTCATACTGCTGACGATATGCCTGGCCCTGAACCAGTAGCATTTTTTTGGCCAGTCCGTACGGCGCATTGGTTTCTTCCGGATAACCCATCCATAAGTCATCTTCTTTGAAAGGCACCTGGGTGTATTTGGGATAAGCGCAAATAGTTCCCAAAGCTACAAATTTTTCTACATCAGCTTTACGAGCTTCTTCCATCAGGTGAACACCCATGGCCAGGTTGTCGTAGAAAAGCGTGCCGGGATATTCTTGGTTATAACCGATCCCACCCACGTTGGCTGCTAAGTGAATAACAATATCAATGTTTTTCACCACCTCCGCACAGACATCGGGATCGCGCAGATCATGGGTTTTGGAACGAGTAACTCTTATTTCCCGCGGTTCAAGCTTTTCAATTTCAGCAACTAAATGAGAACCAAGGAATCCAGCTCCTCCCGTCACCAAAACTCGTTTATTTTGCCAAAATTTTTTATCCATAATTACTTAATCAACCGGTAAAAAATAATCGTGATCGTAGTATGCAATCTCTGCAAACCCAGTATAGCGCGATTTTTGATATAACGCTGAGCTACTTGGTACTGCTCTTTGAATTGCGGCATAAATTCCTTACCACCCTTTGATAAACCATGAATACGGAAGGCCGCTAAAGCAGTAGAGACACGTAATGGCATGCCGCTTTTTGCAAATAGCTTGAACCAATAGTCATAATCCATGGTGTAATGAAGCCGCTCATCAAAAGAGCCGATTTTCAGGATTTCAGACGCTCGGATAAAAACACCAGGCTGAGGAATGGGGTTCAAGACTCCCAAAAGACTCTTGGAAAGCCAAAAACGCCACCATTGTTTGTAAAAACGCACTAACTGATGAATTTTTTGGTTCCGTTCATCCACAATCACACAATCACCCACCAGCCATTGGGCATTGGTGCGAGCCAAAAGTTTTTCTACCAAGGAAAAAGTGTTCGGCAAATAATAATCATCGGAGTTAAGGTAGGCAAAAGCCACTTGTTTGGAATCTTTACCAGTTTTTTTTAGCCAGTTTTTCAGTTCTTTGACGCCCTTATTGATCGCGTCTGTTTGACCTTTGTCTTTTTTCGATTGCCAATTAAGCTGTTTGTCGTATTTCTTCAAAAGCTCTTTGCTACCATCAGTAGAGCCGCCATCAAAAACCCAATAATTAACCTCCCCCTTGGTTTGTTGACCGATAACACTTTTGATCGTTTGCTCTAAAAACTTTTTTTGATTGAACGATGGCGTAACAATGAAAAAATCCATACTCTATTTCTTTTTGGCATTATCTATGGCTCGCTGGCGAATAAACTCTTCCCATTTTTGAGCGCTGGCCCGCTGCTGGAAATAGTTCAAAACTACGATGACAGTGATAATCATCAGTGCGCCAACTAACAACAGGTCAAAAACACGAGAAAAATGCAGCAGGTCAGCAATACCCTTGAGGAGATCCGGGAACATGGCGGCCACGATAAAAACAACCCACAATGAGTACCAAAAAAAAGTCTCTGTAGCCGAAAAACGCTGTTTCAGGGTATGAGTTCGCGTCACATACAACATAAACAAAGCAAACAAAATTGCTCCAATTTGAAAAATGCTCATAAACCAATCCTTAAACCGATAATTTTAATTAATACTTTGACGGCGTCAATGACACTCATCCCTCTATCCATATCATGATAGATAGTTTTGATGCTGACAAGAGAAAAATTTAAATTTTGTTTGGCGATATTGGCGGCAATTTCCAGCTCTACCGTGTAATCAGTTGATTTCCAGATAATTTTTTCATAAGCATTTTTTGTAAAAGCCTTGTAGCCAGAGAGAATATCGGGAATATAGCGCCAATATAAGACCAGCATGATAGCAGAAACAAAAGCATTACCGAATTTCCTCACCAAAGGCATGTTTCCAAATAGCGATCTGGCTCCCAAAACAATCTGCTTGCCCTCATTTAGCCTGGCTTGAAAAATAGATAATTCATCTGGGTTGTGTTGGTCGTCGGAATCCATCAAAACCACCGCCTTGGCCCCAAGCTCTTCAAAAGCATAGTTGCAGCCGGTTTTTAAGGCGGCACCTTTACCCAGATTAACTTCGTGAATCAGTACGTGTTTGAGGTGTTTTTTGGCAATGTCAGCCGAGCTATCATGAGAACCGTCATCAACAAAAACAATGTTCTTAGTATGCTTGAGGGTTTTTTTGAGAGCTCTTTCCAGATATTTGGCTTCGTTGTAGCCAGGCATCACCACCCAAGTAGTTGGAGAGAGAACTGATTTGGCCGACATAGAGCTTAGTTGCTTTGCTTATACCAGGCAGCTACTTTTTGCACACCCTCATCAAAATCTGTTTTGGGCTCCCAACCAAGTTTTTCTCTGGCCTTGTCATAACGCAAGGAACTGGTAACTTGCTCTCCAGGACGGTCGGGGCCGTAATTTCGCTCCATATCGGTCTTCAGGACTTGGGTGATCTTGTCAAAGACCTCATTGGTGCTGATTTCGGTATTGGTGCCGATATTCAGTTCACCGACAAAATCGGTCTCTAGCGCCAAAACATTTGCCTCGACTACATCAGCAACGTAAACATAGTCTCTGGTGTGAGTGCCGTCACCATTAATGACCGGAGTTTTGCCAGCCATGATCATTTCCGAAAAAATCGCTACCACACCAGACTCTCCATGAGCGTTCTGTCTGGGCCCATAAACATTGGAATAACGCAGCGACACAAAAGGAATGCCATAAAGTTCATAATAATAGTTGAGATACAGCTCAGCCGCTCTTTT
This sequence comes from bacterium, assembly GCA_900299405.1. GTDB lineage: Bacteria > Patescibacteriota > Microgenomatia > UBA1400 > PJMF01 > UBA10119. The sequence continues at coordinate 7,761 of OMJP01000002.1, read as the reverse complement.
AGAAATACCATAGGGCGAGAGGGGTTGTTCTTTCATGGTCTCATCAAAAGGAGTGGGCTTGTTGCCGTACATCGCTCCTCCGGTAGCAGCAAAAACCACTTTCTTGGTACCAGCTTCTTTGGCGGCTTCCATGATGTGTAGCGTCCCAAGAATGTTGTTTTCGGCATCAAACTGAGGGTTTTGCACCGAGTAACCTACCTGAATGTGAGCGGCATGGTGATTGATGATCTCTGGCTTTTCTTCTCTGACAATCGACTGAATTCTGTCTTTATCGATAATATCAGCCTCGATAAACTTGGCTCGATCACTCACAAACTCAGTTTTACCAGTCGAGAGATTATCGCACACCACCACCTCATGACCCAACTCAACATAACGATCGACCACGTGAGAACCAATAAATCCAGCGCCGCCAGTAACTAAAATTTTCATAAATATCTTTCTAAGCTACCCAATAACCCTGCACGAACAGGATGGTGTTTATTATAAGCAAGATCGCTGAGACTGTCAGAAGCAGATAGCTCCAGCCTAGTTTTTTCTGGTAAAACTCTCCCAGCAACATAAAGAGCGGAAAACAAACTAGTAAATAACGTGGCATGCTAGATAAAGTGCCTGTTAGGGTGGGTAAAATAAAAGCAGCAAGGGAGAAAACCAAATATGAGGGGCGGATTTTCTTCCACCAGACAAGTAAAGCTCCCAGGCCGCCTAGACTCAGCAGTAGGTCTTGGAGATAGCTAAAATATTTCCAGTCAAAGGGTCTGGCTGTCCAGAGAATCTTGAGATAGCGCCAGATTACTTGGGGCAACAAAATCAGGCTCTCTTGTCTGCCAGCACCAAACTCGCTTTGAACATGGAAAAAGTACAAAGGATCGCCAAAGTTTTTCCAGAGGTAAAACATGTAGGTTCCCAGGCCAAGACAGCCCAGTAAAATGCCAATGAGGTGATGAAAACTCTTGGTAATTATTTTTTTCCAGCTTTCTCCTCGGTGTTGCCACCAAAACTCAACCAAGAGCGCTGGCACCAACAGAATACCCACAATTCTGGTTGCTGAAGCCAGCAAGGCGAAACTACCAGCCAGCCACCACCGCCCTTTCCGAGCCATCCAAAAACTACCAATTATCAGGATTAAGAACAAGGATTCGCTATATAAAGCTCCGAAAAATAAACTGGTGGGAAATGCTAATAAAGCTAAGACTGACCACCAAGCTTTGTTTTGAGTTTGATCAAGTTTGGCCAACTGATAGAAAGCAACTAGCAATAATAAGGTTAGTAATGAGTTAAACACGATGCCTGATAGTAACGGCTGACTGAACCAAGCCAAGAGCTTTAAGATTAATGGGAAAACCGGAAAAAAGGCCTGAATAGACCCAGTGCCCAAATAGCCAAGTTCGGCAATCGTCAAATAATGCACCCCATCGAAATTCCCCCAGGAATAAAGCCAGCGAGGTAAATGGGTGTTGGCCAACAGAGCATCAGCGTAAGGAAAAGATGGTTGATAAAGCAAAAACTGATCAGCTATACCAGCCACCAACCACAGTCCCAGTCGCCATAATAACCAAGCAATGATTAGTCTTTTGATCCAAGGCGCCAACTTTGCCATAATAACCATCCCCACCAGGCAACAGCCAGCAAGCTAGCGGTATTACCCACCATTCTCGGCCAAGTATTTTGGGTGAAACGAGATTCTACTTGATACTCTCCCGGAGCAAGCTGGTAAGCAATTCTGCCGTCGGTTTCTTGGATAGCGCTGTATTCAATCAGCTCGTCATTGACCGTAGTTTGCCAGCCAGCAAAATACATCGTCGGCTCGACGATGATCACGGGTGTGGTTGCTCTAACCAAATAGCGCCGCTCGCTGCCAGTCCAATGATGCACTGACAACTCTGCTTCGCCAGCAAAAACACTAGGGTTAGGTGACCAATCAGCGATGTTTTGGTAAGTGAAAGTTTTGGGAAGATTTTCATGTAAGGTGCTGGTGCTTTGTGAAAAAAGATCATAATCAATGATTTCTTTGTGTAAACGATCTGCTGGTTGTAGCTGCCAAATAGCTAGTAACTGGTAGGCAAATAATAAAAGCAATAACCAACGAAGGCCCCTGGCCAACATGGCTGTCAAACTGACGAGTGGCAAACTGAGAACCACGAAAAACAGACTCAATCTCCAGGGAAACTGAATAAATGAACCCAAGGGAATTCGCTTCCAGATCTCAAAAGAAATCGAGGTTTGGAAAATCAATAGCAACCAACCAATTAAGATAAACCACCACCAGCGCTCGGCTTTTCTGGCCTGTTTGCCGATTTTTAGGTACCAGATTGTAGCCAAAAATAAGCCCGCCAAGCCTAGCAAGCCAGCTGACAAGCTCATGGTGTCAACTTGACTTAATAATGAATAACCAAACTCCAGCGGCGAAGAGATCAACTGTGAAGAGCTCACAAAATGCTGAGCGAAATCCCTGCTCAGGGGAGTGTTGTCTAACACTACTAGTGGTTTTTCCGCCAAAGCAGGCAGCCAAAACCAACTAGTTATCAGCAATGAAAGTCCAAAATACTTACCCCACTGTTGCCATAGTTGTTTGTTTTTTACTAGTTCATACCAGCTGTAAAGCAACCACAGTCCCACACCAAACAGGGCAGCCACGTTGTGGGATAGGAGGAAGGCACTGATGATCGGCACGGCACACCACCAAGAAATTTTCTTTTTTTGTGAGATTTTTTTACTAAGGTACAGCAGCCAGGGAAATAAGCCCAAAGCCATCAGCTCGCCGATATTGCCTCGAACATAAATCAGATTGGCAGTAAACGGAGCCACCAGGTAGGCACCGACCGCCAGCCATTTAGCAAATTTTTCGAACTTGAACAAACTGAGCCAGCGCCAGACACCCCAAGAACCAAGTAGTAATCCCGCTGTTACTAAAACTTTGAAGGTCAGCTCATAGTTAATATCCAATACATTAAAGGGCAGCGATAAAATATTGGCTAGCGGGTAGTTATAGTTAAACACTGGATAGCCATAGTGGTTCATCAGGTTGGGAGCAAAGCGTGGAGGAATTTGCCCTTCCCGCACCGCGATTTTGTAATTGGCAAACCTGGCCAGGTGATTCTCACCGTCATGGGTGTAAGGCACGCCAACTTGCAAGTACGGCCAAATGAGGGCCAAGATTGGTAAAACTACTGCCCACCACCAATGTCGAAAATGCCAAGTCGTTTTTTTCATATCGTTTTATATGCCTGAATTGTTTCCTGGGCGGTTTTTTTCCAAGTAAATTCTTGTTCCCATTTTAAAGCTTTGGCGATCATGGTTGCTCTAGCTGATTTGCTCAGCTCCAACACTTGGTTCACTCCTCTAGCAATATCTTCAGCGGTGTTGTCCGTAAACTCTACCACCTCGTCACCGACCTCGATCAGGGAAGAATTTCTCGCTGCCACTACTGGAGCTTTGCAGCGCATAGCTTCGAGCAATGGCAAACCGAAGCCTTCATAGAGTGAGGGCTGGACATAAGCAAGGGCTCCAGAATAAATCGCTGACAAGCTTTGATAATCGTCGCTCAAAATCTCGGTATAAAACTTCACCCTGTCGGCCACGTCACTCAAGGCTAGCTGGGCCTCAATCGCTTGCCACTCAGGAATATCTTGCTCCACAAAATTCTTTCCGACACAAACTAGTTTGATGTTATCAGGTAAAAACTTGAGCGCTTTAATCAGTTGAGGCACGTTTTTGTTGTAGTTAATGTCACCAACATAGAGGATGTAATTTTTGGGTAATTTTAGTTTTCTCTTGGCGGAGGACAATTCTTTGTCCGTGACTGGCTGGAGAAAAGGATTGGCCGCCAAAGGCACGACAAAAACCTTGTCTTCGCTCACTCCTAAATGATCAACAATGTCTCGTTTAGAAGCATGAGAATCGGTGATGATGCCAGCCACGGTCTTGAGGGCTAGTTTCTGGTGAGCGAAAGCCAATTTGCCCTTTTTACCCATCGGATAATGGTCGGGAAAAATCAGCGGGATCACGTCATGAATGGTTACTACTGTTTTGGCCAGCTTTACTACCGGCAGGGTCGGGAAAAATAGATCAAAAAAGGGATAGTGAACCACATCGACTTTTCCTGGCTTATCAACTAAGCTAGAGCGCAACACCTCGATATCGGGTTGCTGCTCCAAAGCTTGAGTTAGGAAACGGGTATACATTCCCACGCCGCGAATAGCGTGACCTGAGGAAAGTGGTTGAACGTTGATGAGCACCTTCATGATTGCCGTTTTAACTCCCAAAACTTTAGATACGCTACCGGATAGTGTAAACCGCTCATCAGAGCAAACACAAACCCTGGATAGCCGTCGACGAAGCCCTTGTGACGAATGAATAATTTAAGAAAAACAGCTACAGGCTTGATAGTGAAATAGTAAAGTGCTCTCCACCAAGAAAGTGGCAGCTTCGCTTCCTGCCACAAACCAGCAGTAAAAGAGGTGTAAGTGTTGAATTTGCGTAAATAATCGCTGAAGGCGGGGTTGGCGTAGTGTAATAAGTGCCCCTTGGCCCAAGCAACCTCACCGTCTACCTTCATCTGTTCGTGAACATCTGCCTGAGGAAGCTTGGCTTTGCCATTGAGATAAAGGCGAATCACTGGATCGGGATACTGACCACCTTTACTTAACCATCTGCCTAAAAATAAGTTTTTACGAGCAATTTGCCAGGCCACTGCTGGAAGCTTTTCTCCTTGAGCTAGCTGGTCAGCAGTTTGCTGAATGAACTTAGCTAATTCGTCATCAACGACCTCATCAGCATCGAGCTGTAAAACCAATTTTTCTTTGGCTTCATCCATGGCCATTTGCTTATTAATATGAAAGTTGGCTTTATTGGTGGTCTTGATTACTCTAGCACCCATTTTTTTGGCTAGCTCTCTGGTGTTGTCACTCGAGCTGCCATCCACCACGATGATTTCGCTGGCGAGTTCTTTGACTGCCTTGAGGCAGCGCTCGATATTGGCCGCTTCATTGTAAGTAGCCAAAACCACTGAGATTTTTGCTGATTTTTTACTCATAGCTCTCCATTTGCCAGCCTCCTGAGGCTGGTGACCATTGTATCAAGATTTTTTCCTCTGGGGATCGATCTCCTGCCTGACCGATGAAATGATAACGACCCAGTTGTTCTCCATAGCGAAAACCAATTTGGTCTGGCTGCTGGCGGACAACGGTATTGAAATATTCGTTTGGCGGAAACTTCAAGTACCAAGCCAAAAGAACGTAATGATAGCCAGCGGGGTCGACGATCGCAATTTTTTGCTCTGGATATTGGTGGTCTGCCACTTGGATTAACTGATCGAAGCCTGGTTGTAGGGCTTGTTGTTGTTGAGGGTAATTTGCAAACAGTTGCCTGGCAAATAAAACTCCTGAGATAAAGATTGTTGCTCTTAACAATAACCAGGTTGTGTGCTGTTGCTGTTTTTTAACTAAGTTCACCAGGGCGCCAGCGCCGATGGCTGCCATCACTTGTAGTATTACAAAAAACAACAGGCTGCGAGTGGCGTGAGGGGCATCAACCGTTACCACCGCTGGCGCCAGACTAGCAAACAACAAAAACAATAAGCCTAGCTCTTGTCTTGCTTCGCCTAGTTTTTTTCGAGCCAGCCAAACAGTCTGTCCCAACTTGGCTATTCCTGCCGCCGCCAAACCATAACTTATAGCAAAAATATGCCCCACTCCCGGCAAACTGTGCCAAGGATGGCTACCGCCATTAGTAACTAGAAACTGTGGAGAAAAAGAAGCAGCCAGGTTTTTACCCATGATTGCTAGGTAATAAACATAGCGATTGCCCAAAATATTCTGCCAAACTCCGCTTAAGCTTGAGCGCCAAGCAATCCACTGACTCCAAATTGTTTCATCAGTAAAAATGGTGATGCCGCTTTTTTGACGTAAAATCGGCAACAACAACCAGCCAACTCCCAAAAGAACTATCAACAAAACCCCCTCTGTAAGTAGTAACTCTTTTCTAGAATTTTTGGGAAAAACTAACCAGGCATAAACCATCAGCACCGGAATGAGTAGCAACGGTGTGTTGTAAGTCAAAGTTGCCGAAACTAACAGTAAAGCCAGCAACAAATAATGCCACCACCTCGCCTGATCTTTGATTAGCAGAACCAGCAACCAAGCAGCCACCAAATAGCTCAAAGCCAAATTTGCCTCAAATGCCATGCGCGAGAAAAACACAAACACTGGAGAGAAAGCAACCAAACCCGCCATAAATAAATCAGCTGGTTCTTTGAGTTTCAGTTGTCTGGCAAGGTAAAAAACCAACAGCACTAAGGTCGTACCTGCCAAGGCTGATGGTAGACGCACAACCCAGTCGTAAGCTCCAAACGCAGAAAACAACGGCACTAAGCTGGCTGGGTAGCCAATCAATTTGTAATCACCAAAAGACTCAAGTGCCACCGGCCAACTGCGACCCCATTCGTCTTGACCAACTTCTTGGAGTAAGTAGGCGTTGTAAGCCAGTGCAGCCTCATCACGATTCAGAATACTGGGCAGGCTGTCCAATCGCCAAAATCTCAAGGAGAAAGCCAAAAACACCATGATTATCAGCCAGAAAGAAGTTTGTTTAATTTTCATGGATGGGGTTGATAAGAGCAGTCATAAACAATTCCTGCGAGGCGGTCGGATAAATGATTTTTGTTTCACTAAGTTTGGCAGGACCTAAATATTTTAGCTCTTCTTCTATAAACTTTTTCCTGCCCGCCAACAGCAGCGTCTTTTCAAAACCATTGAGCTCATAAGTCGTGATAAAGTCTAGTTTAATATTTGCCACATCTCTAGTTAAATATTTTTCAAACTCAATTTTCTGGATTTCTTCAACAGGCATTTCATAAGCCAGCAACCATAAATAGAAACGATCGTCGAAGGGCTCAACCCAAACTTCGCCTGCTTCGTTTTTTTGCTGCCAAATTTCATGAGCTAGCTGCCGATAGCCGTCTTGCCATTCAGCGGCTGACCGAGCCGGGTAAACTAAAAAGTAATCACTGGCAAAAGTTTTTAAACCCACCATTAACCATAGAGCGCCAATTAGTAACAAGCTTTTCTTAAACCACGCACTTGTTTTGCTTCGTTCAAACCAGCGCCACAGCTGCCAAACTCCCCAGCCAATGACGATTGTCAGGGGAACAAGAGCATTGAGCGAACGCAAGGCATGAGGCGTTTCTTCCGGAACGGAGGCTGGCAGCAAAGCAATCAACCACCAACCCAGCAACAAAAAACCTTGCCGCCAATATTTTCTATTTGCCAAACCATACCAGCCCACAACAAAAGGAACCAACATTGCCGACAAGAACAACCCATGCTGACCGGTGCCGTGTCGCAAGTTATCATCTCCTTGGAAAAATAAATAGCTTAGATCTAGGTGGTCGGCATAATTACTAGTCAGTTCTCTAAGTAATAACAGATGGCGATGATAGATAGCCCGATCGATAAAGGTGTTGCCTGCCTGTTCTCGATATTGATTCGCCTCCAGCGCCCAATCATGACTACTAAGAACTGATGTAGCACTGAGGCGGAATTGCTGACTAGGTTCATATAGAGGTGAGCGAAAGATCGGGAAAATCAAAGCAGCATAAATCAATAAACTGACAATTAACTGGCCAAATAGCTTGCCCAAATCTGCTTTGATAGTCTTTTTTTGTAAATCACTGACAAACCACAATCCCAAAACCAACAAAACCGGCCAAACAAAACGGATCGAAAAATAAGTGTAAGTGGCCAGCGCACCAAAAATAACCGC
>OMJP01000001.1 GCA_900299405.1 bacterium | reverse complement strand
GTGCTTTACTTCGCCTTTGCGTTTGTCATCATCCGCCAGATCTCTGTCATGAAAAAAACCCTCATCACTCCCCTGGAGTTAGAAATCTCTTCTCTCGGCTGGATCCACCTCGCCCTCACCACCGGGCTGTTCTTGTATTTCGTTTTTGGGTTGTAAAAAAAGCGCTCTATTCTGGCCTCGACCTATCTTCACATTCCAACGAGGGAACATTATTGTCAGCGCTGAGGCGTTTCAAGACTCTGTTCGGGATGGGAAGAGTTGGTTCCACCTCGCTCTAGAGACCAGAATAAAACGCTTTTTCAAGCTGGCTTTTTTTAAGCCTATTTTAAGGAACGTGTTCCCTAAAAAGTGAAGAGAAATTGTCTTTCACACTCTTTCTTTAACCGAAGTTAATTGGAGAATGCATAAAATGAATAATTTGCTAATTATGTTCGATCGACACTTAGTACGGTTTAGCTAAAACTGTCACCAGCCTTACACTGACCGCCTATCAACGTGGTAGTCTCCCACGGGTCTAATGGAGATAATTAATCTTGGAAGGGGCTTCTCGCTTAGATGCTTTCAGCGATTATCCTTTGGAATGTAGCTACTCTGCGATGCGCTTGACAGCGACAACAGAAACACTAGGGATTCCCTCACCCCGGTCCTCTCGTACTAGGGGCAAATTTCCTCAATTATCTAACGCTAACAGCGGATAGAGGCCGACCTGTCTTACGACGGTCTGAACCCAGCTCGCGTACCGCTTTAATTGGCGAACAGACAAACCCTTGGGACCTTCTTCAGCCCCAGGATGCGATGAGCCGACATCGAGGTAGCAAACCTCGCCGACGCTAGGGACGCTTAGGCGAGATGACTCTGTTATCCCCGGAGTAGCTTTTATTCGATAAGCACCGAACCTTCCACAAAGTTCAGGTGGATCACTATAACCTGCTTTCGCAACTGCTCGGCCTGTATGCCTCACAGTAAAGCACCCATATGCTATTGCACGTCCAGCCTGATTTCCATCCAGGCGAAGGGTACCATTGCGCGCTTGCGTTACCTTTTAGCAAGCAACCTCCCCAGTTAAACTACCCACCAAACAGGGTCCCTCTTGACGTTTGCAGTCAAGTAAGTGAGATTTTATAAATAAAACGAGCGGTATTACACTGGCGTTCCGGAACTAAATTCCGAAACTCCCGCCTATCCTAGACAATTCCATTTACAAAATCAGTGTTAAGTTGTAGTAAAGCTTCACGGGGTCTTTTTGTCCTGCTGTTAGTAGGCCGCATCTTCACGGCCATTTCAATTTCGCCGAGTAATAGTTCAAGACAGTGTAGGGCTTGTTAGGCCTTTCGTGCGGGTCGCCAATTAAGCGACAAGGAATTTCGCTACCTTAGAACAGTTATAGTTACTGCTGCCGTTCACCGGGGCTTCGATTGAAGGCTCGTCCACCGAAGTGGAAAAACCCTCGCAATTAACCTTCCGGCACCGGGCAGGTTTCAGCCCATATACTTCCTCTTACGAGTTTGCATGGACCTGTGTTTTTGTTAAACAGTCAACCCTACGACTTTTGCTGTGTCCGTTTATCCGAAGACAAACGGAAGGGCATCTTTCGAAATTACGCCCAGCTGTTTTGCCGAATTCCTTAAACTACTTTCTCTCGCTCCCCTTGGTCTACTCGACCTGTCCACCTGTGTCGGTTGTCGGTACGATTTGATATAACTCTCCTTGCGAAGCTTTTCTAGGATATTGAAATCAAAAGCAGCCATTGTTACCGAAGTAACAAAAGCCCCATTACAGCTCAGATAAACGCTTTGACGGATTTGCCTGTCAAAACTGCTTTGCTGCTTGGACTCGAAATTCACTTCCGAGCGCCTCCTATCCATTATCGTCACTACCCAAGTCAAATGAGTTATACCAAGGACCGGAATATTAACCGGTAATCCATCGGCTACCCCTGCTTAGCAGGGCTTACCTTAGGGTCGCCTAACCCGCACACGACGAACGTGGGTGCGGAAACCTTGGACATTCGGGGTTGGGGATTCTCACCCCAATCTCGCTACTCATGCCAGCATTCTCACTTCTGATCGCTCCAACATCTCCTCACGGGACATCTTCAACGCACACAGAACGCTCCCCTACCATCCGATAAATCGGATCCTAAACTTCGGTTACATGTTTCAGCCTCGTTACATTTTCGACGCATGCGCCCTACGGCTAGTGAGCTGTTACGCTTTCTTTAAAGGATGGCTGCTTCTAAGCCGACCTCCTAGGTGTCTTAGGACACACACTTCCTTTGCCACTCAACATGTATTAGAGACCTTAGTTGTAGGTCTGGGATGTTACCCTTTTGCCTCCGGAACTTAGCTCCCGGATACTGAGTGCCACGAAACATTTGTAAGTATTCGGAGTTTGACTAGATGCTGGAAGTTTCCTCCCAAACACCCGATCAGTGCTCTACCCCTTACAAACTTAACGTGACCCTATACCTAAATATATTTCGGGGAGAACCAGCTATCTCCAAGTTCGATTAGCATATTACTCCGAACCACAACTCATCCGAGCATCTTGCAGCATACAACGGTGCGGGCTTCCTTCCTCCTTTCGGAGAAATTCACCCTGGTCATGGTTAGCTCACCTGGTTTCGGGTCATTCAACACCTACCAACGCCCTATTAAGGCTCGCTTTCACTATGGCTTCGGCGCGAAACGCCTTAACCAAAGCAGGTGTCAAATACTCGCTGGCTCATTCTTCAATAGGCACGACATTACCCGACTAGCGGGCTTTGTCTGATTGTTAGCAAATAGTTTCAGGTTCTATTTCATGGGGCCTTCCGCCCTTCTTTTCACCTTTCCCTCACGGTACTCGTTCACTATCGGTCTTATCTAGTATTTAGCCTTGGAGTGTGGTCACCCCAGATTCGGAAGGGAGTTTGCCGTCTCCCAGCTTACTTAGGAATCTTCTATGGTTTTATCAAATTTGGTTTACACGGCTTTCACGTTCTTTGGCCACTTATTCCACAGTGTTCTACTATTCTCAAAAATCCAATATTGAAGTCCTGCAACCCCAGCCCGAAGGCTGGTTTAGGCTTTTCCCTGTTCGCTCGTCGCTTACTAAGGGAATCTCTTACGTTTTCTTTTCCTCTGGGTACTTAGATATTTCAGTTCCCCAGGTTACCCCCATCCTGATAAATCAGGATAGCAGTCATGATCTCTCATGACCGGATTACTCCATTCGGAAACCGCCGGATCATAGCTTTGGGCCAGCTACTCGGCGACTATCGCGGGCTTAGCGTCCTTCATCGGCTAGATAAGCCAAGGCATCCACTATTTGCGTTAAGTTACATAATTAGCGAAATTAATTCATTTATTAACATTCTCGACGAATGTATTTAGACAATTAATTTTCTCTTCACTTTTTAAAGAACAGTTTACCTGCCGTTAGGCGGGTTAAGTAGTCAAGCTACTCATTATTCGCTCTCGACTGTCACCGGTGAGTGTGTCCAGAACGAATAATCAATAGCCTCTCACTACTTGTGGACCCTAAGGGTCTCGAACCCTTGACCTCCACATTGCAAATGTGGCGCTCTAGCCAACTGAGCTAAGGGCCCCTTTGGTTTGCCGAGCAAAAGCCGAACAAAACCAAGGCCTAATCGGTTTCTTCACTTGTATTTAATCGGGTGAGGGATTCTGCTCTCGAGTAAAACTCGCAGCAAGAATGTCAATTTTCTGTTTTCCCGAACAGAGAATAGTTATTGTAACCAGAGGTCGAGGAAAATGCAAGTGATTTTCCGGGGCAAAAACTACTCAATCACCGGCGCATCTTGTAGATAGCTGATCTCTGGGTTTTGGCCATCGACATTCACTGCGTACATTGGCTTGCCTTTGCTTGAGGCGAGCAGCCCCAAAGTGGCATTAGTTTCACTGTCTGATGCTTCCACGAGGTCTTCGTATCTGACCTCAAGACCTTCTTGTTCCCTCAGGTATTGAGCCATACCTCGAAGAAATTCTTGATGTCGAGCTTGGTCGTAGATGAAGAACTGAATGTTGCGCTCTTCATCCCAAGGTTTGACTGTTTCTTTTGTGCCAGTCACGACCAAAATGCCATGCTCATCGTGCTCTCGGTCTAAAACTACTAATTCCATCTCGTGGTTTCCTGATTCCTGCTCGGCGCGAACAATATCCAGCAGTTCCTGAACGCTTTGTCCACTGAGGCCATATTTTTCTGCTTGTTTGATAGCCGCATTACAATGACCACAACCGGTTTCTACTCCATCTTGACCTTCGTGAGTGTCAGTGTGCCAGCCATAACGACCACCATTATCTTCGACATAAGCATCAACCAAATCAAAAGCCTCTCGAGGAGAAAAACCTAGTTTCAACATCGCCATCGAAACACCCAGGTGTCCTCCCGGAATTGCCATCTCTCCTACTGCCTCGTTTTCGTGGTACCCACCATCGACGCATTTGGCGCCGGTGTTGTCTACTGGCACGCGCATCCGCTTGACGTGCTCGATTACTTCTGTGGGGATTTCACCAATTTCTTTACGTGCTTGGTCTTGATCTGTCATTTTTGCTCCTTCTGGGGCTGGAATTTCTGTCATGAAAGCTTTCCCATCTAAATAATAATAGAAAAGGAAATTGTAACTCTTTCTCGAGTATCTTCAAGCAGAAAATTGGGGGGATCTAACCTCTTTCGGGGAGCTCTTCCAGCTTTTTCAAGCCGATTTTCTGGAGCATTTTGAGGTTTTTTTGAGCGAGTTTTTCGTCTAGTTCGCCGCCAAGTTCGTAGAAAAGAGCTAATTTTTTACCAGCTACTTTTTCGTAGAATTTCACCTGAGGTAAAATCAGATTTTCGGCAACCTTTTTCGGTACACTGCCAGCCCAGTCAGCAGAGATTCGATAACAACCAAGATTGTAGACCTGCTCTCCACCACCAAGGGTGAAACAGATCTTGTTCGCCACGTGGACTCTTTTGGGACGCACCATGTGACCCTTGATGTCATGTTTTAGTTTGCGGGGATCAGCAAAAGGCAAATAACCAGCGTAAAGTAGTTTTTCTTGATCAGCCAAAGCTTCTACCTGCTGTTGAGCAGAGGCATTGACCTGCTCCCAATCCTTAAGATCAAGCTGAGCTTTGAACCAATCATTTTCTTGGTTGGAAGCAATTCTGATCTCAGTTTTGAGCAGTTTCTTGAGTGCTTTGACAGCCTCTGAAAAGCCCTCCAAACCATAACCACTACCTGCAAAAGCCAAGCGAGTGCCATGATTGATCTGCACTCCCTCGTCCCCACAAGTAATCACATAAGGAGGAATCTTTTTTTTCTCTGCCATATTAACTTTTCGTCTTTTTATTCTGCTGAATCGGACATTGCTTGGATGGAAGCCAGATATTCATTCATATCTGATTCGACTTTTTCCCAGTCGCCACCAGCATCGCGGATAGCATTGAATAATAGATCCATATCGATGAGCAGTTGGTCGTCAGTGACAATCATTCGTTGTTTTGCCATAGTCGTATTATAACATTTCCCAGAGAAAAATACGAGACCATCGGGAAAAATTTGGCCTTACTTGTATCCCATTGGCGCCTCAGTTAGCACCACACTCAAACTCATGCGACGCTGATCGGGAACCACGTTTTCGACGTTGACCGTCACTTCATCACCTGGCTTGAGCTCTTTGGTGGGATCAAGCTTGCTGGAATGAATCAAACCATCTACTCCAGGCTCCACGTTCACAAAAGCACCAAAAGATTCGATTCTGGTAACTTTGCCAGTGAAAGTCGTTCCTGAGGGATATTTCTCGCCGATCGTAATCCAGGGATCATCAATCAATTGTTTGATCGAGAGATTGAGCTTGTTGGTGCGCTCGTCGATACCGAGCACTTTGACTTTCAAGCGATCGCCCACTCCGTGATAATCCTTGGGGTGGTTGACTTTCTCCCAGCTGATTTCTGAGATGTGAATCAAACCCTCGACGTAGCCAACATTTTCATCGTCTTTGGCTTTTTTATCTTTTTCGGCTTCAGCGACCGGCACTTCGACCGTCACAAACAAACCAAAATGCATCACGCCTGAAACCACACCCTCGTAAATCTCGCCTGCTTCGACCTGTTTGAGAGCCTCGTCCTTTTGGGCCAATTCTTTGGCCTCACTGACATGACGCTCAGAGAAAATCAGACGGTTTTTCTCACGATCCACTTCAATTGCTTTGACCGAGAAAGTCTCGCCCACTAGCTGATTAATCTTGCCGACAAACTCGCGACCAAATTGACTAGAAGGCACAAAGCCACGTACGCCATTGACCTCGACGATCAAGCCGCCACGATTCACTTCCAGGCCTTTGGCATCTAGTTCCTCGTCTTTTTCCTGAGCTTCTTCGAAGTATTCCCATTTGGCATCAGAGGCAGCGCTGCGCAAAGACAAAGCCACCTGGCCACGGTCGTTTTCCGAAGACACTACCAAAGCAGTGATCTCGTCCCCGACCTTCAGATCTTTGATAAATTCCAAAGCAAAATCAAACTCCTTGTCTGCCACTACGCCCTCGGTTTTGGCACCAAGGTCGACAGTCAAAGACTTTTTATTTTTGGCAGTAATCTTACCTTTGATTTCGTCACCCTTTTGGGGAACGACAAGATCATAATCAGCCTGAGCGAGCAATTCCTCCATGGTTTGAGGTTTGCCAGCGGCTGTTTTTTTCGATGTTTTCTTTTCTGTTTGGGAAGTCTTTTTGGGAGTTTCCTTAGCAGCTTTTTCCTCTGGTGCTGCTGATTTTTTAGTTGTTTTTTTACTAGATTTTTTAGCGCTACTTTTTACTGTTTTGGCCATAAAAATGTGGTCCCCTTTCCTTTAGGATTCGAGAAGTATATCATACTGATGTCCAATTTTCGAGCAAAACCCCAGAGGTAAATTCATGAAAATTCATCCCTTTTATTTTTCCTGGTCAAAAAGACTGCTTGATGTCGTGGTTAGTTTGGTAGTGTTGGTGGTTTTGAGCCCGCTGCTGGTTGGTGTCGGACTGTCAATCTGGCTGACCGCTGGCTGGCCGATGTTTTTCTGGCAAAAAAGAATGGGTAAAGCTGGCAAGACATTCACTATTTATAAATTTCGTACCATGAAACGTGATGCAGAAAAACTGCAGGGAAAGTACTTGAAACTCAACGAGGCGCCGGCCCCAATGTTCAAACTGCGCCATGATCCCCGCTTCGTGGGAATAGGAAAGTTTTTGGCCGGTTGTGGTTTGGATGAATTGCCCCAGCTAATCAACATTCTGCAGGGAGAAATGAGCCTGGTGGGACCAAGGCCGCTACCGATCAATGAAGCCAAAAAACTCCCTCAAAGCTGGAGGAAGTGGCGGGAACAAGTTCGCCCGGGAATTTTTTCGGAGTGGAGCGTTCGCCTGACCAACAATGTCAGCCTGCAGCAGTGGCAAAAATGGGAGAAACAAACTTTGAATCAGGGAGGCGTTGACTACGAACTTTCTCTAATCAGCAAAACCTTCCGCCGCTTATTGGGGAAATTCTTTAATCTCGGAAGCTAATAATGCTCAGGAACAATTTGTCTTAATAATTGATCTAAAATTATTGCGGTTTCTTGATCCCCCTCTTCCTCACTACTCTGTTTCATAGACAGCAACTGGAGCTCTAGCTGCTCTCTGGGTTGGTAAGTCAGCAGCTCCCAATTTGGAATTTCTCGGGCGAAATTTAGTGCTTGTTGAGCGTCTTTTTCTTCAATTAGGCGGCCCACCAGGTCTGCAGCAATTTGCGAATGAGCATCCTTTTGCCAGCCGTCGTCACTGACAATAAGCTCAAGGTCTGAAAAGTAAGCTTGGAGCTGATCGGTGGTTAATTGTGCGGGCTTGGTGTTCGTGAACCAGAGATTGCTGTTGCTGAGTGCCCACGGCATTAACGCTTGAGCCTGGTGATAGTTCGACAACGTAGTTGCTGGCCTAGAAAAAATTAAATTGTTGCCAACGGTAATCAATTGGCGAGCCAATCTCTCCTGAACAAACCAGCTGGGAGCATCATGCTCTACTACGATTTTTTGCAGAGCAACAGCTTTTTGCAAACGGTCCTGAGCCGCCTGATATTCTCCAATGCGCTGATAGTTGCTGGCTTGATTTAGCAAAGCTTGACCTAGTTGCTCCCAAACTTGATTGCCACCCCAAGGGGACCAGGATAATAAATTGGCGGCATGAGTTTCTAGGTCGCCCAACTGCCCCTGGGCGACAGCCTGAGATAAAGAAGCGAAATAAGTATCGAAATAAAGCTCGCGGTATTGACCCAGATACTCCCCCTCTACTCTCGCTAACTTGCCGAAAAAGATTAGTTGGTTTTCATAATTCAGCGGCAGGTTAGTAAATACTGGCTGATGGCTGTCCAATGACCAAGGGTCGAGGGTTTGCGCCAATTGGTAGTATTTGGCTGCCTTGGTAGGATTTCCTTCCCTGTAAAAGCCATCAGCCAACAACAAAGCATCTTCGGCCAACTGAGCTTTATTGGCGTGCGAGACTTCGTGGCCGTCTCTCTCTTCGGCTAACTGCCAAAAATCATACTTTCTCACCAGTTGCTGCTCGGCCGCCTCCCACTGACTGCTCTTGAGATAAATATCGATGTTGTCCTGCAGTGACCAGCTCCAAGGATCGAGCTCATATAGCCGATCTTTCAGCCTGACAATTTCTTCGTGATCTTTGGTCTGAATCAAATACACCAAATAAATCTCGGGATGATTTTGATAAACGCTCAGTAACCGCTGTTTTTCTGACTCACTCAAATCTGCCTTGGCTTCATAAAAAGATCTTTGCCAGTAAAAATAGGGAAAAAGTTGGAAAGCCCTACTGGGTTGTTTGGCGAAAATCAGGGCCTCAGTGGTTAAATATACTCCCGCTACCAATATTAATAAAATCAGCCAAAAACGATAAAACAAACGAAAAACTGGCTGGAAAACTTTGGCGAGTTTTTCAGAGATATTGAAAGAATCACTTTCCTCGCCGATCAATAAAGCCAGTAGCAGTAACGTAACGCTAGCAATGCCGATGAATTCCCAGTCGAAATCAATCATGAAATTGAAAAGTGAAGTCAGTAATCCCAACCAAACAGCTAGCTGCCATGGAGAGGTTTTTTTGAGAAATGCAGTTTCCCAGATTTTTTTGACGATTTTTCTGGCCTGGTAAAAAAATAATAAAAACCAGGCCATAAATAATCCGCCGCCGATTAATCCCAGATTGGCTAGATTTTGTAAAAAAATGTTGTGCGCATAGATGCTGAAATTGTGAGGTGTAGCTTGGAATTTCTTGACAGCAATCGAGTAAGTTCCGGGGCCACTGCCTGTCCAGAAATTATCTTGCCAAACTAGTGAGGCCTGCTGCCAATAATGAGGCCTTGCTTCAGCAGCGATCGGTTTACATAGCTGCTTTACCAATATAGGGGCTGGGCAGTCAGCCCCAGGGTGCCAAATAAACCATAACGACAGTGCTGATTTGAGCAGCACGGCCGAACCAAAAACCACCAACAACAAAACCAGAGTTTTGCGTAAATATCCTGACCAAAAATCAAGCTTTGTTTTGCTAATACGTTTAAACCAATAGAAAACAGCCACCAGCTGAATTAATCCCAAAACCGTTGCTACCCTGCCAAAACTAAACAATATCGCTAAAGAAAACACCACCGGTACTAATAAATAAATCTGGTTGCTAGCAAACTTCCACACCAACCACCAACTCAACGGCATAATCAGCAGCAAAAGCGCAACTAAATGATTGTGTCCATAGGTCGGATAAAGTAAGTTCATGCCTGGCAGCAATCTAGACTGATCTGGTAAAAGATAAAAAACAAAACTGATGGCTACCATGATTAAGCCAGTCAATAACACTCCAAAAAGAAATTCTTTGTAAGAAAACTTCTTTCTATCCAGCAAGAGCAGAAACCAAAACCAACTTGAGAGCCAAGAATAACGAACCAACTCATGCAAAGTGAGCGGAAAACTAACAGTACTAGTAGCGCTAATTAATAAACCAGACCAGAGCAGCAGCCACGCTATTGCCAGTCCAGAGTATTTTTTCCATCTCTGCCAATCCAGCCAGCCAGAAAAACCCAGCAGCAACAAACCACCCAGACCAAACAAAAAGTAGTTGACGAAAACCTCACCCAATAAAAAAAGTAATAATTGGACAACTAACAAACCAAAAAGTAGCAACGATTGGCGACGATCATTGAGCACCAGACCATGATAGCATTAAGCGAAAGATAAAATCTAAAAAATATGTGCGGTATTGCCGGCTTTACTGGAACAAAAAATACTAGACAGCTCACCCAAATGCTGGAAGCTATTGAGCATCGCGGTAGAGACGAGCGTTGTGAAACACACGTCAGTCAAATGAATTTGGGTATGAATCGCTTGGCGATCGTTGATTTGCAAGAAAATCTCTATCCCCTGAAATACAAAAATTACACTTTAGTGTTCAATGGCGAGATCTACAACTTTGCTGAACTAAAAAACAAATTAGAAAAGCAGGGAGTGAAGTTCAAAACCGACAGCGATGCCGAGGTCATTCTCCCTCTCTATCATCAGCATGGCGCGCGATCTTTTTCGATGCTAGAAGGGATGTTTGCTATTGCGATTGTTGATACCAAAAAGAAAGAGCTGGTCCTCGCTAGAGATAAGTCTGGAGAAAAACCTCTCTACTACTGTCGAGAAAAAGGCTCGCTGGGCTTTGCTTCGGAAATTAAGGCTCTAATTAATTGGAAAACTAGTCAACTAAAAGTACCAAAGCTGCTGATGGAGCAGTATCTCAGAGAGGGTTCGCTGGTTGGTGATAAAACCTTGGTTAAAAGAGTTAACAAACTGCCGGCAGCTAGTTATTTAGTCTGGCAGCTAAAAAACAAAAAACTAATCAGTAAAAAATACTGGCAGCCAACGAGCAACACAACTACTAGTGAATCAACTGAAAAATTGACCAAAAAACTTGATTCTCTGATTCAGCAAGCTGTCAAAAGCCGGCTGATGTCAGATGTGCCGGTCGGCAGTTTTATGAGCGGCGGCGTCGACTCGACTCTCATTGCCTGTCTGGCAAAACAAGAGATTCCTAATCTACGCACTTATTCGATCTCGTTTCCTGGTTTTGGGGAAGACGAGTCAAGCTATTCTCAGCTGGCAGCACAAAAACTAGGCACCAATCACACTGAAATCGCCTGCACTCCAGAAAAAATCAGACCAATTGTCGACAGCATCGGCCAATACATCGACGAACCAATCGTCGATACCGCCGTGCTACCCACCTTTCTCTTGGTCGAAGAAGCCAGAAAATCAGTCAAAGTTGCCCTAAGTGGCGAAGGTGCTGACGAACTATTTGCTGGCTACCATCGTTACCAAAGATATCTCAAAGCCAAAAAAATAAGCTCGCTGCTGCCGAGCGAAGTCTGGCAGGAATTAATTAAAGTTATTCCCGGCAGATGGAAGGAAAAATTCATTCGCGCCACCACCCCCTTGAGTAAAAGTTACTCCTCACAAAATATTTGGTCGGCAGCAGAATTGGGTCAGCTTGTTGTCGGCTCAAGCTACCAACCGCAGAAAAAACAACCATCAGCAGAGCTTTTTAGGAACAATCCTCTGCTCGCCATGCAGCTGACCGACTATCACCATTGGCTACCGGAACAATTACTGATGAAAATCGACAAGATCAGCATGACCCAAAACCTGGAGGCAAGATCTCCCTTTCTAGATACCGAACTGATCAACTTTGCTTTTTCTTTGCCCAATAAGCATAAACATATGTTTGGCCAAAATAAGTATTTGTTACGAAAAGTTGCTGCATGCTATCTGCCCAAAGAAATTGCCTGGAAAAACAAGCATGGGTTTGAAGTGCCTCTAAATGACTGGTTTCGTAAAGAGCTGCGCGACGTCGTGGAAGACATGGTCGATGAGCTAGGCAAGTTGAACAAAATTTTTGACAAAAACTACTTGAATCAGATAAAAGACGAGCATTTTTCTGGAAAACAACAGCATCGAGACAAAATCTGGAGCCTGGTGGTATTGTCTAAATGGCTGGAAAAACACCGAGCTGAAATAGAAATTTAATTAGTCGGTTAAGTAATGAATCAACAAACAATCACTCTCAAAAAACACCAGCATCACGGAGAGATTTTGGGTAACGAAATCTCGGCGATTAATTATCAAACCGCAGAACAAGAAATATCATCCTGGATCGAAAAAGGCCAAGAATCGGTGGTTTGTGTGGCGGCGGCTCACCTCGTGATGGAAGCATTTCACAGCCAGCAGCTGCGGCAAAACCTCAACCAAGCAGCCATGGTAACTCCAGATGGAATGCCGCTGGTCTGGCTGCTGAGATTTTTAGGATTCAAAAATGTAGAGCGAGTTTATGGACCAGCATTAACAATCCGTTTGTGCAAACTAGCTGCAAAAAATGGCTGGAGGGTATTCTTCCTCGGTGGTCTACCTGGCCAAAGTCAGCAAATGGGTCAAAAACTACAAAAAAAATTCCCCAAACTGAAAGTCGTGGGTGGCATCGACACACCCATTCGCCCCATTCCCGAACAGGAAAACCTCAGGGTCATTGGCGAAATTAACAAGTCTCAAGCAGATTTGGTTTTCGTCGGCCTTGGCTGCCCTTTCCAAGAAAACTGGATGTTTGCCAATCGGAACAAACTCAAACCGGCAGTCCTAATCGGCGTCGGTGCAGCTTTCGATTTCATCACTGGCAGAGTGGCTCAGGCTCCCAACTGGATGCAGAGAATCGGACTGGAGTGGCTCTTCAGATTGCTGCAAAATCCCAGAAAACTCTGGAAGAGATATCTGGTTTATAACAGCCAGTTCGTGATCTTGGTTTTTTGGGCAATCTTGAAAAACAGGTTGAAAAGCTAGTCTTTGAAAATCTCTTCGATGAACCTATCTCTGTTTTTCAGAGAAAAATCTTCTTTGGCTTTTCTTTTTGCTTGAACACTCATTTTCTGCAGACGATTTTTATTCTGTAAAAGTTTCGCAGTCTGACGAGGAAAGTTCTTCCTGGCAACAATCAAACCAGTAATCTTGTCCTCCACTACTTCGTCAGCACCCAAAAAAGGAGTAACGATGGCTGGCACACTGACCGAGTAAGCTTCCAAAATCACCATTGGTAAACCCTCGTTTCTTGAGGGGAGCAACAATAACTTGGCTTTTTTTAGTAAGTTGCGGGGGGTTTTCTTATAACCCAAGTAATCAACATTCTTGGTTAAGTTTCTCTGCTCTAATTCTTCTAGCAACCAATCGCGTAAATCTCCATCGCCTACGATAGCCATCGTCAACGAAGGCTTTCGATCTCGTAAAATTTCTGCAGTATCCAATAAAGTATCAATCCCTTTCTCCGGAGACAGTCTTCCGACAAACATCGCATCGTATTTTTTCTTGATTTTTTTCTCGGTACGAGCAATTTTTACCCAGCTGCGGATGATTTTTATTTTCTGCGGCTTAAGACGATATTTGCCCATCAGCTCTTTTTTGATTGCTGCCGAATTCACCACCACCATGTCTGCCCAAGAAAAACTCCAGCGAATCAGCCAGCGCCAATAAAAAGATTCGTATTGCTTTAGATAATTCGACACCATCACTGTCTGGTTGATCACTACTTTCACCTGTCGACCACTCAGCAAGCTTAGTAATTTATAAATCACTGCCACTAAAGCAAAGCGATTCAGAAAGGCTACTACATAGATGGGCCTTTCGCTGAGTAATTTCAGCACCAGCCACCAAAAAAATGAAAACTTCCTACCTGTATTGATTTTTTCTGAGAAATAAAAAGTGCTGGCAGCGGGAAAATCTATTTCTCGCTGGTTTTCCTTGAGTAGCAAAATTGGTTTAACCTTGGTATTTTCTTGTTTGTTCAAAAACTCGACAATATCTTTCAGCCTGGTACCTACTCCCCCGATTCCCAAATGCCAAAAAAGAAACGCTGCTTTTTTCATAACTTCGCTACCCAACTTCTAACTACCACTATTTTTTTGCTGACGCAAAAAAATTCCTTACCAAATCCTGTTTTACAGCCTGAGCCGCCACAATGATTTTGTCAGCCAAGCGATAATTAGCGACCGTTATCCAGTGCCAAATTCTGGGATCATATTGGCTCAAATAGCGCGACATTACTACTGGCTCGTTGATAATCAGCTTGGTTTTAAAATTCATGAATTTGCTAAGCAGCACATAGGGCATGACGTAAGTGGTAATTCTATTGAGAAAAGTCATCATTCGTGCTGGTTTGTTATTCCATAATTCCCGAAAAAGCCACCAAGCAAACTGCGCTGTAGTAAAACGCCAGAATTTTTTCTTCACCCCAAACCAAGTAAATTTTTTGGGACCAGGAAAAGTCTTGATCTTCACTCGAGGATGTTTTGGCAATGATACTTCGTTTGCTCGCCGCTCATAAAGCAACAAGGTCACTGTGACATCTTGATGCTGCTGTATAATTTTCTTCACCAAGCCTTGAATTCTAGTTTGCACGCCACCGATGCCTAAATCCCAAAAAATAATCACTAACTGCGTCATAGTATGAAAAATTTTATCATTGCCATCATAACCCACCAGCGAAAAGAGTCTTTAGGGGAGTTGCTGGCGGAGATCAATAGTCAGGCTACTGACAAAATCGACTGTGTAGTAGTGGAGAACGGTTCGCGAGCGCTTAGTTCCAAGTCATTTTCTAGGTTTGATAACTTAAAAATCAAATACTTTAATCTTTCTTTGAGCTCGATTCCTCAGGCCAGAAACAAAGCCTTGGCCTATGCGCAGAAAAACAACTACCTCTGGCTGGCTTTTATTGATGATGACTGTTTGCTAGACGAAAATTGGCTGGCTAAGATCAAAAAACTGACCAGTAAAAAGCAAACGAGCTTGGCTGCCATTCAAGGTAGTAGCACCGGCATTCCCGCTGATAATCTGTATGTCGAGCTAGCGACCAAGCTTCATGACCTATGGCTCACTAAAAATACTGACAAACAAAAAAAAACGACAGTACTAGATACCAGAAACTGCTTGCTTGATTTGAAAAAACTGCCAAAAATGCTGCGCTTTAATGAACGACTAAGCTACGCCACAGATCTGGAACTAGCTTGGCAACTGACCGAGCAGCAATTGTCGATCGAATACCAACCAGGGCTAAAAGTCTTTCATCGAGAAAAAATCAACTGGCTGAGTTTCTATCGGCATCGGCTGCGAACTTCTGGGGCTTATTTACTGGTAGAGCAACAAATCTCCAACAACAAAATCGAAAACCCGACCATCAGCGAGAAACTGGAAACAATTTCGCAACTAAAAGCTAGTGTTTGGGAAAAACTGTGGTTAACAATCCTGCTGGGAATGATTTATTTTCACTCAAGAATTTTGTTGTTATTCCACCAACTCAAAACTCTTCACGGAACAATTCTCCCCCAAGAAAGTGGTGCCTGAATCCAGCCATAATTCCGTGCCGACCATGAATGTTTGAGTTTTGTTATAGAAGCAATAACGATCGTCGACACAGCTGACATCGTGGAGCAGCAAGTCCAGTTCAAAGTCTTTTTTGTAAGGATGTAGCGCGTTGACCAGTCGGCCGTCCGAGGTTTCTACCGCCACACTGGCTGGATAGATGCGCGAAGCGACTGTTTCTACCACTGTTTCTCCCTGGTTATCGACTATTTCCAGCTCGGCAGCTGCCTGGGCATGCCAAGTTTCGTACTCTCTGCAGAAAAGCGTCACTCTAGCCTGCTGGTAGCCTGACTGATCTTGATCCCCTGGCTGGTAAACCTTATTTATCACTCCTGTGTAGGCGGTGTTGTTGATCACCAAGGGTAAGTTTTCGCCCACAATCAGCGGAGTATCACCGGCGGTATAAATCTTGCGCGCTTGCTGATAGAGGGCCTCCATCTCGATGGTTAAATAAGTATAAAGTCGAGCACCACCTCTCCAGGGAATTTGCTGCACTTCACGAACTACCGCTACCTCGTTACCCAAAGAGTTATAGATTTTATCTCCGGGATTGATATCGGCCACCTGCCAATACTCTGGAGGATTTGAGTCAGAACTCTGCCGAGCAAAAGTCAGATCTAGCCACACCACCTGTGGCTGACGATCAAAACGGAAAATCAAATAAAACACAAAAGCGGTCGCCAAAAACAACAAAATCAAATCAACGACAGCAAGCTGTTTTCTCCAGCGGGAAAATTGCTTGGCGGCTCTCGACCAAAAACTCTGATTTATCATCTTTGTGACCTACTATATATCATTCCCAAAATAATCCAAGAAAGCTCTGCTAGGGGCGGAGCAAACAACCAAGGATAAAACAACCCTGACAACCAGTAGCTGGCAAAGCCCAGAGATAATCCCAGCACCAATAACCGCTGATCTTTTGCCAGAGAGCTATTCATTAAAAGAGTTTTTATTCGAGTGAAGATTTTCAACAAAAACACCAAGAGAATAATTAATCCTAAAACTCCCAGGCTTGTGCCTAGTTCCAGAAAAATATTGTGGGGAGCGGTAAAGTGATAAAAATAAGCCGCTGGATGAAGGTCTGTTAAGATCTGGTATTGAAAAGCATCAACCCCAATGCCCAATAGGCGCTGTTTCATAAAAGAAACCGCTAGCTTGAGTTGTGCCAAACGAAAGGCCAAACCCCCTGAGCTGCTGGTCAAAGCCGGCTCCAGCGTGGCGAGGCGCACTAAAACCAGAGGCAATTGCAAAACCAATAAAATTCCGCCACCCCAGCTCAGCAATCGCTGTTGCTGACTATTAACTGCCAAGCGTAAACGATGACTTGCCAACCAGTAACCAGCTCCCGTCATCAAGACTGCCATGATCCAATTGGCTCTGCTGGCAGTGAACAAAAGCGCCAAAGCCATGAGAAACAGTAGTAAGCCATTTCGCCAAAAATTTTTGCTGGTAAATAAAGTCTTGAGAAAAACTATCGGCAACAACAGATTGATCAAAGAAGCAGACAAGTTGGGTTCAAAATAAATTCCTCCTGGTCGATACAAACTCACACTCTCATCAGCAAACCTACCAAAAGCAGCAGTGGAAAAATCCTCAATCAATAATCCCAACGGACCACCGTGCAATTTCTGCAACACTATCAACAAACTATTAAACCCCACGAACAACAATAAATTATTGATCGTAGTTGTCAGGGTTTTTTTGTCGCGCAAAACCTCACTCGCCACCAGAAAACTCAAGAAATAAAACAATACTCGCCAGAAACCGAACCAACTCACTCCAGCGAACTGGCTGGTAAAAGAAGTCACTGCTCCCAGAACCAACAGGCCAAACAAAAGTGTTGCTTCTTTGAATGGAAGTTTTTGAGAAGCTCTCTTGCGTAACACAAACCGCCACCTGATTAGTAAATAGCACAAAATCAGCAACAAAAAATCAGCAAAAGCAAGATAATAAACAAATGGCGTATTGGCTACCAAACCCTGCGCCGCTGCAAAGCTGGCTTGAAAAGGAATCACAAAATATCTGGCTTTATAAAACAGCAGCGCTCCGACAAAAGTCTGCCAAGTGGCGGCCAACAAGTCTCGGCGTAACCATAAACTAACTCCCCAAAAAGCTAAAACCAATACCAGATATGGTTTATAATTACTGACAGCTAAATGAGCCAAAAAAAAGAAAACAAACAAAATATTTTCAGGCTGAATAGTTTTGTATGAAAATGAAAAAAGTCGGTTTTTCACGATGGGAAAGGTTTCTTAACCTGATCGGATTATATAACATCTATTTGAAACTGATCGGCAAGCAAGTAACCAAGAATGTTACACCCAACGACTTGCTAAACTATGCCAACACCACTCACCTAATCAAATACTTTGATGGTCACCTCGGTCATGGCGCCATTACCGCCAATGGCAACCTTGGCTTTGGCTTGATCCATGCCAGTTTCATCAACTCCCTCCAGCCAGAAAGAGTGCTGGTCATCGGCTCAAAACAGGGCTACATCCCGGCGATCTGCGGCCTGGCCTGCAAGGCGATCAAGAAAGGCAAGGTTGATTTCGTCGACGCAGGTTACGGAGCAGAAGATGACAACAACTGGGGTGGCACTAGTTTTTGGAAAGACAATGATCCGGACGAGCACTTTTCCATCTGGGAGCTAAATAAATACATCGATACTTATGTAATGACTTCCGCTCAGTACGCCAAAAAATTTCCCAAAAGGAAATATCAATATATTTACGTCGATGGCGATCATTCTTATGAAGGAGTCAAAAAAGACTACCGCTTGTTTTGGCCTAAGCTGGCCAGCGGTGGCTTCATGGTCTTTCACGACATCAAAACCAAAGGCACTCATCACGATGTCGAGTTTGGGGTTTGGAAATTCTGGAATGAATTGAAAGATAAAAACAAAATCGAGTTTGTCGATGGCGTCAATGCTCTAGGAATAGTGCAGAAAAACTAAGCTATGCGACAGCTCAAAAAACTCTACCAAGAAACTGAGCTTGGTCTGGGCATCAAACCTCATCTGAATGCTTTTTTTGGCTGGCTAGGAAAGTTGTTGAAAGAAATTAATAAATTAATAAAAAATCTGCTTGTTTTTTTGGATAAAAGATTTTTATTTCCTCTTTACGAAAGTTTGAGAAAATATTTTTACCGCAGGGTCGTCGATCACTATGGTGCTGACTACCACTGGAATGATCAGCTGTCACAAAATCTGGACAAAAACACCCACAACTACGGCTACGGCGAGCTGCATTATTCGCTGATCCGCAACCAGCGACCAAGAAACATTCTCTGCATCGGCTCGATGTATGGCTACGTCCCCTACATGATGGCCAAGGCCTGTCACGATAATCAGGGTGGTCAGGTGTATTTTGTCGATGCGGGTTACGACATCGATAAAGATCGGGACAAAAACCACTTTTTCGGTCAGGGATTTTGGAAAAAGGATAGCGCGGAACAACACTTTTCTTATCTGCTTCCCAATCACAACAAGTGGTTATCGCTTCATGTTATGACTGCAGTAGAGTTCATCGAAAAAAATCCCCGACTAAAATTTGACTACGTTTTTTTTGATGGCGATCACACTTATCGCGGGGTGAAAAGAGATCTCCGAAAAATCTGGCCGAAAATTAATAATGGCGGGTTAGCGATCTTTCACGACGTGGACTACGATCGCGCCGATAGCGTGGTGAATATTGAGATGAAAAAATTTTGGCAGGAAATGATTGGTAACGAAAAATACGCCGAGAAAATCAAACTTTCCAATGAGTATTCCGGTCTGGGAGTTGTCAGGAAAATAAAATAGGCTCAGCGCATAAAATATACTTTGCCGATCAGCAGTTTTCCGGTTTTTTGGGGAAATTTTAAGAGCACTTCTTCAAAGTAAATGTCGTAATGTGTTGCAAAATACTGTTGCCAACGTCGTTTGTTTTTCCTAATCACCAACCCCAAATTGAGATTGTGATCCTCTGTCACGATTTCTAAATCTTTTTCTCCCTGGTAACGATCGATAAAAGCCTGTTTTTCCTTGAGATTTTTCTGCACTCGGAGCTGATAGTCACGCCTGCCACTGGTCATCAGCTCGGCCCACACCGCGACTGGTGAAACTCCTGTCCGCGAACCCAGCAAAGTACTATCTGCCTCGGTGAGGTAAGCGATGGGTTTCTCGATCAGTTTTCGTAAATTGTTTCTATAAAAAACCAAACCAGCCGGCAATGGTACTCGACCGTATTTATGAAAATCTACTGCCATACCACTGATGTGAGGATTGTTGAGGGGCTGGAAATCATCATCTACAAAAGGCCGCACCAAGCCAGCTAGCGCCGCATCGATCCAAAAGAAAAACTGCACCTTATTTTTCTTGCCCCACTGACTCAAGTTGCCAATAATCTCATCAATATCATCATCTGTACCAGACAGAGTAAAGCCCAAAGTCAGCGGAATGAGAAAGCCCTGATAGCCTTTTTTCTTCAGTTTTTTAACCTCATAAAGTAAAGAACTCAAATCAAAACCTTCCCAATCATTTCCTATCGGCAGCTCAAAATCTTTCACTCCCACCACGTCAGCTGCCTTGGTCAGTGAATAGTGAGTCAGCGAGTTTCTCAGTAAGCCAATTTTTTCTAAAGCAATTCCTTGCTCCTGCAGTCGCCGCCTCCCCAGCCAAGCCAAATAAATATTCGCTTCCGTGGTGCCAGAGGTAAAGTAACCCTCCCAATTTTTTTTATTTTTCACCCGGTAAAGATCCAACATCATTTGCAACACCGACCACTCGAACTTACCAGTAACGTTGTTGATTTTTTTACCTCTGATGCTCCAGTTGCCCAAATTTCCCGGGTTAAAAACTATCAATAATCGCCAAACGGCAGCAGCCCAATGAGATGGATAAGACATCACGTGACCTAAGCCAATGTTTCGGCGAAATTCGCGCAACTGAGCAGTCAACCATCTCAATGGGGAAAAAATTTGGAAAAAGCCTTGTTTTCGCTGGGGAAATTTACTCGGTAGTGATTTCATTTTGCTGCTAGGTTAGAGTATACACATCATGCCACAAAAACTATCTCGAAGAGAATTTGATAAAAAACTCAAAGAAAGACCCTTCGAAAATCTAGAATTGCTCAACTCTTTTGACAAAATTCTCAAAGAGCAGCGCGGCTACATTTATAAATTTCCTAAAGCTGGTGAAGATGCCATTCTCATGGTTTCTGGAGGCATTGACTCCATAGTTGCCTGGGGCTGGCTGATGGAAGAGTTCAAGCTCAAAATTCACCCAGTTTTTTTTACTTCCGGCAAGTATAGACAAAAAAAAGAAGAGAGGGCTGTAGATTTTTTCGCCAAAATTTTTGAAAAAAAATATCCCGACCTGTTCAACAAGCCAACAAAATACAGCATTAGTCTCTTTCCACCAGAATTAAAACAAACAACAATAGAAAGCATTCACCCTGAAGCAATCTTAAAAAATCTTTCCTCAGAGAAAGGGGCTTCGGGTTCATTTTCATACAAAAGCAAAATCAATCTGGAAACAAAAATTATTCCGTTTTTGTTTCCCTTTTATGGTGTAGTGTTATCTACCAGATTAAAAGATGAGCAAAATCTTGATGTAAAAAATATATTTTTAGGCGTTGGAGCAAATGACGGCATCATAACCCCCACTCAAAGCTTCACTTCGCTCAGGGGAGCGATGGTGACTATGTGCGCTGCTACTAGCAGCAATCAGTGGAACTTTTGTTCTCCATTTTTGGAAAGACAGCTTGGCTCTTGGATGGGAAAGGCAGAAATTATTAAACTGGGGAAAAAATTGAACCTGCCACTAGAAAATGCCTGGAGCTGCTACTTTAGTTATCACTATCAATGTGGCAACAGCTGCCAAGCCTGTAAAGATAGAGTGGGCTCTTTTATCGGTGCCAAAGTAGTAGACAAAACTGATTACCTATTTCATCAACCCTGGTATGTTCAGAAACTAGAAAAGCTATTATTTAAGTTAAAAAAGAGCAATCTCTTGACAGTCAGCTGACAACTAAACTATGATGCTCTTGTACAAGAATATGAAAAAACCTTCTAAAGAGTACATCAAGCCCAATGACAAAAAAGTAAAAATTAGAATTGTTCTTCCTTTCGTGGCTTCTAGTCATGATCCTTTCGAAATTTAGTGGCTATCCTAACTAACAAAAGTTATGCTGGTTTTTAAATCTAGTGACATTTATTCCAAAAAAATTGATAATCAGGTGGTCATACTGGAAAAAAACAAAGAACATGTGCGCCAGCTCAATGAGGTGGCCTCTTTTCTCTGGGAAAATCTAAAAAAACCAAAATCGATCGATCAGCTAGTCAGCGCCACTGTCAAAGAATTCGATGTGGATCAAAAACAGGCAAAAAAAGATGTTGAAGAATGGGTGGCAGACTATCTTGATGAGGGTTTTCTTCAAGAGGTTAAAAATTAGTTCTTAACTTTCTTCACCAAACCCACATAGTTTTCCGCGTTAATTGACCAACTGTCTTGCTCAAAATTATTATCTCCCTGGCTTAAAAATTCTTTTTGGTGAGTCTGATTGTTTTTCTGCGTTCTAACCAAGCGATGTACCACTACCTCCTGAATAGAGTCGACATAAACGGCCACGGTGTCTCCCACTTTCAGTTTTCGGAAGGGAATTTTGCTGACTTTGATTAGCTCATTTTTTTCAGCAAAGGATACATGCTATTGGAAGAAACTTTGGTTACGAACTCCTCTCCCTCCGGCAGGTCAAGGAAAAAATCAAATAACTTGTTTTTGCTGACTAGTTTGCCTTTTTCCAACCTGATCACTTCGTCACAAAAGCCATGCAGCAAGGCAGTGTTGTGGCTGGTGAGTAAAATGGTCTTGGTTTTTTTTAGTTTTTCCATCAGTTGGTGACTTTTGTCGAGAAATTCTCGGTCGCCGACGGCAAAAACCTCATCGAGCAATAAAATCTCTGCATCAGAGAACGCCGCAGTCGAAAAAGCTAGTCTAGCTTTCATACCAGAGGAATATTGTTTGACTGGCAGATCAATGTCGGCACCCAGGCCAGAAAATTCCAAGACTTTGACAAACTGCTCCTCGATCGATTGCTGCGACATTCCCAGTAAAGTGCTGTACAGCAAGTAGTTTTCTCTACCAGTTAATTCCGGATTAAATCCTGCTCCAAGCTCAATCACGGCCGCTACTTTGCCATTCACCTCCAGTTCCCCCCCATCAGGCTGCAAAATACCAGCAATGATTCTCAGCAAAGTGCTTTTGCCACTGCCATTGGAGCCATAAATGCCAACTGTTTTTCTGGCTTCAATTTCCAAGGAAATATCATGTAAAACCTGTTTTTTCTTTGGAACACTTAAAAATTCACTAAGGCTGGTTCGCAAACTTCTTTTTCCCTGGGTAAAAGCTTTGGAAACGTGGATGATTTTGATGGCTGTTTTTGACATAAAATTTAATCTTTGCTTAAAGAAGCTCTGCAAATTGATGTTTGTTTTTCCCAAAAAACCACAAACTGCCGATGAAAACCAGCAAGCTCAATACGACCACCCAACTCAGATTGGAACTTATTGTTTCTGTGTTGCCCAGCACCAACTGCCGATAGCTTGAAAAAAGCGTCGTGAGCGGATTAACTGCCAACAAATTCGCAACCGAGCTGGGTAGCATGGCCAACGTATAAATCACTGGTGTGGCATAAAACCAGATCTGAAGCAGAATCTCTACTAAATACTGAGCATCTCTCACCAATAAGTTCAGAGTCGCAAAAAACAATCCCAAACCAAACTGAAAAACCATTTGCATCGCCAGTAATAATGCGAAGGTCAAAAAAGTTCCCAAAGAAAACGAGTGCCCCAAAACGGTCATCGCTAACAGCAGAATAACAAACCCAACTAGATAATCAACAAGTCTGGAAAACAAGGCGCTAGCCGGTAAAGACAGCAGAGGAAACTGGTGATTTTTGATCAAGCTCTCATTGTTGGGAAAGACATAAACAATTTTCAGAATACTTTGCGAAAAAAACAGCCAATGAACAAAACCGATGATGACATGCAGAGCGTAAGTGGGCGACTCTGCCGGACCGCCAAACACAAACGAAAAAACCGCTACCGTAATAACCACTAGAGCCAAAGGATAAAGCACTATCCACAATGGACCAAGAACGGAGCTGGCATAGCGCGTTTGTAAATCCCGGCGCAGAAAAACCAAAGTTGCTTGCCAGAAACGACGATAACTATCAGGCATGATTTGGTTTCATAATAGCACTAACAGCATCAATAGCGTCGAGGAGCCTGATCAACAGCCTGCAAAACTTGGTGACCATCCAGACCAACGACGTCGAAATACCAGCGCAACATTTCGTAGCGCGGTTGGTTTTCTTCTCCAACCAAATTCAGAGCCTCTTCTCTGCTCAGCACTCCCTCTCTAATCTGGCGTGAACGAAAAGAGTCGTGTTCAGTAAAACCTTGAAGTTGGTAGTAAATGTAGTTGTAAAAAGCTGGCGAACCGTCGTCTATCCTCCAGGTAGAAGTGGTGTCTTCAGCAGTTTCCCAATCGTATTCGGAGCGCAGAGTATCAATAATCTGCTGCTCATCCCAAGGTAGGTAATGCCAAAGATAAAGATAGTCGTGTTGCTGCATGTAAGTCACCCAGTAACCCGCTAAAGAGTTCAGCAAACTACCATTGAGATAGGCTGGATTTTGGAGAAACTGTTTGCCGTAATAGCTCAGCAAACGCAATTTGTCTGGTAAGGAATAGTCATGAATCACTCCCCCTGGATCGGCGTCCTTCACTCCGGCGTAACCCGCTTTGAACTCCTCTTTTTCGAACTCGTTGCCTCTGCAAAAAATTACTAGTTTAATCCCCAAACGTTTGGCCGCACGGTTGATGTAGTATTCAGCCACTTTATCCCCCTGCATGAAAAGCGGCACCATTCCCAGATCGGGTTTATTCATCCAAGCCAAAATATTTTGTCGGATATGGCCACGATTGCGCTCGATGTCAGCGGCTACCAACATGTGCTCGACTCCTAGTTTGCCCACCATCCGCGCTTGGTTACGCCGCCCCAAGTCAGACACCATGCCCCAATCATAAGTAAAAGCAATCGGGTTGAGCCCCAGTTCTTTTTTGAGAAAATGAAGTCCATAGGAACTATCTCTGCCGCCGGAAAAACCAATCAGACAATCGGGCAAACCGTCTTTGGAGCGATATTTGGCTACGATTTTCCGCAAAGCTGCTGCGCCACGATATTTGATCGGCTGATGCTCACGACAGTAGTTGCAAACGCCCTGCTGATCGAAATTGATATTCGGCGTGGTGATCGGCAAAATGCAGTTGCTACAGCGCTGCAATTGATTGATTTTTTGGTAGTTAAAGTCGTGACGACGCAAATCTGAGAGCTTGTTTTTAACACTTATTCTAATGGGATTTTTTAGCTGTTTTGATTGATCATTTATTTTATACAATTTACTATTTTTAGATTTATTTATCTTTCTTTTTTTGTTCGCATTTTTTGATAAAGAAAAAGTCTTTGAAGCGCCATTTTCGAGATTGACCACCATCCCCTCTTTCGCTTTTAGCTGATTGATCATTGATAAAATTTTTGACTGACTAAAGCCAAATCGATCGCGCAATAAACGCTGCAAAATGTAGTGCTCAGAAGCAAAAATAAATAATTGTTTTTGGGGAACTGCAGTCCAATAAAGTGAGCCTGTATTGGTTGCTAGCAGTAGTTCTGAGGCCTTTTCACTTAAGACTACCAATGAAACAGAGCCTATTAATTTAATGAACAACTTGCTCACCGAGCTTGCAATACTGCTACCTTGTTTGATTTGCCGATTCAAGAAGGCAATTGCTGCTTCAGTATCCAGCTCACTCTTCGGCTTAGCGCCTGCCAGCTTCCATAATTCCCGATCATTGATGACAATACCATTGTGCACTCCTGCCAGCTGACCAACCACTACTGGCTGATTGTTGTGATTGTTGTTTTGGTGACCATGAGTTACTAGTCGCGAGTGGCCAACCACTACTCGATGTTTATTGTCGGTGCTAATTAAATTACCAAGTATTTTTTCAAAATCTTTTGTTCGCAGAAACATACTAGCTGGTATGGGCTGCTTGGAAATAATCAATTGGTCACCAGCGATACCCATCACCCCAGAGGCTTCTTTTCCCCTGGACTCAGAAAGAATAAATAGTTCACGAGCGAGTTTCTCGAGCTCAGCTGCTGAACTGTTATTTTTTTCACCGGCTACAAAACCAAAAATGCCACACATGTTATCGCTACTTTAGTTATGATAATTGGTATCAGTATCTATGATAGTGCAACGACTCACAACTTTATTTTCAAAAAGAAACCTCAACCCTTTAGTAGTGATGATGTTGGTGATCATCGGAGTAGGTCTTTTCAAAAACATTGATTATTTTCCTGTTCCCAATCCTGATGTTTTTCAATACATCGAAGACTCCCAATACTACTGGTCGCTGGAGTTTCCTCGGAACATTCACGCTTCTCCAGCCAATCCGTTGCTGATCGGCTTGCTCGAAAAAATCACTCCTGATTTTGCTTTCAAAGAGGTGCGCCTAGCAATCGGGATCAATATTGTTGCTGCTTTGGCTGCTGCTTATTTGTTTTGGAAAATTAGCTGGCAGCAAATCGGTAGCTGGGCAATTTTCCCGTTTGCCATGCTGCTGACTCATCCTGTTTTTTATCTGGTAGCGCTCAATCCTACGTCGGAGGTTTTGTTCGCGTCGGTAACAATGGCTGCTTTTTATAGTTTGCTAAAAAAGAAAACTGGCTGGGCTTATTTTTGGTCAGCGGTTAGTTTTTTGGTTCGTTACGAAGGACTGGTGGTTTGGTTGGCGCTAGTGGTGGTCGATCTCCTAAAACTTCCCCAAAATCGCAAAAGCCAAGAATTCAAAGTATTTTTGGTAAATGCTGGAAAGGCTTTTGCCGTAATGCTTTTTTGGACCGCGGTGGTCTTGATCTACAACAACCAGCAAAAAATAGCTGGTAGTGTTTATTTCCAAGAAGTGATGGAGCGAGGGGGTTTGCTGCCAGATTGGTCTGTTTTGGAAAGTTATCCTAATGCGGTTTTTTATTCATCTTATTCACTGGGAGGAAAAGAAGATTGGCAGCATGTGATTGTTTATTTGCTGACTATTGGCGGCATTTCTCTGTCT
The DNA here is from genome assembly GCA_900299405.1 of bacterium. Taxonomy (GTDB): domain Bacteria; phylum Patescibacteriota; class Microgenomatia; order UBA1400; family PJMF01; genus UBA10119. The sequence goes on along the minus strand of OMJP01000001.1, from coordinate 2,820 downwards.
TTATTTCAGCGCAAGTTGCGTAAAGAAAACAATTATTTTTGGCCGAGCACATTTGTTTTTGTCGCGGGCTACATCATCTTTCACATCGGCTTCCCTGCTTGGGACATCAGGTATTTATTTCCCATTCAGTTTTTTGGTTATCTATATTGTTATTTATTTTTGTGGAACCTATGGAAAGTCACTCAGCACAAGAAAAAAGGTTTCGTGAGGCTGATTGTGGGTTTTATAATCGGCATGCTGAGTTTGCTGACTATTACCAATAATTTTTCTCGTATTGAGGGTTTGATGAGTTGGGGTAGCGAAGGTTATCTCGAGAATAGACTGGCAGCGAGTTGGCTCAGAAAGCATTATGCAGACAAACAGGCGCTGGTTATTACTTTACAACCATGGATTACCAGCTATTACACCGATCTTCCTCATTTGATTTTCAGACTGCCAGTTGGTTATGTGGGTCAACAAACTTTTCCTTGTGAAGACATTGATTGTATTTTTAGGTACACCAAGGCTTTTGATCCAAACATAGATATTTTGCTGATCAGAGATAATTACACTCATGCTGCAGGATTGAATGACTTCAACGCGCAGAATTTTGGAGTGGGGTTTTTACAAAATTTCTTGAAGGAAAAACAGCATTATGTTCTCCTGGATAGAGTGGAACAAGAAAAAAGCTGGGTAGAAATTTATCAGTATTCTCCAAATTTTAATTGGCAGCAAAATTTACCTAAAAATTAAGTGTTTACTTTTAGCCTTAAAATAATCTATGCTTATCGGGTAAATGATAAATGTTGTTGGTGGCGATCCATTGACCAATCAGCCCAGTCCAGCTAGTTCTGGCAGTGGTGTTGACCAAAATCAGCCAGTCACTCAGCCAACAACCCCAGATCCAACTCCCAATCCATCCCTGGAAGCCACCCAAGCTCCTGAGCAACCAGCTCAAGAAGGAAATGCTCCAGCTGGAGGACAACCACCAAAAAAGAAATCTCGCTTCTCTCCCAAGCAAATCATCGCTGGAGTAGTGCTCTTGATCTTGATCGTCGGTGGCGGAATCGGGCTTTATCTCAACCAAAGAAGCCAGGACATTAGACAGCAGGCATCATCCATTAAGTGTTACAGTAATGCCCAATGTCCAAGCGGTTTTAGATGCAGTCCAGGAGGAATAGGTTCTATCTGTGTTCAAACTCAAGACAAGGTAGATAGACCATCGGCAACTTGTCGTGAAGAATGTATCTCTGCAGGAAATACTCCGTCAGAATGTAATGGTCTTCCTGCATGTAAAAAGGATGCCCCTACCACAACCCAAACGCCAACTGCTCCTGATTATGAGTGTCGTTCTGATGCTGACTGTGGAGGTCTTGAGGTCTGCAACAATAGGGGCATGTGTGAAATGCAAAAACCTACAACTCCTGCTGGTAGCACGGGTGGAAATGTATCGAACCAGGCAGAGTGTTCTGAAGATGCAGATTGCGGAAAAGGCGAAATATGCAAGGGTACTTCTTGTGTTGCAGGAAGCCCAGCAGCCCCTAAAACAAGTTCTGGAGGATCAACCTCACTTGCTTCAATCAATGAGAACAATGATGGTGGCGATGATAACAACGAACAATCTCAATCCTGTACCGAACAATGTCCTGGAAGCGATGGGGTTTTGAGAAACTGTACTCCCCCAGAAGCTGATGGCACTGCTCAGGAGAGTCTTTGTAATTCTGCGGGAAGAACTGAATCGTGTGGCGGAGCCACCTACTGCTGCCCAAGCGCTGGCGGAGCTTGGACCACTGATATGAGTGCTTGCTCTACTGACGGTGGCGACGATGGCGATGACAATTCACAAACTATCGCCGATTCTGGGTCTAGCTCCAATAATAATTCTTCGTCTAACGGTCAAAACAACGTTACCTTGCCTAGTACCCTACCTCAATCCGGGCCAGCGGAATGGCTGAAATTCCTACAAATTGGTCTAGGTGCTTTAGGTATTGGTGCCCTACTACTCCTCTTCCTTTAAAGATTTTTAACGCTCTCTTGACCTGGCCTGATAAAACTCTGTATGCTGTTTGGTAGTATTTTTATTCGAAATTACTAGTGCCCACCGCTCCATCTAACAATCCCAGCTATGCTGCTCCGCCTGCTAAAAAAAGAAAGAAAACTTCTTTATTACTCGGCATCTTGATGCTGATGATGCTTTTGGCTGGCGCAGCGGTTGGTTTGTATCTTTCTCAACAAGAGCAAGACGTCAGGCAACAAGCAGCACCTGCTCAGTGCAAGACTGCCAATGATTGTCCAGGGGGTTGGAGTTGTCTCAATGGAATTTGTATAGATGCACAACTTCCAGGAGTTCCTACATCTCAGCAGCCTGTCTGTAGTCCAGGAAATAAAAGACAACTTAAATGCACTACTAACTTGGGATGCCCTGGAGAATTGCAGCAAACTTGTAGTTCTGCAAGCCAGTGGCAAAATTCTAGTGGCTGTCAAGATATAGCAGATGATTGTCCGGCAAGCCAAAATCAAAACAATCAAAATAATAACCAAAGCAGCTCTAACTCAGGAACTGGAGGTGCTGCCTGTACCACAGCGAGCTGGGTTTCCACTAATGCCAACTCCACCAGTATCACTATTACTCAAGCAATGAAAAACGCTTGCGAGAATGCTTGTGCAGGATCTCAGTTGTATGTAAGTAGCTATAAATGTAATGGTATTGGCCTAAGTAGCGGGTGCCAGGACAATGGAGTAATTTTAAGCAATAACGCTCAAGTCGGGCAAACTTTTAATGCTGCCAGCGCCAGCTGTGGCACGGTGCAACTTGATGTGGGATGTAAAAACAGCGCCAAT